>ONHZ01000040.1 GCA_900317755.1 uncultured Lachnospiraceae bacterium
AAATTTTTTATTTTAAATTTTCATACATTGGAGCTGCTTCAAAAAATTTTCAAAAAAATCCGCAGGGCATTTCCCTTCTTCGATGGATTTATTTTAGACATACGCAATACCTTAAAATATAGCGCAAGTCCTGTTTCTATTTAATCTTGTTTTCACGCTTTTTTCGATTGAAAGACTAAGAAGTGCGTGATATTATGATAGCAAAAGGCAGTGATTGCAGTACGACATGATTCTAGGCAATATTGCGACGATGCGTGAAGATGGTTAGCATAATCTTGATTTTTTTAATACCTTATGAAAGGAGCACTCCGTGAAAAAACTTCCTGTAGGCATATCAGACTTTAAGGATATAAGATCTGGGGATTATTATTATGTTGATAAGTCCATGCTGATAAAGGACATAATAAATAATGGCGGAAGTGTCACGCTATATACCCGCCCCAGGCGTTTTGGCAAATCTTTAAATATGAGCATGCTAAAGAATTTTTTTGAAATAGGAAGTATTTCGGAGCTCTTCAATGGACTTAAGATTTCAGAGGATAAAGAATTTTGTGAGAAATATCAGGGGCAGTATCCTGTCATTTCATTATCATTAAAAGAAGTAGATGGTGAAGATTATACTGGTGCATTTAAGAAGCTCTGTGGAATCATATACGTTGAGTCTAAGAGGCACACAGAAATTTCTGAAAGCGACAGACTGGATAAGGATGATAAGGAGATATACTCTAAAATAGTAAGAATGAGCAAAGATGCAGAACTGAATGCTGACAGCGAGAATGTCATTGCCCAGAGTCTTAAGATGCTTACTATTTTTCTTAATAAACATTATGGAAAGAAAGTTGTCATTTTGATAGACGAGTACGATGTCCCACTTGATAAGGCTCATGTAAACGGTTATTACGACGAGATGGTCAGATTGCTTCGGAGTATGTTCAGTGCCGCCCTGAAGGACAATGAGAACCTTGCATTTGGAGTTCTGACAGGATGTCTTCGTATATCGAAGGAGAGCATCTTCACAGGGATGAACAATTTCAAGGTGAACTCTATCACGATGGAAAACCGTAATGAGACTTTTGGATTTACTGAAAGTGAAGTGGATGCGATATTAGCTCATTATGAACTCTCGAGTAAGAAACCAGAAGTAAAAGAGTGGTATGACGGATACAAATTCGGTGAATCAGAAATTTATTCCCCATGGGATGTAGTGAACTACTGCCAGGATATTTCAAGTGGTGCGAAAACCAGGGCTGAAAGCTATTGGTCGAACTCCAGCGAAAATACACTTGTCCGTGAATTTGTGAATATTGCTTCTGAAAAGACTAAATCAGAGCTTGAGAACCTTGTCAATGGTGAAAAAATAAGAAAAAAAATAAGGGAAGAACTTACATACAGGGACATTGATAATACTATTGAAAATCTCTGGAGCGTTCTATATCTCACAGGATATCTTACAGGATATAAGGATAATGATGACATGTTCGTCCTGTGGATTCCAAATAGTGAAGTGAGGAAAATCTATGCGGATGACATCGAGACATGGTTTACAAACCGTGTTAAATCGGATACTGAGTCAGGAAAGAAATTCTATGATGCAGCACTTTCAGGAAATCCTGATGAGATGACAAGGATACTGAATCTGCTATTAAGGAAATCTGTAAGCATTAGAGACAGCTTCACAAAACAGAGCATCAGGGAGAATTTCTACCATGGGTTTATCTTAGGTCTTCTCAATGAATTCGATAGCATAGAAAGCAATGCTGAAAACGGAGATGGGTATTCGGATATCACAATAACGGATGACAATGATGGAAAAGTTGTAATCCTTGAGCTCAAGTATTCAGACTCTGGAGAAATGGATGACATGATAATGTCCTGCGATGAAGCATTAGAGCAGATAGAGAAAAAGCACTATGACGAAGACTTCCTCTTCGCAGGAACCTATTCAAAAATCATGAAATACGGGATTTCTTTTAATAAGAAGAGGGCACTGGTGAAGATATGTGAGCCGTGATTTTTATTAGGGCTTAACCAAGTATAAAATTTCTTTACATTGTAGCTACTTTAAGGTTTATAATAATGTAAGGCAAGAAATTAAAATCGGTAATTGATACTTAGTATTTTATGCAATGACAAAGGCGTCAGTATATTAATGTACTGATGCCTTTTTATATGGGTCATTGTAATGCGTCTGATCAATCGGGAGTCATAAATGTCTGAGATAATGCTTAGTGCAGGAATTGATATAGGGACTACTACGACACAGGTAATATTCAGCAGGCTGACATTGGAAAAAAGCGGTGGCTTTGGTACAGTTCCTGAAATACATGTTACAAATCGTGAGGTGATTTATAAGGGAAAACCTCACTTTACTCCACTAATTAATAATGAACTTATTGATTCAACAGGAGTCGGAGAAATAATAGAAAACGAATATGCCTCTGCTGGAATGTCACCTGAAAAAATAGAGACTGGTGCTGTCATCATTACTGGAGAAACTGCCAGAAAACGTAACGCAAGAGAGGTTTCAGAAACTGTTTCAAGAACTGCAGGAGATTTTGTAGTAGCTTCATGCGGTCCTGATCTTGAAAGCTTTCTAGCAGGAAAGGGAGCAGGAGCAGACATATCAGATTTCTACAATATTTGCTGAATTTCTTGCTGAAGCAGCAGGTATTTCAAAGGCATCGGAAGATGAGAAATATCTTATTACTTCCCATGGACTTACAAAAAACATCCTGCCAGTTATTATTACATTTTCAGGCGGAGTTGCAGACTGTATGAAAGATACAGACCGTGACTGGCTAAAATATGGAGATCTTGGTGTTTTACTAGGAAGTGCGATACATAATAATAACAAATTTAATAAAATAGAAACTTGTCAGGCAGACGAAACAATGCATGCAACTGTAATAGGAGCTGGTAACTGCAGCATGTCTGTTTCAGGCAGTACAATTTCGAGCAAAAATGTAAAATTTCCAATAAGAAATATTCCAGTATTTCCAGTAAAGTATGAGAAAAAAGAAGATCTTGATGAAATAAATACAAAGATGATAAATTTTTATCTTCAACAAAAAAAGTATAATTAATGTTCTACGAATTTTGTGTATATCAACCAATTGGTTGAAATAGACAAACAATTTGATTATTTTCATATCCTCAGCTTTCTGATATAAATTTAATCACGAAAGGCAAGGGCGTCTGAAGTTACTTTAGGCGACTTGCCTTTTTTTGATGTTTGGAAAGGAAGATTGATTATGGGAGACACACAGGAAAGAATAGCAAATCATCCTATTCTTGGAACTTATGAAAAGGGTGAGCCCGTCACATTCACTTACGACGGGAAGGAAATGACAGGCTTTGAAGGTGAGCCTATTGCCATGGCGCTTAAGGCGAACGGAGTCATGGTACACAGGTATACGGCAAAGAAGCACCTCCCAAGAGGAATCTTCTGCGCTATCGGCCGCTGCACTGACTGCGTAATGGTAGTCGATGGTGAGCCAAATGTCAGAACATGCATGACACCACTTAAGGAAGGCATGGATGTCCGTACACAGTATGGCGTTTCAGATAAACCATTTGATGAACAGTAAGTAAGGGGTGCAGAGATGAAAAGATATGACTTAATAATAATCGGAGCAGGTCCTTCAGGTCTTTCAGCCGCAATTGAGGCTGCAAAGAGAAAGATGAATGTCGTAGTATTCGACGAGAATGCAAGACCAGGCGGACAGCTCTTCAAGCAGATACATAAATTCTTCGGTTCAAAGGAACACAAGGCAAAGATCAGAGGCTTCGTCATTGGCGAGCAGCTTCTCAAGGAAGCAACAGATCTTGGCGTTGATGTTGAACTTGATTCTACAGTAATGGGTATTTACCCGAACCGTGAAATCGTTGTTCGTCAGGGCGATCATGTAAATCACTTCAAGGGTGATTCGATCATCGTAGCAACTGGCGCAGCAGAGAATATGGTTACCTTCGATGGCTGGACACTTCCTGGCGTTATCGGTGCTGGTGCAGCTCAGACAATGATGAACCTTCATGGAATTAAGCCAGGAAACAAAATCCTTATGCTTGGTTCAGGAAACGTTGGCCTTGTTGTTTCCTATCAGCTTCTTCAGGCAGGCTGCGAAGTTGTTGCACTTGTTGATGCAGCTCCACGTGTCGGCGGCTACGGCGTACATGCTTCAAAGGTAGCACGTACCGGCGTTCCTTTCTATCTTTCACACACAATCGTAAAGGCAGATGGAACTGATCACGTTACTGGCGTTACCATCGCAGAGGTTGACAGCAAGTTCCAGTTCATCCCAGGTACAGAAAAGCATTTTGATGTTGATACCATCTGCCTAGCAGTAGGTCTTTCACCTATGTCTCAGCTCCTTAAGATGGCTGGCTGTGAGATGGATAACTCAGGTCCTGCAGAAGTTCCTGTTATTGATGAGAGTGGCGCTACATCGGTTCCAGGCATCTACGCAGTAGGTGATGTTGCAGGAATCGAGGAAGCTTCTTCCGCTATGATCGAAGGTCGTATGGCTGGTATCAAGGTTGCTGAATACCTTGGCTTTGAGGAAGCAGAAAAAGGCGACAAGGAATTCGACAAGAACGTTGCAGCACTTGACGGACTTCGTCAGGGTATGTTCGCACCAAGGAACAGAGGCAAGAAGATTGAGAAGACAGAAGAAGGTATTGATATTTCTGAGAACCTTCTCCTTCACGGCTTTGTTGCTGATGATGAAATCGAGAGATTCCCTGGTGTTACTCATAGAGCTGGTGTACATCCTGTTATGGAATGTACACAGAACATCCCTTGTAACCCTTGCGAGGATGCCTGCCCGAAGCATGTCATCGAAGTTGGTTCAAACATCACAAATCTTCCTCACATCGTTGAAGGAAATGAATGTATCGACTGCGGCATGTGCGTAGCAAGCTGCTCAGGTCAGGCAATCTTCCTCATCAATGAGGACACAGGCGATGGAAAGGCAGAAGTTACAATGCCTTATGAATTCCTTCCACTTCCTACTGAAGGCCAGACTGGCAAGGCTCTTTCAAGAGAAGGAAAGCCAGTATGCGACGCTACTGTTGTAAGAGTAAGATCTTCAAAGGCATATGATCACACGAACCTTGTTACAATTTCAGTACCAAAGGACATGGTAATGAAGGCAAGATTCTTTAAAGCAGTTTGAGATAGGAGTTTGTCATGAGAATAGATAGAACAAGGGACTTAGGTCCATATGTTGAAAAAGAGGGCGATGACAGAATCATCTGCCGCTGCGAAGAAGTAACACAGGGTGAGATCAGAAAAGCCGTTCATGACGGAATGTTCACACTTACCGAAGTAAGAAGATATTTAAGATGCGGCATGGGTCTTTGCCAGGGTCAGACCTGCGGCAAGCTCGTAAGAGGAATCATTGCCCGCGAACTTGGTGAAAAGCCATCAGAGCTTGAACCTGCAACATCGAGAAGCCCTATGCGTCCTACAGAGATGCATGTATGGGCAAACGAGGAAACAAACGAGGAAGGAGCTTAAGCCATGAAGAGTGCTGACGTTATTATCTCAGGTGCTGGCATAATCGGTTGTGCCGCTGCATACTATATTGCAAAAAAAGGAAAATCCGTAATCGTATTTGACGCAAATGACAACATCGGAAACGGCGGTTCATCAAGAAACGGCGGCGGTGTCAGACAGTCAGGAAGAGATCCAAGAGAGCTTCCTATTGCTATGTATGGTGTTCAGAATGTATGGCCTTATCTTAATGAAGAACTTTCAGATGATGTCGAGTATCATAAGGAAGGAAACCTTCGTCTCGGCAAGAATGAGCGTCACAGAAAGATCCTTGAAGGTCTTACAGAGAAGGCTCAGAAGTGTGGTCTTGATGTAAAGATGATTGACGGTGACGAAGTTCGTCGTATCAATCCATATCTTTCAGACGAAGTAACCTGTGCATCATGGTGCCCTACAGATGGTCACGCAAACCCAATGCGTACTACGCTTGCATTCTACAGGGCTGCAAGAAAGCTTGGCGTAAAGTTCTATTCAGGCGAGAAGGTCATAGAACTTAAGAAAGAGGCCGGCCGTCTTGACAAGGTTGTCACAGACTATGGCACATATACATGTGAAAAATGTATCGTTGCATCGGGCTATGAGAGCCGTGAAATCTTACACACAGTTGGTGTAGATGTTCCTATGACAAAGATGCTGATCGAGGCACTTGTCACAGAGGCTGAGCCAAAGATGTTCCCACAGATGCTTGGAACTGCTGATGCAGACTTCTACGGTCATCAGACAAACCATGGTTCATTCGTATTCGGTGGCGGCACAGGCCTTGAACCTGACAATCTTGATTATGGTCATCTTTCAACTCAGTCTATTTCAGCACCTGCTATTTGTCGTGGAATACTTAAGTATTTCCCTATTCTTAAAGATGCAAAGATTGTTCGTACTTGGACAGGCTTTGAGGATCACTGTGCAGATAATGTTCCAGTCATCAGTAACGTTGATGAGGTTCCTGGTCTCATTGCAGCATGTGGCTTTACAGGCCACGGCTTTGGTATCGGTCCTGTTGTCGGCATCCTCCTTTCCGAGCTTGCCTGTGACGAGAAGACCACGCTCGATTTGAGTGCATTAAGATACAATAGATTTAAAGCGAGCATTTAATAAAGGAGATAATGACGATAAAATGGCAGACACAAAAATTGATTTCTTATATTTGAGCGAACCCGACATGGTAAAGGCCGGCGTCAAGGACATGAAGGAATGTGTCGAGACGATGGAAGATATGCTCGTTCTTTTGAAGAAGGGCGATTATGTCATGGGCGGCGAGAACCACAATTCTCACGGCTGCATGGTTACCTTCCCTGATGATCCGAAATTCCCTGGCATGCCAAAGAATGACCTCGAGAGAAGGTTTATGGCAATGCCTGCATACATCGGCGGCAAGTACCAGATGGCAGGATGCAAGTGGTATGGATCAAATATCGAGAACAAGAAAAAGGGTCTGCCCCGTTCTATCCTTATGTTTATTCTTTCTGATAAGGACACAGGTGCACCTGTTGCCATTATGTCTGCAAACCTTCTGTCAAGCTACAGAACAGGTGCCATTCCTGGCGTTGGTTCAAAGAACCTTGCAAGAAAGGATTCTGAGACAGTAGCCATATTCGGACCTGGCGTTATGGGCCGTACATCACTTGCTGCCTTTGTTGCTACGAATCCGAAACTTCATAAGCTGAAGATCAAGGGCAGAGGACAGAAGTCCATTGATTCCTTTATTGCATATGTAAAGAAGGAATATCCTCAGTTTGATGAGATTACAGTATGCGAGACTGAAGAGGAAGCAGTAAGGGATTCTGATATTATTTCATTTACTACGGTTGTTACATCTAGTGATGATTATTCATGCTATGAGACTTATCCGCATATCAAGGGCGAATGGGTAAAGAAAGGTGCTTTCATTTCAATGCCTTCAGCAGCTCTTTTCGATGATGACTTCCTTATCAATAAGGCGAAACTCGTAGTTGACAACAGTGGTCTTTATGAAGCATGGGCAGCAGAATACCCTTATCCTACCTATCCGAAGATGGGCATCATCGGATGTGAGTTTATGGATCTTATTCATGACAAGAAGATTGCCCGTGATGATATGGTTGATATTGCTGATATTGTCACTGGTGTTAAACCTGGCCGTCAGTCTGAGGATGATATCTATGTATATTCAGTCGGCGGCATGCCGGTAGAAGACGTTGCCTGGGGCACAATGGTTTACAGAAATGCAGTAAAGCTTGGTATAGGCACAAAACTTAATCTCTGGGATACGCCTGAGATGGCCTGAATTTTAGTGTCGAAAGTTTTATTTGAAATAATACTTTCGACACTATTTTTTATTGATTATTGTACATATTGATAGTAAAATTTTTGAATTCATTTTGATTTTTGTTTTTTAGAAATGGAGACAGACTATGAGTGGACTTAGCAAAATTGAAGTAATCTGTGACATGAGCAAATTTACAGCCTTAAAGAAAAGCCTTTCAAATCTCGGTGTTGGCGGCATGACCTTTACACAGGTCCTTGGCTGCGGCGTTGAAAAGGGTACAAAGGAATACGAAGTAGACAAGAATTATGAGATGGAGCTTCTTCCAAAGATTCAGGTTTCCACAATTGTAAAGACGGAGGATGTCAAGAAGATTACGGATGAATTAAAGAAGGCGCTTTATACTGGTCATATCGGCGACGGAAAGATTTTTGTTTACAGCCTTGACAATGTCATCCGTGTCCGCACTGGAGACGAGGGTGCCGAGGCACTGTAAGGCATGGAAGACGAAAAGAAATTAGGACTTCGTAATGTCGTCTCGGTGTCCGTAGGCTTGGTCATTGCGACAAGTTCCTTGGTGCAATTAGGTCAGGGTGCAGGCGAAGTCGGCGTATTATTTGTTGTACCGATGATCATTGCCTGCATTCTGAACATGATCACAATGCTTACGATGTCCGAGCTGAATGCTTTGATGCCAGATGTGACAGGTGGTCTTGCACAGTATACTTTAGCAGGCCTTGGCCCGGTGCCGACAATCGTTTTGATGATCGGCGGCTACATGATTTCAAATATATTGTCAACCGGTGTTGAAGCGTCGATTTTCTCGTATGCGATGGGTGAGGTCTTGGGACTTCCGATTCCGAATTATTTCTGGACCGTGCTCGCATCTGTTATTATTCTGATTGCAAATCTTCGCGGCGTTGATATGTTCGCAAAGGTGCAGGATCTGGTTGCATATCTTCTTTTAGGTTCAATGCTCATCATGGGAATTCTCGGCGTTTTGAAGATGGGCACGCAGCCAACAGTTACCCAGCCTGCAGTTATCAATGGAAATTTCAAGACGGTAGTTTCATCGACAGCAGTTGCTTTCTGGCTCTTTATCGGTGCTGAGTATGCAATACCTATTTCAAAGGATGTAAAAAATGCGAAGAGAAATGTGCCGCTTGGCATGATCATAGGTCTTGGCATCATCTGTGTGATTCAGGGCATTATGGTATTTGGTTTCCACAATTATACACTCTGGGATGATCTTACCTCATCACCTGCACCACACCTTCTTTATGGTGAGAAGCTTCTTGGGAAGCCTGGTCAGATTTGGATGTGCTTCGTCTCTGCACTTGCCGTCGTTTCTACGCAGAATTCTACAGTCCAGGGACTTTCAAGCATATTTGCAGGAATGTCAAAGGCAAATTTAGTTCCACATTTTTTTGCAAAGACGAATAAAAAGGATGTGCCATTTATCGGCGTTATCTTTGTTTCGGTCACAATTATGATCTGTGCATGGATCAGCCAGGATTCTTCTGACAGCATCAGTTTCCTGATTCTTGTCGGATCGGTTTTCTGGATGGCATCTTATGTCTGTGCACATATTGATCTTCTTGTTTTCCGACACAGACTTCCAAATGCACCAAGGAATTTCACGGTTCCAGGCGGTCCGGTTCTTCCAATCATCGGTATCGCCGGCACACTTTACATGATTGTAAATATTTCAACAGACCCAGTTGAGCGGGCAAAGATTCTTATCATTACGGGCGTCGTTCTTGCAATTCTATTTGTATATGCAGTCATCTGGATTAAAGTCAAGATGCACATCCCGGTATTTAAACCTGTACCAATGCATGAAGTCATGGCTATGGAAAACGAGATGTACGGAAAGATTCGAAGGAAAAGAGGAAACTGGAAATAATAAAAACTGAACGAAAGAATACAGAAAAGTGTTGAATCTAAAAAATATTTACACTAACTTGAGAAAAAACTAGTTTTGTATTAATATGACCTATGAACATGAAAATGTTGTAGGTCATTTTTATGTTGTCATGGAAATCTTCTTTATTCTTGAAAGCAGGTGGATATCGTGGCGAAGAATTTATTTTACCATATCGACGAGAGGGACAGGATTCAGGAGAAGGAGCTTGGCGGGGCGCAGATGAAGCAGATTTCCTCCGATGATTTTCTTGAGATGCTTGAGAGCAGGGAAGGTTCAGAGAGAATAGATTTGAGCCGGCTTCTGGTTTCTGCGAATGCAAAGAGGACTTGTTCGACAACAGAGGCAGGAAGATGTGAATTTGCCAAAGTTCTTTCGATTACAAATCTTGATTTTTCAGAGAGCTATACCTGGGCGACAGCACTTGTCGATGATGATTTTCTATATGAGAAAGGCAAGATGGTTTATCCAGCAAATGGTTTTGATGAATACCCCTGGATGAGCGATGCAGCAGGCATACATTTCTTTGTTGACAGGGATCTTGCTATTGCATTTGGGGCGGGAGACTATTCATGATCTGGTATCATCACACCACAGCTTATTTCTTCCCGTGTTCCTTCAGCCAGTCAGGAAAGTAGTTCCAGAAGACCAGTGCCTCATGACTCAATATATTCGAACTATTCGAAACAAGGTATATTGTCTTGTCGAGCGTTTTGTCTTCAAAGGGGCGGATGACAACGGAATCGTTCACCAAATCTCTTGCCACAAAGTCTAAGAGCATTCCGACTGCAAGATTATTTTTTGCCATCTCAGCGATAACATATGAATCAGATGCTTCTATTACAGTGTATGGTGCGGCATTGTGCTGCATAAAGGTATTGTCCTGGGCTGCACTCAGGGCATTGTTCGTTCCCTTTATGGCAAGAGGAAGATTGTGCAGCATTTCAGAAGGAATTTCCGGAAGCTCTGAAAGCTTATTTTTTTTGTTGATCATGAGTACAAAGCGGTCTGTAAAGAGTTTTTTCGTCATATAGTGGTTGTACTGAAATGGTCCGGGAAGCAATGCAAGTTCAGCGATTCCCTTTGTGATTTCCTCCTCAATGCTGAAGTCAGCAAGCTCTTCAAAGTGCAATAGGATATCGGGGTATGACTCATGAAAATCTTTATAGAATTCTACAGGAATGTCCCGGAGGCTGTCGTAGCTTGCGAGGATTCTCAGGGTTTTTACACCATTTGACGACATGATGTCGCCCTCATTAATAAGGCTGTACTCTTCGAGAATATTTTTTGCGTGCGGCATCAGGTGGTAGGCATATTCCGTCGGAACAATGTGTGTGCCTTTCCTTTCGAAGAGCTTATGGCCGAGCTCCTCTTCAAGTGAGATGATGCTCTTTGACAGTGCCTGCGGAGAAATGTAAAGCTTCTTTGCAGCAGCCGATATGCTTTTTTCATTGAATACCCTCATGAAGTATTCGAGTTTGAGATTATTCATAATACCCGTAAATGCAAATTGATTTTCTAATTAGTTAAGGGTATTATAATAAACTACTCACAGAAAAACAAAACTAATTTTTATTATGGCTGGTACAGGGAAAATAATATCAATGTCGATAAGATTCATACCTGTGCGATGACATGAAATAGTAATATGACAAAGGATATGACAGAAGGCTCTCCGATGAGCCTGATCTTAAAATTTTCGCTTCCGCTACTTGCGGCAAACCTTTTGCAACAGGTGTATTCACTTGTCGATGCTGCAATTGTCGGACAGACGCTGGGCGCTGATGCGCTTGGCGCAGTCGGTGCAACAAGCAGCGTGCAGTTTCTTGTGCTTGGTTTCTGCATGGGTGCATGCGTTGGCTTTGGAATACCTGTTGCACAGAAATTCGGAGCACACGACCTTGATACGATGCGTTCATATATTTTCCATGGTGCAGTCTGGGCTGTGGTAGTTGCTTTAGTTGCAACGGCTGCGACAGTCATTGGCTGCCATGGGATTTTGTATATTCTGCAGACGCCGTCAGACATCTATCAGGAAACCTACAATTATATTATCGTGATATTTATTGGCATACCTTTTACGATACTATATAATTATCTTGCATCGATGCTTCGTGCAGTGGGAGATTCAAGGACGCCGTTTATTTTTGTCATTATTTCATCGGGCTTAAACATTGTCCTTGACCTCGTGTTTATTATCAACCTGCATCTTGGCGTAGTCGGTGCAGCAGTTGCGACTGTGATTTCTCAGGCTTTTTCTGCAGTGCTCTGCCTGATTACGATTTTGAAGAAATTTCCTGTTCTGCATCTTTCAAAAGAAGATCGAATCTGGCGAAAGGACATTTCAAAAGTAAGTCTCAGCATGGGAATACCGACGGGCTTTCAGATGTCGATCATTGCGATTGGCTCAATGGTCATGCAGTCTGCAAATAACAGCCTTGGTACACTCTATGTTTCGGGATTTGCGACAGGCACGAAAATAAAGGGACTTGCCCTTGCACCATTTGATGCATTTGCAACCGGGACATCGACATTCGTAAGCCAGAACTATGGCGCAGGAAATACAAAGAGAATAAAGCTCGGCATTCGTGATGGAATGATTATTGGTACAATTTATGGAATTGGGATGGGATTATTTTTAATCTTCTTCGGTTACCGGTTTTCGACACTGTTTATTGGAACGGACGAAGTACAGGTACTGATGGAGTCAGCAAAGTACTTACGCTGCATGGGATATTTCTTCTGTATGCTTGGCATCCTTGTCGTGTCCCGGACAACAATTCAGGGTCTTGGCCACGCCGGACTTTCCGTATTTTCTGGCGTCATTGAGATGATTGCCCGCAGCATCACAGCCATCACCTTCGTACCGAAATTCGGCTACGACGCAATCGTCTGGACCGACCAGACTGCGTGGTGCACCGCGATGATCTACTCGACGATTGTTTTGTACATACTAGTAAAAAAGATGGATAAAGAAAGGAACTAGTCATGCCAGAAATTACACGTTTTTATGGAATTGTAATAAAAATGTTTTTTAAGCCTAAGGAACATGAACCTAGTCATATTCATGCCATTTATGGAGAATATGTTGGTGAATTTAATGTGCAAACACTGGAAATGATTGAGGGTGATTTACCACAAAAAGCTCAGGACTTAGTAAAGGAATGGCTTGAAAAATATAAAGATGATTTGCAGGAAATGTGGAATACTCAGAATATTAGAAAGCTTCCTCCTTTGAAATGAGGTAATAATATGATTATCAGGATAAAATCTGTAGAAACAGAAAATGATTATAAATTAAAAGTGACATTTGATGATGGGAAAAAAGTTGTCTATGATATGAATGATGATATTGACACTTTGCCTGGGTATTGTGATTTAAAGAAGATTACGGGATTATTTTCAAATGTCCAATTAGATTCCAGCAGGACAATAGTATATTGGAATGATTATATTGACCTTCCTTCAGACGAAATATATGAATTTGGAAAACCTTTTTGATTATGGACAAAAAAATATATAGGACACTTGAATATGACAAAATCCTGCGGCACCTCGCGAAGTTCATGGCAACTGCCGGTGCGAAGGAGAAGGCACTTCATCTTGAGCCAATAGGTGACAAAAAGGAACTCGAGATTTCGCTTAGCGAGGTTTCAGAGGCTGAGTCTCTCATTCTTTCATTCGGCAAACCATCCTTCATTGACGACACAGGCTTAGAGGACATTTTAAAGAGGCTGCCTCTGAATGTGACACTGACCGAGGCAGAACTTCTTTTAGTAGCTGCCCTTCTTGATAATGCTGGCGAGTTAAAAAAATATGAGGATGATGCGCTTTCAAATGATGGAAAAGTTTCAGCGCTTTCTGAATATTTTGAGAATCTCTATCCACTAAAAAATCTTTCAAAGGAAATTCACCGCTCGATCACTGAGGAAGGCGAAGTCGCAGATGATGCATCTGCTGAATTAAAGTCAATAAGAAAAGAGTTAGCTTCAAGAAGCGGAAAGATCAGGGACACGCTGCAGAAGTCACTTTCGAAATATGGGGATTTTCTCTCTGACAGTATCGTGACAAGCAAGGGCGGACGCTATGTCATCCCGGTCAAGGCGGAGAATAAATCAAAGGTTCCTGGCATCGTTCACGATTCATCCCAGTCAGGCCAGACGCTCTATATTGAGCCCATGTCTGTAGTAGAAGCCGGAAATGAAATCCGTGAGCTTGAGAATAAAGAGCGTGAAGAGGTGCTTCGGATTCTTGCTGCACTTTCAAAATCATGTGCCATTGAAATTGAATATTTGAGGAGCAATTTGAAGCTCATAGAGACACTTGACTTTATCTTTGGAAAGGCTGCTTATTCCGTTGAAATTGAAGGCGTAAAGCCGAAGTTTATTGAGCTTCCTTCTTCGCCGGAAATTGAATTGCTCTCTGCCCGCCATCCTTTGATTGACAAAGAGAAAATTATCCCGGTAGACATAAAGTTTGATGGGACATACAGAGTCCTCGTAATTACAGGTCCGAATACGGGTGGAAAGACTGTCTCATTAAAGACACTTGGCCTTTTCTCTTTGATGGCACTTTCCGGACTCTTTGTACCATGTGAAAAAGCAACACTGCCATACTTCAAAAATATTTTTGCAGATATAGGTGACGAGCAGTCGATAGAGGAATCTCTCTCGACTTTCTCGGGACACATGAGAAATATCGTAAACATTGTCTCAAAAGCAAAGGCGAATGATCTGATTCTTTTTGATGAGCTCTGTGCAGGAACAGATCCTGCGGAGGGTGCTGCGCTTGCAGTATCGATTCTTGAGGAACTAAGACGCAGGGGTGCATTCGTAATGGCAACAACGCATTATGCAGAATTAAAGACCTATGCGCTCACAGAAGACGGCGTGATGAACGCCTCGATGGAATTTGATGCAGAGACAATGGAGCCGACCTACAGATTAATCACAGGTCTTCCAGGAAAATCTAATGCTTTCGCGATCTCAAAGAAACTTGGACTTTTTCCATCTATTCTAAATGATGCGAAGAGGAGGATGGATTCTGAAGCCGTCAATATGGAAAATCTCTTAGCTGACATTGAGCGCCAGAGGCGACGTCTCCAGTCTGAGGCTGACAGGCAGAAGAATGCATCAGAAGTTCTTGACAGGAGACTGAAGAAACTTGAAGAGCGTGAGAAAAAGACATCAGAAAGAAATGACGCCATTCTCAAGGAAGCAAATGAGAAGGCTGCTAATATCTTAAAGGATGCGAAGAACCAGTACGATGCCGCAATACGTGAATTAAATAAAATCGAAAATGGCCAGTACGACATGAAGGAGCTTGAGAAGAGGCGTGCTGCCCTCCGCTCAGGCGCAAAGAATAAGGACGAGAAGGCTGTCCGGGAGGCGAACAATGTCTCAAAGAAGAGAAAGAAACTAAAACCCGAAGATTTTCATATTGGAGACTTTGTAAATGTGCTCACGATGGAAGGTGTCCGCGGAACCGTTCACAAGCTTCCGAATGCCAAGGGAAATCTTGAGGTCAAGATGGGCATTATCACGACAAAGGTCAATATCAATGATGTCGAACTTGCAGAGGATGAGTCTGTCACCTTCGAAGGCGAAAGCGTAAACAAGGCACTGACGAAGAAAAATAAAGAAGCAAAGAAATCACTCAAGGCAGCATATAATTCAGTTGCAAATCGTGAGAATAACCGCACCGATTACTCAGCCTACAATAAGGCACTTTCAGTTTCTCCTGAGGTTCAGCTTCTTGGCATGGACTCCGTCGAAGCATTGAATACGCTCGACAAATATATAGATGATGCCGTCCTCGCAGGACTTGCAGAAATACGAATCGTGCACGGCAAAGGAACCGGCGTCCTTCGAAACGCGGTCTCTTCTTATCTTCGTAGAGACCCACGTGTCAAATCCTTCCGCCTAGGTGAGTATGGAGAAGGCGACGCCGGAGTCACAATCGCAGAACTTAAATAATATAAATATATATACTCACGTCGCAAAAAAATGTACATCTGAAAAACCCGTTCCCACTCATGACTCGACGTAGTGGTACTAAGCTCACGCTATAT
>ONHZ01000066.1 GCA_900317755.1 uncultured Lachnospiraceae bacterium
ATATAGCGTGAGCTTAGTACCACTACGTCGAGTCATGAGTGGGAACGGGTTTTTCAGATGTACATTTTTTTGCGACGTGAGTATATAGTTTTATAGGAGAAAAAATGAGTAAATTAACAGTTACTAGAAATTGCGGCGGCATTGAAGGCCTTACCATTGTAGAACCGAAGGTCTTCGGCGACAACCGCGGCTACTTTATGGAGACATATAATAAGAACGATTTCGAAGAAGAAGGTCTGCATTATGACTTCGTCCAGGACAATCAGTCCGCTAGCAAGAAGGGTGTTCTCCGTGGCCTTCACTTCCAGATCAATTTCCCACAGGACAAGCTTGTCCGCGTGATCAACGGCGAGGTCTTTGATGTTGCCGTAGATCTTCGTGATGGTTCAAAGACTTTCGGCAAGTGGTTCGGTGTAAAGCTTTCAGCTGAGAATAAGAAGCAGTTCCTGATTCCGAAGAACTTCGCACATGGCTTCCTTGTTCTTTCTGATTATGCAGAGTTCTGCTACAAAGTTACAGATTTCTATCATCCAAATGATGAGGGCGGCCTGATGTGGAACGATCCTGACATCGGTGTAGAATGGCCATTCCCAGAAGGGGTTACAGCAAATGACCTGATCCTTTCTGAGAAGGACAAAGTAAATTCTTCATACAAGGAATTTTTAAAGTCCAAAGGAATGTAATTTACTTAATATTGTTATAGAAAAAGAGCACCGCTGAGGTGCTCTTTTTTTAGTGTAATAAAGCAGAAATTAGTTCGTGGGCATCTTCTTTCTGAAGGCTTCTTCAGATATTCCAGCCTGATTGGCTGCGTCCTTAATAGAAAGAAGGTTTTTCTTTACCAGTGCAACAAGTGTATTATACGTGCCCTGCTGCACGCCCTGCTGCACGCCCTGCTGCATCCCTTCCTGTCTTCCTTCTTCTTTGAACATGTTCATTGTTTCTGCTTCATCGTATTCAGTTAGCATCATACCTTTCACCTCCGCTTTATGAATTTCCAAGAAAGGTTTCAAAATATAATCCTTTGGCATCTGAGAAACCGCTAGGTCAACCGCCTGCTCGATTTCCATATCCTTACTGTTTTTTCTGACCTCCGCTACGAACCAGGAATATTCCATAAGGGGGCGGCACATATCGAGTAGTTTATGGTTCCTGCCATAGTTGATGTTAAGCATCCTTACCCTGACCTCGATGTCAGCATCGGCTCCTTCAGGGAACGAGTCGCTCAGTTTGAGGATTTTTTCATCCGGCTCGTCGGTAGTTCCGTTGTAGAAGACTACCAGTCTAGGTACAGGAAGTTGTATCAATCTGCTGCCGAATTTGTTCAGCTTATTCTCCTTTATGTACTTCTCATAGAGGTATCCGCAATATTGTAGCTGTCGTACTGGCATGTTCGGGTTGTAGGTGCTCTGCTGCTCGTAGAGGCTCATCTCGTCAGAAATCATAAATGAGACGTCGTTGTGCATGCCAAGATACAGGACTTCCTCGATGGTCGTGATTTTGATATCGTCAGGATTCTCATAATGTGAACCATTTATCGCATTGTATAACTCCAGCGTCCACTTCCGGTTTTCCTCACGTCCGAATATGAAGCTGAAAAGCCTGTCTTTGTACTCGTCATTTACTGCTGCCATTCACGCCTCCTCTAAATTGTTGTTATTCATATAATATCAGCATGGGACATATTAATCAAATGAAATTTTTATGATAATGAATTATTACTTTGATGAAAAAACAAAAGGTTAGCAAAATTTAGAAAGTTTCCTTGCATTTGTTTTTTTTCTTGTATAATGAATTTGATGCGTTTGAAGTTTTATATGTTAGTTGTATGGAGGAATTCATTAATGAAAAAGAAAATAATTACTGTCCTTCTTGCTATGTCAATGGCTGTAGGACTTGCAGCCTGCGGTTCTGCATCAAGCAGCAACACAGATTCAAAAAATCCGAGTGATACTGAGTCGGCGGAGACCGCAAAATCATCTGATGACTCAAAATCAGACACATCATCAAAGTCAGTACCATCGGAAGTGACAGAAGATAATATTTCTGATTTTCCAGTTACTGATGAAAGCGAATTTGAGTTAGAAATTAGTAAATGCGATAAAATTCAATTGATCACAGTACATCTTGAAAAGGGAAAGATGAAATATGAAGGATGAGACTGCTACCTGCCTGCCGAAACAGTTGATTGAAAAATTGACGACATGGTACGAAGAGAATAAGAGGGACCTGCCCTGGCGGCAGACAAAGAATCCATATGCGGTGTGGGTATCGGAAATCATGCTGCAGCAGACCAGGGTCGAGACGGTGATTCCATATTATGAACGCTTTCTTTCTGTGCTTCCAGATGAAAAGGCACTTGCAGACTGCCCGGAGGACAGGCTCTTGAAACTCTGGGAAGGCCTTGGATATTACAGCCGGGTTCGCAATATGCAAAAGGCTGCCCAAATAATCTGCTCGCCAGATGGATTTTCTGGAAAATTTCCAGATTCTTATGAAAGTCTTCGTTCACTTCCCGGTCTTGGCGCCTATACGGCAGGGGCGATTGCATCGATCGCCTTTGGAGAAAAGGTGCCGGCTGTGGATGGTAATGCGCTTCGGATTCTGACAAGGCTTATGGCCGACGAACGTCTAATAGATCAGGAGAAGAATAAAAGAGCGATTTCACAAGAACTCATAATACTAATGGCAGAAGAAAAAGAGACTTTTTCGCCTGGTGATTTCAACCAGTCCTTTATGGATCTTGGTTCTTTAGTCTGTCTGCAGCATGCTGCTCCCCGTTGTGAGCTCTGCCCGCTGAAAGAGGACTGCCGTGCGCATGCGCTCGGAGAAGAAGAGGCATTTCCGAAAAAAGCACCAAAGAAAGAACGCCGCATTGAAGAGCGGACCATCCTTCGGATTCGAGACGGAGAGCGGATTTTGATTGATAAAAGACCGTCAAAGGGACTTCTTGCCGGGCTTTGGGAATTTCCAAACGCGTTCGGGCATCTTTCGGAAAAGGAAGCACTTTCTTTTACAGAGCAGCTTGGCCTTCAGCCGCTTCAGATTGTCCCGCTGCCGGAGGCAAAGCATATTTTTACGCATATTGAGTGGCATATGACGGGCTACGAAATCCGTGTGGCGTCTTTCGAAGGAAAGGTACCTGTGTCAGGCAGCGTCCTTGTGACACCAGAAGAGCTCATGAAAAGCTATCCAATGCCATCTGCCTTCCGGGCTTACCGATAGTTTCCTTGCATTTGCTTTTTCTTGTATAATGAATGTAATGCGATTGCAGTTTTATTTGTTATTGTGCGGAGGAATTCGTGAGGTGCTCTGTTTTCGTTTCACCATTTCGCAATCCGCTTGTATGAAATCGGAAGCAGCGGGCGCTTGTCGAGCTTGATATAGAGGAGCTTGGAAATTGCAGCGCATACGACAAAGATAGCAACAGAAATAATAATAAGAGGTGCTGTTCCAAGATTTTTGAATGCTGTGCCTCCAAGGATGACGGCAAAGCTTGAGGCACTGCCCATCAGGAATATTACGATGAAATAATTGAGCCGGTAGCTGATCGGCGTGGAGATGAGCCACAGCGAGAGCAGGAGAATTCCGGTAAACATATAGCTCTCGTAATTCTTGATCACGAAATTTAAGATAATAAAAACAAGTGAAGTGAGCGCTGCGAAGAAAATGCAGAAATTCGGGATGATCTTTGTCATGAGGCGCTTTCGAATCGGAGAATTCATAAAGAACTTCGATGAATCAAGCGGCATGAACAGCATGAAGAAGCTCGTAAAAATCGCATTTACCATGATGACGATATAGAAGCTCACAAACTCTATGCCTGTGCCGTTATCCATTAATAACAGGGACAGGCTTAAGAGAATCAGGATGAGAAACATGATGACGATGAATTTCAGGCTCTTTTTCCAAACCAGATTTTTGAATATGCTGTTTAATAGTTTGATATCTGAAATCAGCATATGCAGTCCTTTCTATTTTTTTGTAGTAACAACAGCCTTCTTATAAATCCTGTTATTATTTTTTATTTCCAAAAATGCACTTATGATAAGAACGATCACGCTTGTCGTGACTCTTCTTGGCATCGAGTACAAGCTCAAAATTGAACCAATACTGAAGCCAAGGATTGGCAGGAAAGACATAAAAATATAAAGGTAGACGACATCCGCAAACGAAATCAGAATCCTTTCCATTATGAGTTCAAAAAGGTACATCATGATGAAGGAGGATGCGACGATTGAAGCCTGCAGCATTTTCTCGCTGTCATCTTCATAGAGAATCACTAAATATGCAAGAAGAAAATAATATAAATAATTCATAATCCTTCTTACGGTATTTCCATATATGATCTTCTTAAAAGTGGGAAGTCCTTTTGAAGACGTCAGGAAGAACGTGAAATTATTTATTTTCTTCCCACCGTAATAATCGAACTGGGTGAAATATTCGAGCATCCATTCATATGCGCCTAAGAATCCGCCAAAAATGAAATAGCGGTAAAAATCCATGAGATTATTATGGTTATTTGTAAGCAGCAGCGAGGCGAAAAATGGTACAAGAGGAACAAGAATAAAAACCGATAAAAATAATTTTTTTCTTCGAACTGATAGTAAGTAATATTTCATAGCACCATCCCTTGGGCTCTTCGTGAATAATGCTTCATCACGGCAAGCGATATTTCAGAAAGTGAAGCCGGGCGGATTTCACTCACTTTGTCCTCGAGATTCACTTTCTCAGTCGAGAGCGCAATTCCGTCAAAGCCTTTCTTGTTCACCGTTGTATCATAGAGAAAAGACTTAATATCATCAGAAAGCTCGCTGTCATCATGCATGAAAATGTATTTTTCCTGCAGCTCGTCAGCGAAGCCTTTTTCAACGATCTGCCCATGCTCCATGATAATGAGGTAGTCGGTGATTTTTTCCATATCGCTGATATTGTGCGTAGAGAAAAATACGGTCCGGCCGTTTTTTTCGTCAAGATAATTTAATAACATCTTATTTAAGCTGTCACGCATCAGAGGGTCAAGTGCAGCAGATGGTTCATCTAAGATGAGCAGATCCGTGTTTCTTGAGAATGCTCCGCAGAGCATCAGCTTCATCAGATTTCCATCGGAAAGCTGCGAAACCTTGTGGTTCTTTTCTGGAAGTTCCATGTCTTTGTAAAGTGCATTAAAATGCTCATTGTCAAAGCTCTTGAAGAGGATGCCATACATATTCTGAACCTGCTCGATGCTCCAGTCCGGAAAGAAATATTCCTTTGCCGCAGTGAAAACAAGCCGCTCCTTTATATCATTCTCATCCTCTGCCATGGATTTCTGCTCGTCGAAATATCGTATGTCGCCTTCGAAATCCCGGTTTACGCCGGATAGGATATTGAGAAGCGTCGATTTGCCTGCTCCATTTTCGCCGACTAAGGCCACGGCAAGTCCCTTCTTTATGTGAAGCTCAGGAATCGAAAGCTCAAAGCCTTTGTATTTTTTATGAATATCTTTTCCGAATATGACATCGGGAATATTTTGTTCTGGCATTCTTTTCTCCTATTTGATGTTCAGGCTCTTATTTTGCTCTTTCATGTTAACAGATGACTGACCGATTGTTTTCTTCTATTGCCTAAAAATATATAGTAGTAAATTTTACCTCTTATATTTTATCACAGAAAGATGAATTCATTAAATAGTATGCTGCTATATTTGCTTTTTTACAGAGAATGATATTGTTAATGAATCATTTCATGCGTAATTAGTAAATTTTTGATGGCATTATTCTGATATTTGCTTTAGAATGGGTGAAATGTTTTTGGTTTGCGCTTGGCTATAGAATATTAAGATTGGAAGATAATATGGCAGAAAATGAAAAGACAGCACTAATTGCAATGAGCGGGGGAGTGGACAGCTCTGTTTCGGCTGTGCTCATGCTTGAAAGGGGATATACCTGCATGGGCGCGACGATGAAGCTCTATGACAGCCCGGAGAAGAATCTTAAGAAGACGAAGACCTGCTGCTCAGACAGGGATATTTATGATGCGGCATACGTGGCTATTAAGCTCGGCATGCCCTATGAGATCATTGATCTTTCTGATGAATTCAAAGACAAGGTCATCATGCCCTTCATCAAGACATACGAGGCCGGCGGCACGCCGAATCCCTGCATTGAATGCAACAGGTATTTGAAATTTGTTGCCCTTCGGAAGCTTGCAAAGGAAAAGGGTTATGACAATATCGTGACCGGGCATTATGCGCAGATTGAGTACAATGAAGAGACCAGGCGTTATTTACTTAAGCGTTCTGTTGATGCAAAGAAGGACCAATCCTATGTATTGTATTCTCTTACGCAGGAAGAGCTTGCGCATACGATTTTCCCGCTTGGCGGTATGACGAAGGATGAGACACGTGCGATTGCAGAAAAGCATGGACTCATCAATGCGGAAAAGGGCGATTCTCAGGATATATGTTTTGTTCCGGACGGCGATTATGTCGGCTTCATGGAAAGGTACCAGAACAAGAGCTATGCGCCTGGGGATTTCATTGATGAAAATGGAAAAGTAATAGGCCAGCACAAAGGCGCCGTGCATTATACGACTGGACAGAGAAAAGGGCTTGGCATTGCAGCAGGTGAGCGGATTTTTGTCTATGACAAGGACATGGAGAAAAATCTTGTCTTCGTGGGTTCTGAGGATAAGGTTTTTTCAAAGGAATTTATTGTCCGTGATGTAAACTGGATTTCTGTGCCTTCAATTGACGCGCCAGTCCGGCTTTCCATCATGACGCGCTACCGCGGGAAGGAAGCTATGGGGACGGTTGAAAAAATTTCTTCAGAAGAAGTTTCGGAATACTATGCTTCACGGGGACGGAATTTTTCAGCAGCTGAAACTCATTCTGAGAATGGGCAGGAAGATTTCAATACATCAGATTCATATTACAAGGTCACGTTTGACACGCCGCAGCGTGCTATCACAACCGGCCAGGCTGCAGTATTCTATGATGGTGAATATGTATATGGTGGTGGAACAATCGACCTCGTACTGAAAGACTGATATTGTTTTTTGACATGGATTTTCTATGTTGAAGCTACCACAAATGCTAATAGTACTGGATGTGGTAGCCAAATTCCAAAATCAAATTTATTACTAGCTACCACAAGTAGCATTAGGGCATCATGTGGTAGCCAGAATGTGGGAAAAAGAAAAATGAAAAAGAATAATATTGTTTTAATCGGCATGCCGGGTGTGGGAAAGAGCACAGTCGGCGTCATACTTGCAAAAGAGATCGGATATGAGTTTGTGGATTCTGATCTTCTGATTCAGAAGAGGGAGAAGAGGCTTCTTCACGAGATTATTGAAGACGAAGGCACGGATGGCTTTCTAAAAATCGAGGAGGATGTAAATGCTTCCATCGAGACAGAGCATTCTGTCATAGCTACCGGAGGCAGCGTTGTCTATGGTCAAAGAGCGATGGCGCATTTAAAAGACATTGCGACAGTTGTCTATCTGAAGCTTGACTATGAAGATCTTTCAAAGAGGCTAGGAAATCTTCATAACCGCGGCGTTGTCTTGAAGGACGGTCAGACATTGAAGGACATTTATGATGAGCGGTGTGCACTTTATGAAAAATATGCAGATGTCGTTGTAGATGAGAAGGGAAGGGACATTGAGGCAACACTTGAACTTGTCAGGCAGAAGATTCAGCAGTAATGTCTCAATACTTGCAAGATGACGAATGCTTACAGCCTATTTGGTATTGAAAATAGTGCGAAGTAACCTTTGATTTTGCATTGTTAATTCGCTGTCAAAATGCTATACTAGTCACGGTGTGTTTGGCACTGTGGCTTTCTATGCAGAAATTTGCCCGATGAATTTCTTAAATGGTTCGTTGGCAGCGCTGCATTCAATAAATTTTAATTGGAGAGAGATATGGATTACAAGAGCTCAGGCGTAGATATCGAAGCAGGATACAAATCAGTTGAACTTATGAAAAAGTATGTCAAGGAGACAGTAAGACCTGAGGTTTTGGGTGGTCTTGGCGGATTTTCCGGTGCGTTTTCACTTGACAAAATTAAAGACATGGATGAGCCGGTGCTGGTTTCCGGAACGGACGGTGTCGGCACGAAAATCAAGCTTGCCTTTCTTCTTGACAAGCATGACACAATCGGAATCGACTGCGTTGCCATGTGCGTAAACGACATCGCATGTGCAGGTGGCGAACCTCTTTTCTTCCTTGACTATATTGCCTGCGGAAAGAATTATCCTGAGAAAATTGCGGAAATCGTAAAGGGCGTAGCAGAAGGCTGCAAGCAGTCTGACTGTGCACTGATCGGCGGCGAGACTGCTGAGCATCCTGGCCTCATGCCTGAAGAAGAATATGATCTCGCTGGCTTTTCAGTCGGTGTTGTAGATAAGAAAGACATTATCACAGGTGAGAATCTGAAGGCTGGTGATGTCCTTGTCGGAATGGCATCAACGGGCGTACATTCAAATGGATTTTCGCTGGTAAGAAAGGTCTTTGAAAAGGAACTTACACCTGATGGTCTCAGGGCTCCTGTCGAAGAACTCGATGGGAAATCACTTGGCGAAGTTCTTCTTGCACCTACCAGGATTTATGTAAAGGCACTTAAAGCCATCAAGGATGCCGGCATAAAGGTAAAGGCTGCCAGCCACATCACAGGCGGCGGCTTCTATGAGAATGTACCGAGAATGCTGATTGATGGCAAGCGTGCAGTCATTGAAAAGAGCTCATATCCAGTTCCTGCAATTTTCGGCCTCATCCAGAAGAAGGGCGACATCGAAGAACGCATCATGTACAACACCTTCAACATGGGCATCGGCATGGTTCTTGCAATTGACAGGAATGAAGTTACGGGTGCTATGAAGGCCATCCGTTCAGCAGGTGATACACCTTACATCATTGGTGAAATTGCTGACGGCGAGAAAGACGTGGAGCTCATATGAGGGAGTGACTTTTCAGCGAAGCTGAAATAAATTGTCACGAATCTTGTCATAGGGATGTCAGCGAAGCTGACAGGAACCCCTATGACGTTAAATTTTTACAAAGTAAAAATCGACTTGCCGCCGAGTTCACAAAGTGAATGAGGGGGCGTTACCTTGGAGAAAATATGTTGGATTTAGTTGTAATGGTTTCTGGCGGCGGAACAAATCTGCAGGCCATCATTGACAAGATCAATAATGGCACGATTACAAATGCGAGAATCCGTGCCGTGATTTCAAATAATAAAAATGCTTATGCGCTTGAGCGTGCAAGAAAAGCAAATATCGAGACGGCAGTCGTAAGCCCGAAGGATTATCCTGACAGGGAATTATTTAATAGAGCATTAATCACAAAGATTGACTCATTCCATCCGGGGCTCATTGTCCTCGCAGGCTTCTTAGTCGTCATTCCACCTGCACTTGTTGAAAAATATAGATACCAGATTATCAATATTCACCCGTCACTGATTCCTTCTTTCTGCGGAAAGGGCTACTACGGACTGAAGGTTCATGAGGCAGCTCTGGAGCGTGGCGTGAAGGTCACAGGCGCGACGGTGCATTTTGTTGATGAGGGCACGGACACAGGTCCGATTATTCTTCAAAAGGCAGTCGAGATCAAGAATGGCGACACGCCTGAAGTCCTTCAGAAGAGGGTAATGCAGGAGGCCGAATGGGTGATTATGCCGAAGGCAATTGACCTCATTGCTAATGGCAAGGTCAGAATCGAAGGCAGAAAGACCATCATTCTTGACTGATGCGTTATCTATTTGCTTTTTAAATATTTTTTACACTTGACAAAGTTACACGATGATATCCACGCAGCTATCGAGTGTTAACTAAATATTATTAAGAAATAGCAGATTACTTCAAATCTGCTATTCATAATTACAGTATTACATATTAAGAACGGAGAAAATCATGAAGGTTCTTGTAGTTGGTGGAGGCGGAAGAGAGCATGCAATCGTGCAGGCTGTTTCCAAATCAAAGAAAGTTGATCAGATATACTGCGCACCGGGAAATGCCGGAATCGCATCACTGGCAGAATGCGTTCCGATTACGCCGATGGAGTTTGACAAATTAGTTGCATTCGCTAAAGAAAAAGAAATCGACCTTACCATCATCGGAATGGATGACCCGCTCTGCGGCGGCATCGTTGATGAATTCGAGAAGGCAGGCCTTCGTGTTTTCGGACCAAGGAAGAATGCTGCAATCCTCGAAGGCAGCAAGGCTTTTTCAAAAAATCTCATGAAGAAATACGGCATTCCTACAGCAGGCTATGAAGTATTCGATAGCCCTGAAGCAGCTAGGGAATACCTAAAGACTTCAAAATACCCGATTGTCCTTAAGGCTGACGGCTTAGCACTTGGCAAGGGTGTTCTCATCTGTAATTCCTGGGAAGAAGCTGATGCCGGCGTCAAGGAACTCATGGAGGATAAGAAGTTCGGCGCAGCAGGAAATGAAATCGTCATCGAAGAATTTATGACCGGCCGCGAGGTTTCAGTACTTTCATACTGCGACGGCAAGACCATCAAGATTATGAGTTCTGCACAGGATCATAAGCGGGCATGCGATGGAGATACGGGACTTAATACCGGCGGCATGGGCACATTTTCACCGAGCCCGTTCTATACGCCTGAAGTCGACAAGTTCTGCAAAGAGCATATTTACCAGAAGACTGTCGATGCAATGGCGGCAGAAGGCAGGGGATTCAAGGGCGTTATCTTCTTCGGTCTTATGATTACAGAAGATGGTCCAAAGGTCTTAGAGTACAATGCCCGCTTCGGCGATCCAGAGGCGCAGGTCATACTGCCTCGTATGGAAAATGACATCATCGACGTGATGGAAGCCTGCATTGACGGAACGCTTGATACGATAGATCTTAAGTTTGCCGATAACGCAGCAGTATGCGTAGTTCTTGCAAGCGACGGCTATCCTGTCAAGTATGATAAGGGCTTCAAGATCACAGGCTTCGACAAATTCGACAATAAGAATTATTTCTGTTTTCATGCAGGCACGAAGTTTGATGAAAATGGCGATATCGTTACTAATGGAGGAAGGGTGCTCGGTATTACCGCACTTGGAAATGATTTAAAGGAAGCTCGTGCAAATGCTTACAAGGCTACTGAGTGGATCGACTTCAAGAATAAGTATATGAGGCACGACATAGGACACGCTCTCGATGAAATCTGATAAACAGCTTGGAAAATTAAGCAAAAGAATTAATATTACCCTGATTCTCGTACTTATTGTGACCGTAATCACAGCAGTCACGTGTATTATCATATTAGCAAATGAGAAACAGCGAAAGAATGCGTTAAGTGCCCAGACTGATGCTGCAATGCAGCAGGGTAAGGGCAGTGTTGAGACTTCAGCAGATACTACCGATACTACAACCGATTCAGCAAATTCAGATCATACGCCCGAACCAGATGAGGCTGCTGTATTAGACAGCGGCGCAGAAAATTCGTCTGGCAGCGAACCAGCATCCGGAAGTGCTGTTGCAGGTTCCGGTGCCGCTACAGCTTCTTCAAACAGCACTACAAATACGAACGCTGATACAAACATCATTTTTACTGGTGATGTGATGCTGAGTCCCTATGTCCAGAAAAATTACGACAAGGGCGGCATTGATTCCGTTGTAGAGCCAGCATTAAAAGAAAAGCTTGTTAATGCAGATATTCTCGAAATAAATGAGGAATTCCCTTTTGGTACAAAAGGCACGCCTGAATCAGACAAGCAGTACACCTTCAGGGTGGATCCTAAATATGTTCCTGTATTCACTGATATGGGTGTTGATGTAGTTGGCCTTGCTAATAATCATATATTAGACTATGGGCAGGACTGCATGCAGCAGACGCTTGCAGAACTTGCTGCTGTAAGCATACCAGAGACCGGTGTTGCAGAGAATCTTGATAGTGCAAAACAGCCTGTCGTAATAGAAAAAAATGGAAAGAAATATGCATTTATCGCTGCAAGCCGTGTACTTCCTAAGGGTTCATGGGATTTAAGGAACAGAAACTGGACTGTGTTTGGCGCATACGATACCACAGCTGTCATTGATGCGATTCAGTCTGCGAAGAGCCAGTATGATTATGTATTCGTAATGATTCACTGGGGTACAGAAAAGACCACGACGCTTACAAATTACCAGCAGAAGATGGGGCATTCATTTATTGATGCTGGTGCAGATGCTGTGATTGGTTCTCATCCACATGTACTTCAGGGAATTGAATACTATAATGGCAAGCCAATCTTCTACAGCCTTGGCAATTTCATCTTCAATCAGACGATTAATGAGACGGCAGCACTGAGTCTTACAGTTTCACCGGATGGGACTACGACTTATTCCCTGATTCCGGCAAAAGCTGTGAATGGTACGACTCAGCTTGAGTCAGTTACTGAGGCGGCAAAGACAATTGAGGGCATGCGGAAGATCAGCCCCGGTGTGAATATTGATGACAGCGGCGTGGTAACTGCTGGAGAGTAAATAATAAAATATGCAGGCAAACAGCATTTGCTAGCTTAAAAA
Organism: uncultured Lachnospiraceae bacterium; assembly: GCA_900317755.1. Classification (GTDB taxonomy): domain Bacteria; phylum Bacillota; class Clostridia; order Lachnospirales; family Lachnospiraceae; genus RUG306. Next base: position 12,506 of record ONHZ01000066.1, read on the forward strand.
ATTTGTGCATAATCGAATCAGTGCATAATATGATGCGATTAATATATACTATTTCAAAGGTGAAAGGAAATAAAAATGAGCGAGTATGGTTTTGGCGGAATGATTGAAAAGTTAAAGAAATCTCCAAAGAAGATTGTCTTTACTGAGGGTACAGATCCGAGAATTCTTGAAGCAGCATCAAGACTTTTAGCAGGAAATTTTCTTACTCCTATTCTATTAGGAGATCCAAAGGAAATTCATGAAGCCGCTGCAGATTCAGGCTTCAGGGTTGACGGCGCACCAATCATTGATCCAAAGAACTATGACAGATTTGACGATATGGTAGATCTTTTCTGCGAACTCAGGAAGAGCAAGGGTGTTACTCCCGATCAGGCTAAAGAGATTCTGAAGGGTTCTAATTATTTTGGAACCATGCTCGTAAAGATGGGTGTTGCTGATGCACTTCTTGGCGGCGCTACTTATTCCACTGCTGATACAGTACGTCCTGCACTTCAGCTTATTAAGACAAAGCCTGGTAATTCCATCGTTTCTTCATGCTTCATCCTTGTACGTGATGCGGCAACAGGTGACCGTGAAGTCATCGCCATGGGCGATTGTGCAATCAACATTAAGCCTACTGAGGACGACCTTGTTGAAATCGCAGGCGAGACAGCAGAGTGCTCAAAGATTTTCGGTGTGGATCCAAGGGTCGCATTTCTTTCATACTCTACGCTTGGTTCAGGAAAGGGCGAAGATGTTGATAAGATGAGAAATGCCGCAGCAAAGGCAAAAGCAAAGTATCCGGATCTTCCAATCGATGGCGAATTACAGTTTGATGCAGCTGTATCTCCCCGGGTTGCAAAGACAAAGTGCCCTGATTCAAAGGTAGCAGGCCATGCCAATGTATTCATCTTCCCTGACATTAATGCAGGAAATATTGGCTACAAGATTGCCCAGCGTCTTGGAAATTTCGCAGCATACGGACCTATTCTATTAGGACTCAATGCGCCGATCAATGACCTTTCAAGAGGCTGCAACGGCAACGAAGTTTATTCAATGGCAATTATTACAGCAGCACTTGCCTGTGACTGATGAAGGATTTGCTATGCAGGTAGTTAAGTACATGTTTCAGCCCCATGGGGATGACAGGGGACAGCTGATTGCTCTTGAAGAATTTAAGGATATTCCCTTCTCTGTAAAGCGTGTATACTATATGTATGACACGAAGGAAGGCGTCGTGCGTGGAAAACATGCCCATAAGTCCTTACAGCAGATTCTTATTTGTATTCATGGTTCGTGCAAGATCCTTCTGGACAATGGCTTTGAGAAAAAGGTTGTTCCACTTGAGAAGCCATACGAAGGTCTCTACGTTGCCAATGATATGTGGCGTGAAATGTATGACTTTTCGCCGGATGCAGTTCTTATGTGCCTGGCTTCAGATTACTATGATGAAAGCGACTACATCAGGGATTATGATGAATTCTTAAAGATGGTCCATGAGAAGCAGGAGAAAGGATAATCGTATGAGAAGTATTGATGAGAGTGTATATATTGCTGATTCTGCTGATGTTGTCGGTGATGTTACCATCGGAAAGGACTCAAGTGTCTGGAATCATGCTACAGTACGTGGGGACAGGGCACCTGTAGTTATTGGGGAAGGCTCCAATGTTCAGGATAATGCTGTACTTCATGTAGAAAACGATCTTCCTGTCATAGTCGGCGATTATGTTACAATAGGACATTCTGCAATCGTTCATGGCTGCAGTGTAGGTGACAATACCTTAGTCGGTATGGGTGCCATCATCATGAACGGTGCAAAGGTCGGAAAAGACTGCGTAATTGGAGCAGGCGCACTTATTACAGAAAATACTGTGATTCCAGACGGTTCTCTTGCCGTTGGCGTTCCTGCAAAGGTAATAAAGCAGGTTTCTGATGAGCAGAAAAAAGAATTTAGAATAAATGCCATGGAATATGTTGCAGAGGCAGCAGAATATAAAAAGAAGCAGAATAATTAATAATAAAATCCAAACAAAAAAGCAGCCCGGAAAAACCGGGCTGTTTTCGTGTACAGGTGTAAATTTGTCAGCAGTCAATGCCTGACCAGATATTATTCATAAAGTATTGGAGCTGATTTCAGATATGATACATAATGAAAAATGTCCTCTTCTGTATCATAGTAACCAGGCTCATTAAAAAGAGAAGCATTAACTGCAGCAGCGATTTCTTTGTTTTCGTATGGATCTTTAGCTGCGGAAGATTCATTGTAATTTGACCTAAGTTTACTCATAATAATGCCTCCTATCTAAAATTTTTTGTTGTTAAGCAGAATAATACAGGCTTAAAGAAAATTGCACAATATACAAAATGCACAAAAATTAATTTTATTCTCAAAAGACGAATACGATTTCGCCAATTTCGAAGCGTTTCGTAAAAATAGTTTCCTGTAGTCAGATTTTTAACTGAATGATATAATAAAGGCTGCAGGAAAAGGAAGAATAAAAACGAGTTTCCTTAGTATTTGTACAATTTTCTTATGCTATTGTGAAAATTTTTTTAGAACTTAAATAAAAGAAAATTATATGGAAAAAAATATAGAAATCAGTACGGAAGAATATTTTCAGGATCAGGGAAGATATCATATTATTGATATCAGAAAAGAAGATGACTTTACTTATGGTTCGCTGCCGGGAAGTGTGAATATACCGGAGAATCAGTTACTTTCTTTAGTTAATGGAGAAAATGAAAATAGAGAGAGCATAGCAAAGCGCCTGTATGGGTATTTTGAGCCATCAAATGATTGTAATAAGCCATTTCTTCTGGTATGCAGGGTTGGGCGTGAGAGTCTTCCGATTGCAGAGAAGATGAATGAATTTGGCATCGAGGCATTCAGCCTTCAGGGCGGTTATGCAGATTTCGTATTAAAGGACGCAATGCTTCTGGATAAAAACAGCGGTTTTTCAAAGGAAAACGATTTCCGGCAGAAAATAGAAACGGACCTGATTACCAGGTACAGAAAGCCAATTTGGAGCCGTTTTACGAAGGCTGTAAATGACTATGAACTTATTCATGAAGGCGATACTGTTGCCTGCTGTATGTCTGGCGGAAAGGATTCATTTCTTATGGCAAAGCTCCTGCAGGAGCTTTCACGTCACAGCAAAGTGAATTTTCATGTGATTTATCTTTGCATGGATCCGGGCTATGCTCCGGAGAACAGGGCATTGATTGAAAAGAATGCAGAGAATCTTGGCATCGACATTCAGATTTTTGAATCAGATATTTTTGATAATGTTTTTCATATTGAAAAAAATCCATGCTATATATGTGCAAGGATGAGAAGAGGGTATTTATACAGGGCGGCAAAAGAGCGAGGTGCGAATAAAATTGCACTTGGTCATCATTATGATGACGTGATTGAGACAATTCTGATGGGAATGCTCTATGGCGGACAGTTTCAGACAATGATGCCAAAGCTTCACAGCAATAATTTCGAAGGCATGGAACTAATAAGGCCGCTTTATCTAATAAGGGAGGATGACATAAAGAAATGGCGAGATGATAATGGCCTTCATTTCCTTAGATGCGCCTGCCATTTTACGGATACCTGTTCTGTTGATGGAGGGGACACCTCATCTAAAAGAATCGAGACAAAGAGGCTGATTAGGGAACTCAAGAAAACAAATCCCTTTGTCGAAAAAAACATCTTTAAGAGCGCGGAAAATGTGAATCTGAAAACAATTATTGCTTATAAGGAAAATGGAACTAAGCACAGTTTTTTAGATGATTATGATGCTGAAGCTTAATAATATATTATTCTCCGCCAGTGGTTTCCGTGCCGGTATCTGACTGCGTTGTCGTAGCGCCTGCCTCCGGTGGAATATCTGTAGTACTTCCATCTGTTGCAGCAGCACCATCATTCGTTCCTGGAATTGTAATAGGGAGGGCGGTTGCAGGAGATATTGTGGTCGTACCGTCAGGATTCGTAATGACTCCGTTATGGATATTGCAGGTTGCAGCCAGCTGGTCGGCAGACAGAGAATATGGACTGTCCTGAGAACCGGAACCTGCACCTACAATAAATACGCTTGAAATAATCTGGTCAATCGGGCAGTTTGGTCCTGCTGGAAGATATGATGCCGTGCAGATATCAATTTTCGTATGGTGATCGCAGGTATCTGTCGGAACGGTTCCTGCTGCAAAATATTCGTTATATAGCTGCGAGCCTCTTGGGTCTGAATCACAGACGCCTTCAATCGGAAGCAGGCCTGACTTCGCGCAGACCGTGGCAGATGTCACACTTGAAGGCTTGTCGAAATCCTTATATTCCAGATTTTCATGAATCCTTTGCATTACATTTTTCCATATCGTCTTTGAATATTTCGTAATGCTCTGCGGCGTATTGTCGTCATAACCGCCCCAGATTCCACATGTATAATATGGCGTAAATCCTTCGAATACGGCATCCTTATCATCCGTGGTAGTACCAGACTTACCGGCAATAGCCTGGCCTGAAAAGCTGGCTGCACGTCCGGTTCCCTTGCTCATGACATCCTTCATGGCGCTTGTAAGGAGCCATGCCGTGGAATCCTTAAGAACCTGTTTTGTAGCATCTGTAGAGCTGTCAAGCAGGACTTCTCCGGTGTTTGAAAGCACCTTCGTATAAAGAACAGGTCTATGGTAGATGCCGCCATTTGCAATGCAGGCATAGGCACCTGTGAGGTCAATATTTTTTACACCGTTTGTAATACCGCCAAGAGCGAGTGCCTGATTATTGTCTCCGCTTTCAAGAGTAGTGATTCCAAGATCCTGGGCATACTGGAAGCCAAGACCGGTTCCAATCTGTGTAAGGGTTTTTACCGCTACGACATTTATTGAGTATGTAATACCGGTACGGATATTTGTGTAACCTCTGTACTGGTTGTCATAATTGTGAAGAGGCGTACCATTTGTATATGAGGTAGGGCAGTCGTCCTGTACGCTTGCAAGCGTAAGGCCGCCAGCATCTAATGCGGCTGCGTAGGCTGCGATAATCTTGAAGGTAGAACCAGGCTGTCTTGTGATGTCAGTTGCCCTGTTCAGCGTCTTTGATGCGGTCTTGTCACCACGGCCTCCTGTAAGCGCCACTACATGACCTGTTGACTGGTCTATGATCGTCATAGCGACTTCAGGCTGGAGCGTATAGGTAATGGATTCTCCGGCATCAGGAATGGTATCGCCAGGTCCGATGATTTCGGATTTGTATTGTTCGTAGGCTGCCTGTGCTTCTTCTTTCGTTGAGAAGTTTAAGGAGTAGGATTTATTCTTGCTGGCATAGTAAGACTTCATTGTCTGCTCACTGTAGTTTTCAAATGTACCATCAGCTTTCTCCACTGTCAGCCTGAAGGACATGGAATATTTAGGATCTCCAGAATAATTGGCCTGATTGTTCACTTCATCATCTACTATTGCCTGAATAGATGGGTCAAGGGTAGATTCAATTGTGAGTCCGCCGCTGTACAGGAGCCTGAAAGCCTCAGTCTCATCAATACCCTTCTGTTCAATCAGATCTTCCTTTACCTGGTCTGTAAGGGCATCTACAAAGTAGGTAGTGGCAGTATTTGTCATCTCATTATTGACAACCTGGATTCTTGAATACACATCATCTGCGAGGGCTTCCTTATAGGCTTTTTTGTCTATGTAGCCCTGGTCAAGCATATTTTTCAGAACCTTTTTACGCCTGTCTTTATTATTATCAGGATTAGAAATAGGATTGTACTTTGATGGATTCTGGGTAATTCCTGCTATAACGGCATCTTCTGACAGCGTAAGATCCTTTACGTCTTTATTGAAATATCTTTGTGAAGCTGCTTCGACGCCTAAGGTATTCTGACCGAGATTTATAGTATTCAGATAATTTTCAAGAATTGTATCCTTATCGGTAACTTTCTCGAGCTGTACAGCCAGATACTGCTCCTGAATCTTCCTGTCGAGTCTGTCCTTCAGGGATGATTCGGAGGTCCAGCTTGTAAAGTAGTTATTTTTAAGAAGCTGCTGGGTAATCGTTGAAGCGCCCTGTGAAGGCTTTCCGCCGGATGCGACAGAAGTAATGGCAGAGAAGCCGGCACGGATGATTCCCTTCATATCAATGCCATTGTGTTCGTAGAATCTTTCGTCTTCTATGGCAACAAAGGCATGCTGAAGGTCGAGCGGAATCTCATCAATCGTCACATACTGTCTGTTTGCACCACTGGCAGCGAGGGTCTCTATTTGATTTCCGTCCTTGTCCAAAATATTTGTAGAATAACCTTCTGGAGAAATATTGATTTCGGAAATGTCTGGTACTTTTTTGATGAGAGAAGAAGCATAAATATAAAAGCCTCCTACCAGGGTGGCAGCAAGAATAATAAAAATAATGAATATTGTTTTAATGAAGCTGATGGCAAAGCGCTTGCCAGCCTTTTTCTTATCGTGCTTTAACTTCTCTAATCTCTTGTGAGTCTGTTCTTTTCCGTAATTCATTTTCACTCCGAACTATCCCATATGATGCCAGCTTTGTGGTATCAAGTTCATTTCAGCCAGACTAAATCATATTTACTGCCAAAATCCTTCACATTATAGCAAATTTTCTGTTATTATAATAGTGATTTTTTTGGAGGCTTTATGGCAGGATTTGAAATAATAGAGGGCGGAAGCTCAGAAATAATAATAAAAAAATCGAGATTCATCTGTGAGGCTTTTGCAGTGCATTCGAGAGAGGATGCTGCAAGGATTCTAAATGAAACTGTGAAAAAGTATTATGATGCGAAGCATCACTGCTATGCTTATGTGATCAAAGAGGAGAATATCGAAAAAGCTTCGGATGATGGTGAGCCTTCAGGTACGGCTGGAAAGCAGATTCTTTTTAATCTCCATGAGAAGAAGCTGAATAATGCACTTGTCATCGTTACCAGGTATTTTGGCGGAATCCTGCTTGGAACAGGCGGGCTTTGTGAGGCATACAGGGATGCATCTTTAGAAGCAATAAAGAATTCAGATATTTCCGAGGTGATGGAGGGGCTGGAGTATTGTCTTACTATTAATTATGACGATTATGGGAAAATAGATTATTTCCTGAAGCAGGAAAATTATTTTACTTTTCCACCGGAATTTTCAGATAAGGTTGCATTAAAGGTAATGGTCCAGTCAGGAAATGAAGGGCAGTTTGAAAAGAAAATAAATGAAATTTCTGCCGGAAGAGCAGGCTATTCACGATCTGAGTTATTGAAATACTGCAGGGTAAATAATTCCATAAAATATTTTTAAATTTCTGCTTGACAATTTTCAAATTGCCCTTTATAATATCACTTGCTTTTGACAAATTGGCCCATCGCCAAGCGGTAAGGCAACGGACTCTGACTCCGTCATTTCCAAGGTTCGAATCCTTGTGGGCCAGCGATTTCCCGCAGTAAGTGACTGCGGGATTTTTTTATGCAGGAAATGATATTAATACACTAGAAAGAATGGCATCAGGCTGTTTAACCTGGCAGTGAGTAGAAGCTTGAGAGACTTTCGTTTATAAGAGGAATAGAAATGTACGATAAAGAATTTAACCGGGACGAAAATAAAGAACACAGAGACCACCATAGCAGCTATGGACATGCCAGCAATCGTGAGCATAGGGGGAGCTATGGACATGGCAGAAGTGGTGGCAATCATAGCTACGGGCATGACAGTGGTGAGCATCACGGCGGATACGGCCATGGTGGCAGCGGAGCGCGTCGTGGAAGCTATGACCACAAGGATTTTGAACATCGTGGGGGTGAGAAGGGCAGACGTCCGATGCCAGCTTATGATGCGAAAAACAGCCCCATCAAGCTTGGCATCATCCAGAAGCTTTATGTGCAGCGCTTTGTAGAGTTCGGTGCATACTTAGGGGTGACAGAAGAAAAGGTCACGAAAGATGAAAAGGAAACTGCTCCCAAGGGTGTTATATTAGAAGTTCTGCTTCCGAGGAATGAACTTTCGGAGGAGGTAAGGACTGGTGAACCATTGGATGTTTTCGTTTATCTCGATTCTTCCGACAGGCCTGTTGCGACACTTTCAAAACCAAAGCTTACATTAGACTCTTTTGCACCGCTTACAGTGAAGGAACTTTCCAATTTTGGCGCATTCCTTGACTGGGGTCTTCCAAAGGATCTCTTTATGCCGTTTGGAGAAATGAAGGAGCATCCCAGAGAAGGCGAAACTGTACTTGTACGTCTTTATATTGACAAGTCCGGAAGGCTTGCAGCATCTGAAAAAGATATTTACAAAATGCTCTCGACTGATTCACCTTACAAGAAGGATGATGATGTCACAGGACGGGTCTATGAGCTTGGCGTTGATTTCGGAATTTTTGTAGCAGTGGATGACAAGTATTCTGCCATGATACCGAAGTCTGAAAAGCATGACGAGCTTCACATTGGTGACGTGATCAATGCAAGAGTCATGGATGTAAAGGAAGATGGCAAGCTGGACATTTCTCTTCGTGATAAGGCGTATGTGGAAATAGATAATGATGCAGAAGCCCTGTACCAGCTCCTTGATGAATATGGCGGTGTTTTTCCATTCACAGAAAAGGCTACTCCTGCAGTCATCGAACGTGAAACAGGACTTTCAAAAGCTGCCTTCAAGCGTGCCATTGGACGCCTCTACAAGGAACGTAAGATCACTCTGAATAATGGGGTCATCAGGAAAGCGGTAGAAGAATAATATCAGGAATTACTGATTACATCAAAAAAGGGACCATGCACTTACCGCATGATCCCTTTTAACTTGCTTATTTTCTGAAATATTCTTAGCACGTAAACTGCTGCATATTCTGCTCGAGGGCATTCGCAATATTCTTTAGCTCGTCAGAATTGTTCTTCATATCGCCTGCGATATTTGAAATCGTAGATACTGAAGCGGAAGATTCCTCAGTAGATGCTGCATTTTCTTCTGCGATTGCAGAAAGACTTTCTACAGTAGATACTACATTTGCTCTTGCTTCTTCCATTGAATTCATCTTTTCTGCAATAGAATTGATTCCATTTTCTGAACTCTCTATGCCATCAGAAACAGCCTGGAATGCTTCTGAAGTCCTGTCAACGTCAGAAGACTGCCTTTCAATGATGTCTTTTACTTCCTCCATTGTTGCAACAGATTTTTCAGATTCCTGAATCAATACATCTATGATCTTTTCAATCTGCTTTGCAGAATTGTCAGACTGGTCTGCAAGCTTTTGAATCTGGCTTGCTACAACGGCAAAGCCACGTCCTGCTTCACCAGCACGGGCAGCCTCGATAGAAGCATTGAGGGAGAGAAGATTTGTTTCTTCTGCAATGTCTGAAATAAGCCCGGTAACTTCGCGAATCTTCTGGGTGGATTCGTTTGTAGCACGGGTCTGTTCAGAAATAGTCTGAATAGTTGCCTTTGTCTCGTTATTTACTTCGCCGAGCTCTTCAAGCGTCTTTACTGCATCATCATGAGCACTGCGCATCTTTGCGGCTGTGTTCTTTAGTTCATTTACCTCAGAGGTTGTTTCCTGAATCATTGAACCAATCTGCATTACAGAATCTGAAGCATTTGATGTTTCCTGAGCCTGGCTCGTTGCACCATTTGCGATTTCTTCAACGGCAGTATCGACCTGTGCTGAAGTATCAGACATATTTGATGCATTTTTATAAATATTTGTAGAAGAATTCAGAAGAGTAGAACTCTGTGAACGGATATTGTTTATCGTATTTGAAAGTGTCTGCTCAAGTCTGATGATCGCACGACCCTGGACGCCAAATTCATCATTTCTTGAAGAAAGAGCCTTTTCACGATCATGGATTCTGAAATCAAGCTTTGACATACGGTTGATGACATGAGTAGCTTCAAATATAGGTTTAATAACAGTATTCAGAATCATTGCAAATATGACAGCGATAATGAAACCTATGATGAACGCTATGATGGTAATCAGAAGGATCATTTTTGAAACTACGCCTGTGACATCGCTCTGGTCAGCGGAGCATATCAATACGAAATCATTCGACTTCGAAACATAGTAAGATGACATCTTGATTGTTCCGTTAAAGTCGTATGTGGTGAAGGCACCTTTTGGAGAATTCCCGGCCTGTATCTCAGCAACGACTCCCTTTATTGCAGCATTCTCTACAGGCTGTCCGATTTTGTCAGCTGTAGGATGGTAAAGCATCGTGCCGTCACTGCTTACGATATAGAAATACGATGAGCCAAGTCCTGTGATTTTCTTCCCTTCAAGCATAGGCGTGAGCGTATCTGTCGAAAGGACTGATTCCTTATCCTCATTTCCGTTGAGCCTCAAATCAATACTATCACCAATTGAATCAACCATGTCTGTCATGGAATTTTCAATAAGTTTAAGAGAGGTTTTCCTGGTAAGAATACTAGTAATAATAAGACATGAAATCAGAATGCAGGCCATTCCAATATTAATCATAATGATCAGCCTGAGCTTAATTGAGAACTTAGGCTTATCCCCTGAAAGGTTTTCGTTTGGCATACTCTGTGTATCCATAAAAGCGTCCTCCGTTTGTGAAACATTAACAATTTATTTTTCTAAAATCAATTAATTTATTATAACTTTTTATGCAAAATATTCAAGTTAATTTTGGCATTAATAAGATTAATAATTGAAAATGTAGTTCATTTTTCGCATAATAGATTAAAACAGCAATACGGCGGTTTGATCAAAATAAAAAACAGCGGAACGTTTGTTAGATAAATAATATTATTTTTTTAGAACAGATCAGGACAGGGAAAATAATGCAGCAGGAAAAATGGATAGTATATGCAAAAAAGGCAGATTTTAAGGCGCTTTCAAATAAGTATGGAATAGACCAGGTTACTGCCAGAATAATAGTCAACAGGGGAATAGATGAGGAAGGCTTTTCGGATTATCTTAATCCATCACTTGAAAAATTATATTCCCCACATTTATTACTGGACCTGGATAAAGGCGTTGAAATCGCTTCAGATGCGGTAAAAAATAATAAAAAAATCCGGATTATTGGTGATTATGACTGTGATGGCATAAATTCTACATATATCCTTACTTCTGCCTTGAAGGAAATCGGGGCAGATGTCTCATATGATATTCCTGACCGGGTACAGGATGGCTATGGACTGAATACCCGTCTTGTAGAAAAAGCAATCAATGATGGTGTTGATCTGATTATTACCTGTGACAATGGAATTGCCGCATTTGATGCAATAAAGGAAGCGGAGGATTCCGGCATCACCGTTATCGTGACGGACCATCATGAGGTGCCATTTGAAAAAAATGAAGCTGGTGAAAAAATCGAAATTCTTCCACCAGCATCCTGCGTGATAAATCCTCACAGAGAGGGAGACAGATATCCATTCAAGGAGATCTGCGGAGCAGTAGTTGCATGGAAATTTGTCTCTGCTCTTTTTGAAAAATCAGGTAAAGCCGGTGACGAAAAAAAGTACATTGAAAATGCTGCTTTTGCGACAGTATGTGACATCATGCCGCTTAAATCTGAGAACAGGACCATTGTTTCCATAGGTCTTCAAGTGATGGCACATACAAGGAATATCGGCATGCAGGCGCTGATAAAAGAAACCGGGATTTCAGGGAAAAAACTTACGGCATACCATTTTGGCTTTGTACTCGGACCCTGCTTTAATGCGACAGGAAGGCTTGATACGGCAAAATTAGCATTGTCCCTGTTATTTTCTACTGATCAAGATGAAGCAGTGCGTATTGCATCCGAGATTCATTCCATGAATGAAGAACGGAAGGAGATGACAGAGCAGGGCAGGAAGAAGGCAGATGAGATGCTTTCTGAAATGAATATTGAAGAAAACCCCGTCATTATCTTAAATATTCCGGATCTTCATGAAAGTTTATGCGGTCTTGTGGCAGGAAAAATAAAGGAAGAATATTATCATCCGACATTTATCCTTACAAAAGGTGAAAATGGGCTTAAGGGAAGCGGCAGATCAATCGAGGCCTATTCGATGTTTGAGAAGATGTCCGAGTGTAAGAAATTATTTACGCAGTTTGGTGGGCATCCTATGGCGGCAGGTCTTACTATTCCAGAAGAGAATTTTGAGAAATTTAAGAAACGCATGAATGAAAATTCAGGACTTTCTGATAAGGATTTCCAGAAGAAGGTGATGATAGATGTTCCCATGCCCCTTTCTTATCTTGCTTCGCACCAGGGCATTATTGATGAATTAGAGAGGCTTTCTCCATTTGGAAATGGGAATGAGACGCCGCTTTTTGCAGACAAGGATGTGCCTGTAAAGAAAATTTCCACGATTGGCAGGGTGACGAAGTACTGGAAGATCACTTTTTTCATAAATGAGTCATACAGTATAGAGGCATTGTATTTTGGAGATGCTGATGAGTTTAAGCATTATTATGTAAACAAATATTCTGAAAATGACTGGAATTTAGCTATTGCAGGGAAGAAACAGAAACTTGCAATGACTTTCTGCTATCAGCCTGAGTGGAATGAATACAGGGGACAACGCACGATGCAGATTATCATTAATCATTTTCAATAAATGTTCACTTGTATTCGCAGGTCTTTTTGTATATTATTAATAATAATGCTAATGCATTGGGGGTTGATCATATGTCAAAAGTTGAGAATTACAGTTTTAAGTCTTCAGATGATGAACAGACCACGATTCATGCAGTAAAGTGGTCACCGGATGAGGGAAAGCCTGTTGCAGTGCTTCAGCTTGTGCATGGGATGATCGAGTACACTGAGCGGTATGATGAGTTTGCAAGATTCCTTGCAGACAGGGGATTCATCGTGATGGGACATGACCACATTGGACATGGAGATTCTGTCAAGAGCGAGAGTGACTGGGGCGTTTTTCATACAAAGAATCCTGATGTGACTCTGGTAGAGGATATGTTTACGAATTACCAGATTATAAAGGAACAGTACCCGGATATTCCATATTTTATCCTGGGACATTCTATGGGTTCATACCTTCTTCGTGAATTTCTCTCTATGAAGGCAGGTGAGCTTCAGGACGTAAATGGCGCAATTATCATGGGAACTGGCACAGTGCCAGATAAAACCCTGAAGGCTGCGCTTGCAATTGCAAACATCATTTCCGTATTCCACGGGCCGGATTACAAGAGCAAATTCCTTGCAAATCTTTCGAGCGGCGGTGCTTCATACAAGGATTATGACTGCACGGGAAAGGATCCGGAAAAGAGCTGGCTTTCAAAGAATGTGGAATCTGTTACGAAATATTATAAGGATCCAAAGGACACATTTCTTTTTTCAGTCAATGGCTGGAAAATTCTTTACAATTCATGCCGGTATGACAACAACATGGAAAATGTAAAGAAGATGAATATGGAGATTCCGGTGCTTTTCGTTTCAGGAAGTGAGGATCCGGTGGGGGATTTAGGCGAAGGAGTAAAACTAGCCTACAAGTCTTTCCTGGATGCCGGCGTGAAGGACTGCACGATGCATCTTTATGAAAATGACAGGCATGAGCTTTTACAGGAGACTGACAGGGAAAAGATATATTCAGATCTTTATGATTTTATGAAAGAAAGAATGAGATGAGAAATACACAATACTTTGAGAGGTTATGGAATTCCTTCCGTGCGATTCTGAAGGAACCCGTAAATGTGGGAAAGCAGTTTGTGGAAAGCAGGGATTATCTGCTTGGCATAGGATTTATTGTTGCTGAGGTGCTCTGTTCTGGTCTTTACTTTTTTCTATTTGGCTTCAGGCTGAATCTTGGTGTTATTAAGGCTTTCAAATATCTTTCTGCACTTTCTGCAAAGCACTTATCGTTGCTTTCGTATTTTGGATTTGGACTTTTAAGCTATGCAATTGATGCCGGGCTTTTGCTGCTTATTATGTTTCTTTTCTCAAAGCTTTTCTCAAATCCTAAGGTAGATATTCAGAATGCCGTAATACTTATTTCCCTTCAGGCGATTTTTGACATACCAGTCACTCTTGCTGCAGGCTGCGTATCATTTTTGAGTTCAGCGGCAGGGCTGTTTGTTTATAGTGCAGGAAAATTATTAGGGCTTCTCATAGTTTCAAAGCTCTATCCTTATGAAGATTCAAACGGCAGTGAAAAGTCATCTTATATTGTATTTTCGATTTATGGTGCAGCTGCGCTGGCAAAGGGAATAGTAGACATGCTCTATATTTCCATGATGCTGAAGTGATACTTATACTTTTTTTGACAGGATATTCTTCAGTTTTTCAATCCAACCGAAATCATTCTGAACCTTCTCGACCTTTCTTCTGTTTTCTTCTGAAAAGCCTACGAGAATATCATGATTTGCTTCAGCAAGGTAGTCCATGATTCCGTCGATGTTCGTCTTTGTGTTTTTCGGGCACTTGATATAGATTTTCTTTTTCGCTGTGATATAGAGCGTATAGGAAATTGCAAAATGGTGCCAGAGAATTTTGTGAAGCGTCGAATACTTATAAATCCAGATGATTTCTGAAATTGGCACAATTGCAATTCCGTATTTTGAAGTTTCAATAAAATAATGCTGGGTGATAAACATATCCTCAGTTGCAAGCTGTGGGAGTGTCTCTAATTCTTCTTCCGCTTCGTCAAGCATCTTTACAGGATTTCCATAAGAAGACAGTCTTAAGACTGGCGGAGAAAGTTTTGGAAATGCAATGAACAGAAGCGAGAGAAAAAGACTCACAAACGAATAAATAATAAAAAATAGATAGATGAACCGTAATAGTCTTGCAGAAGTTCCATCTCCATCAGGCTCAGAGAGCATGCACATTGAAACGGAATTCGTAAGTCCCCTTGTATTCCATGAAAGATCTTTTGCAAGATTTTTAAGAAGTTCTTTTTCTGAATGTGAATTTCTTATGATCTTTGCATTGATTGTGACTTGATCAAGCTTAGGCTCGCCAGACTGGCAGGTATCAGGCTTCAGCAGCAGGATGATACATTCGTCACCATGCATTACATAATAATAATAGCCATTCGTCCTGTTCATAAAACGCTTGCGGTAGCCGGTGAAATAGGCATTCGTAAAAGTTCCGGAAACATATCTCACCCTTTTTGAATACAGAGTTTCTATTGAGTCCGAATCTGTAATATTTTTTGGAGCCAGGATTGACCTTATTGGAAAAATAAACGATAATAGAACAAGTGCTGCTAAAAAAATAATGGGTGCAGCAAGTTTTCTTTTATAGTATGAACGTATGCTTTTTATGATATAATGTCGTAAATCCATAGGTTTAAGTATAGATTTTTGTTAATAAAAAAGCAATATTTTATGAAGGTAGAATTATTTAGATAGGAGTAGAGTGATGCAGGACTATATGGTTAGGGCATCTGCAAATGATGATACGATCAGGGCATTTGCCGTTACATCTAAAGTGCTTACGGAAGACGCCAGGGTTCGTCATAATCTTTCGCCCATCTGTACAGCGGCACTTGGGCGTGCGATGTCGGCAGCCCTTATGATGGGATATATGATGAAGAATGACAAGGATCTTCTGACACTGGTGTTTTCAGGAGACGGTCCAATGGGAGGACTCACTGTCACTTCAAACAATAAGGGTGAAGTAAAAGGCTTCGTAAATAATCCTGATGTATATCTGAAGGACAAATTTGCCGGACATTTAAATGTCGGTGAGGCTATGGGACACGGAACACTTCGTGTTATGAAGGACACAGGCCTGAAGACTCCGTATTCTGGAACTGTCGCTCTTCAGACGGGAGAGATTGCGGATGATCTTACCTATTATTTTGCTGCCTCTGAGCAGGTTCCATCAGCAGTAGGGCTTGGTGTTCTTATTAATAAAGACATGTTTGTGGACTATGCCGGCGGCTTCATTATTCAGGTAATGCCTGAGGCTGATGAAGATACGGTTACCAAAATCGAAAAAAATATTAAGAGCCTTCCTCCTGTTACGACCCAGCTTGCCAGCGGCTGCTCACCTGAGGATATCATCAGGAATGTTCTTGCAGGCCTTCGTGTAGAGATTCATGACAGCCGTCTTTGTTCATTCCATTGCGACTGCTCGAAGGAAAAAGTAAAAAATGCAATCATGATGCTGAATGTTTCCGATATAGATGAGATGACAAAGGGTGGTGAACCTATTGAGACAGTCTGCCAGTTCTGTGGAAAGAAATATGTCTTTTCAGCAGAAGAGATCAGACAGAGCCTTTATCAGAAGGTCGGAAACGGGGAATGACATGAATGACGGATTTGTAAAGGTATCCTGCGTGACACCGTCGCTTAAAGTTTGTGATATCGAATTTAATACTTCAGAAATATTAAAATATATGAAGGAGACTTCAGAAAATGGTGCCAAGGTCACTGTTTTTCCAGAACTCTCAATCACAGGTTATACATTAAATGATCTTTTTGCACAAGGCCTCATTCTCGAAAAATCAAAAGAGGCACTTATCACTATTGCAAAGGAATCAGCAAAATATGATGGTATTTTCTTCGTAGGGCTTCCATTTGAGTTTTTGGGCAAATTATATAATGCTGCAGCCGCTGTTTCCGGTGGAAAGATACTAGGAATTATACCAAAGAAATACCTTCCGAATTATCATGAATTTTATGAGAAGAGGCAGTTTGCAAGAGGCTTTGAAAAGCCTGTAAAGATTGCTTTTGGACCATACGAGACATATTTTGGAATGAATCTTTTGTTTACTCCTGATTCTATGCCAGACATGCATATTGCGGCAGAACTCTGTGAGGATCTCTG
The DNA here is from genome assembly GCA_900317755.1 of uncultured Lachnospiraceae bacterium. Lineage (GTDB taxonomy): Bacteria > Bacillota > Clostridia > Lachnospirales > Lachnospiraceae > RUG306. The sequence goes on from ONHZ01000066.1 coordinate 29,197, forward strand.
GGTTATAGATCCGCCCAGTGTTTCCCATGCAGAGCATGGAGCAAATGTAATCGTCAATCTTTCTGCCTCAAATGAAGTCATCGGAAAGGAAAGCTACAGGCTTTCACTTGTTTCTTCCCAGTCTGCAAAATTATATTCAGCCTATCTTTACTGCAGCGCAGGACCGGATGAATCGACACAGGATATCGTGTTTTCCGGACACAATATCATAGCAGAGGATGGAGCGGTTCTTGCATCATCAAAGCTTTTCTCAGAGGGAGCTTTATATTCTGAAATTGACATAGAGAAACTAAATAGTGAGCGGCGCAGGATGGATACCTTTGAAATGAGTACGCCGTCTGAAACGGATTCTTCCTATGAGAATATTTCTTTTCATCTTTCGAAGGAAGAAACTGTTCTCACAAGGAAAATAGAAAAGCTCCCGTTTGTTCCTGCAGAAAGCAGCGAACTTAAAAACCGTTCCTCAAAAATTCTCGATATCCAGACCTATGGCCTTGTAAAGAGACTGAAGCATACAGGCTCTAAATGCGCCGTAATTGGAATTTCCGGAGGGCTCGATTCTACGCTGGCACTGATTGTCACGGTTCGTGCCTTTGATATTCTGTCGCTTGACAGAAAGGGAATCATCGCAGTTACGATGCCTGGTTTCGGTACGACTGACAGGACATACAATAATGCAGTCACAATGGTAAATGCTTTTGGTGCGACGCTCAGGGAAGTTTCTATCAGCAAGGCTGTCATCCAGCATTTTTCGGATATCGGCCAGGACATGGAGAATCATGATGTCACTTATGAGAATTCCCAGGCCCGTGAGCGGACGCAGATTCTCATGGACATAGCAAACAAAGAAAACGGACTTGTAATAGGTACTGGCGATTTATCAGAACTTGCACTCGGCTGGGCAACCTATAATGGCGACCATATGTCAATGTACGCTGTAAATGTTTCTGTCCCAAAGACACTGGTCCGCCATCTCGTAAAATATTATTCTGATTTTATTGCTTCTTCTGATGAATTAAAGACAGCACTGAATGATGTCCTTGCGACACCGGTTTCTCCGGAGCTACTTCCGCCTGAGAATGGCAATATTTCCCAGAAGACAGAAGACCTGATAGGTCCATATGAGCTTCACGATTTCTTTCTATATTATATGATGCGTTTTGGATTTTCCCCGAAGAAGATTTTCAGAATGGCAAAATATGCATTTAATGGCACATATTCTGATGGGATTATTCTGAAATGGGAAAAGGTATTTTTCAGACGTTTCTTTACCCAGCAGTTCAAGAGATCATGCATACCTGATGGCCCGAAGGTAGGTTCAGTTTCCTTAAGTCCAAGGGGAGACCTAAGGATGCCATCAGACGCTTCAAGCATATTGTTTCTGAAAGAACTTGACGAAATAAAAATTTGACTCTATAATTCCCATTTGTTAAAAAGGATGAAAGAGAAAAATTATGACAAAGAAGAAGTTAGGATTAATTATCGGTATCGTTGTGGCAGTGCTTCTTGCTGTTTATTTCGGATTTGCACTGTTCTTCAGTTCGCATTTTTATTTTGGTTCCACAGTAAATGGAGTAAACAGCTCCGGAAAGACAGTTGACGATGTCAAACGTGCGCTTTCAAAGGCAACTGATGATTATTCACTTACATTGGAAGAAGCTGATGATCAGGAAGAAAAGATTTCTTCAAAGGATGCCGGTCTTACCATTTCTTTTAAGGGTGGTGAGGTAGATGAGCTTCTTGATAAGCAGAGCCCATTTAAATGGATCAGTGGCATTGCTTCGAAGAAGAAATATACTTCAAAGAATATTGCTGAGATAGATGACGGCGTTCTCGATGATACGCTCCAGTCTCTTGACTGCGTGAAGAATTCAGATTCGGGAACACAGACTGCTGATGCTACGTACGAATTTTCTGATGGAAAATTTCAAATCAAGGATGAAGTCTACGGTACGAACATCGATATGGATGCGTTCACGAAAAATGTGAAGACTGCTCTTACGAATTTTAAGCCTACACTCAGCCTTTCTGATTCAAAATCTTATGTACAGCCAGCTGTTACAAAAGATGATAAGGATTTAAATAATACAGTCGACGAATTAAATAAAAGAGTCGGCATGAAGATTACATATACCGGGGTGAATGAGACAGTTCCTCCTGATGTACTTGCCGGTTTCCTTACGACGGATGATGCGGGTAATGTCACAGCAGATACAGGCAAGATTTCAGAATATGTTGATACGCTCGTAAAGAAATATACTACGGCCGGTCACTCAAAGACGCTTCATACTTCCTACGGAAAAGATGTCACGATTTCAAATGGTGACTACGGATGGAAAATTGATAAGGATAAAGAAATCGCAGAGCTCGCCAGTGATGTTGAAAAGGGCGAGGACGTCTCAAGGGAAATCAACTGGAAGACGACAGCCGCCAGCCATACAGGCAATGATTATGGCAATTCCTATGTCGAGGTAAACATTACCGCGCAGCATTTATTCCTTTATGTGAATGGCGCAAAGGTTCTTGATACGGATGTAGTTACCGGAAATCCAAATAAAGGAAATTCAACACCTACCGGAGCTTATGGTATTACCTACTGCGAGAAGGATGCTACTCTGAAGGGTGAGAATTATACTTCTAAGGTTAAGTACTGGATGCCATTCTGTGGGAATGTCGGCATGCATGATGCTCCCTGGCGTTCACAGTTCGGTTCTGATATTTATATGAGAAGCGGTTCCCACGGCTGCGTGAACCTTCCGCCAAGTATTGCACCAAAGATTTTCGCGCAGGTAAAGACAAATTTCCCTGTACTTGTCTATACGCTTCCTGGTACTGGAAAATCAATAAATACTGATGCTGCAAATGCAGTAGTTGCAAAGATTAATGCAATTGGGAATGTGAGCCTTGAAAGCGAATCGTTAATCACGGATGCAAGAACTTCTTATGATGCGCTTGACTCTGCATCAAAGACAGCGGTTACAAATTATGAGACACTTACAAATGCAGAGTCTGCACTTGCTGCTCTGAAGGCTGCAGGAGCAGCTGCTACACCTGCACCAGCTGATGGTACGACAACAACAGATGGTACGGTAGCAGATCCAAATGCTGCTGCAACTGATGCGTCTGCAGTACAGTAAGCAGATTTTAGGTAATTAATTAAATGGAAAAAGAATTAGCATTTTTTGATAAAATCAGAACGGTAACGCCATATACGCCAGGCGAGCAGCCAAAAAATCAGAATGTCATCAAGCTGAATACGAATGAGAATCCATATCCGCCATCACCGAAAGTTCAGAAAGTTCTCGAGGCTTTTGAGGCAGGTGTCTTAAGAAAATACCCGGATCCACTCTGCACGGAGCTTATTGATGCGCTTTCAAAAGAATACGGTGTTTCAAAGGACAGGATCTTTGTCGGCGTAGGCTCTGATGATGTGCTGGCAATGAGTTTCCTTACATTCTTTAATTCAAAGAAGCCGATCGTATTTCCTGATATCACTTATTCTTTCTATGATGTATGGGCAGACGTTTTCAGGATTCCATACGAGATGATTCCTCTGAAGGATGATTTTACGATTAATACTGAAGCTTTTGTAAATACCGACTGCGGCGGCGTTGTGATTCCAAATCCGAATGCGCCGACAGGCGTCATTCTTGAGACTTCTGCTATCGAAGAAATTATCAAGGCACATCAGGATTCTGTCGTCATTATTGATGAAGCCTATGTGGATTTTGGCGGACGGTCTGTTCTTCCGCTCATTGATAAATATGAAAATCTTCTGGTGGTCCAGACTTTCTCAAAGTCAAGGTCACTTGCAGGCTCACGAATCGGCTTTGCCTTCGGCTCAGAAAAACTCATCAAATATTTATCTGATGTGAAGTTTTCCTTCAATTCCTACACGATGGATTCCATTACGCAGAAGATTGGTGCAGCTGCACTTTCGGACAAAGAATATTTTACCGAGACTACGAAGAAGATTGTCAAGACAAGAGAATATTTTAAGAAGGAAGTCTCAAAGCTCGGTTTTACCTTCCCAGATTCGATGAGCAATTTCGTATTCATCCATCACGATCAGTATAATGCAAAGGATTTATTTGCTGCATTAAAGGAGAACAATATCTTTGTCCGCTACTTTGATAAGCCTAGGATCAATGATTATCTCCGCGTGACAATTGGAACGAAGGAAGATATGGATAAGATATTAGCATTCTTATCGGAATATACAAAGTAATATGGAATGGAAAAATCTAATCATAAATGTCATTGCGATTTTCGCAGGACTCTTTATCTATATCGGAATCTCTTACACCAAGTGGGGGAAGAAACATTCTGACATGCAGTTTTTCATCATGCTCGTGTCGATTCTTTCACCAGTGGTCATTGTAGGATTAATCAGGTATTTTGTGGGAATATAAAATGAAGACATCGACATGAATGTGGGCAAATGAAAACTCTGACTCGGACGTTGGTGCTTGCTGAATGCGAGTCGCCAGGCGAAGCATGAAGCTTATGCACCACTACGTCGAGTCCGAAGTGGGAACGGGTTTTCATGGCCCACATTTATGGAGATGGCTGGAGTAAATTTATGGATGATTCTCTGTGTGCGACATGCAATAATTTAATATATGACGAAGACGAAGAGGCCTACATCTGTGATGAAGATATGGACGAAGACGACTATGCGCACTTCATGCTGTCGGAGAGGAAACGTTGTCCGTTCTATGAATCGAATAATGAATACGAGGTCGTGAAGCATCAGGCATTCTGAGGTATTGAAGCTTTGTATGGACAGGAAGCAAAATTCCTGCCCATTTTTTATGTCTACGCATTTCAAAATTTTTTTATTTTATGTATTGACAAACGAAGACGATAATCATATAATCCTATAAAACCTAGGAACTAAGTAGGAAATAAAAATTAGTTGATTTTATAGGAGGCAGTTATGTCAAAGATCGTTGAAAGTGCAACAGAATTAATCGGAAACACACCTATTCTCAAGGCATCAGGCTATGCAAAGGCCGCAGGAGTTCCTGATGCGAACATTTTAGCAAAGCTCGAGTACTTAAATCCAGCCGGATCCGTAAAGGACAGAATCGCTTATGCGATGATCAAAGATGCTGAGGAAAAGGGCGAGCTGAAGCCAGGCGCTACCATCATTGAACCTACCAGTGGAAACACAGGCATCGGCATCGCAGCAGTTGCAGCAGCAAGAGGCTACAAAGCAGTCCTTACATTACCTGATACAATGAGTGTTGAGAGAAGAAATCTCTTAAAGGCTTACGGTGCAGAGCTTGTTCTTACAGAAGGCGCAAAGGGCATGAAGGGAGCCATCGCAAAGGCAGAAGAGCTTCATGAGAAGACACCTGGTTCCGTCATCTTAGGACAGTTCGACAACCCTGCAAATCCAAAGGCGCATGAAGAGACCACAGGACCTGAAATCTGGGAGCAGACAGACGGCAAGGTTGATTACTTCGTAGCCGGTGTTGGTACAGGCGGAACACTTTCAGGTGTAGGGCATTTCCTTAAGAGCCAGAATCCTGATGTCAAAATCATCGCAGTTGAACCTGCTACAAGCCCTGTACTTTCAAAGGGCACAGCTGGTCCTCACAAGATTCAGGGAATCGGCGCCGGCTTCGTTCCGAAGACACTTGACACAAAGGTTTATGATGAGATTATACCGATCGAGAACGATGACGCATTTGAAGAAGGCAGACGTTTTGCAGTAAGTGAAGGAATCCTTGTTGGAATTTCTTCAGGCGCAGCACTGAAGGCTGCTGATATCCTTGCAAGTCGTCCTGAGAACAAGGGCAAGAATATTGTTGTTCTTCTTCCAGATTCAGGAGACAGATACCTTTCTACTGCATTATTTTCATGATAGGATTTCCATATGAAGATTTCTACAAAAGGAAGATATGCGCTTCGGCTGATGCTCGATCTTGCCATCTATGACACCGGCGACCCGATTTCCCTAAAGGATGTGGCGAAGCGTCAGAAAATTTCAGAGAAATATTTGGAGCAGATTATCTCTGTCCTAAACCGCGGCGGCCTTGTAAAAAGTGTCCGTGGAGCGCAGGGCGGATATGTGCTTCGGAAGAAGCCGCCGGACATTACTGTCGGTGACATCTTAAGGCTCACCGAAGGTGACCTCGCACCCGTCGCATGCGTAGGAAAAGATCCCGAGGAATGCGACATGAAGTCGACCTGCGTCACGATTTATGTCTGGAACAAGCTTGCCAAGGCAATCGCAGATGTCGTCGACAACATCACCCTCCAGGACCTGGTTGACGAAAGCGCCGCGAAGGCGGATACATATGTGATATAATTTGACCAGTTTACCGTTCACACATGCGTTATCATGAAGAATAATGAATGAACTGTAATTGATTTAAAAAGAGCACCATAGCAGGTGCTCTTTTTTGCACGAATCTCTCCACTTGTCAAAAGCTTGAATTAGCGTTATGATTATTTTTCATGAAAACTATGAAAGGAATTTGAAATAATGGCTTTAAGAGAAATAAGAATACAGGGGGATCCGATACTTGAGAAGGTCTGCAAGCCGGTAGACAAGCTTACGGACAGACTGAATACACTAATAGATGATATGCTTGAGACAATGCATGATGCAAATGGCGTCGGACTTGCAGCACCTCAGGTCGGCGTGCTTCGAAGAATCGTTGTTATCGATGTCGAGGACGAGCACGGACCGTATGTCCTCATCAATCCAGAAATCACAGAATCCGATGGCGAGCAGGATGGAGAAGAAGGCTGCCTCTCACTGCCAGGCAAGATGGGAGAAGTAAAACGCCCGAATCATGTCATCTGCAAGGCTCTCAATCGTAATATGCAGGAGCAGACCATAGAGGGCACTGAGCTCCTCGCCCGCTGCATCTGCCACGAACTCGACCACCTCGATGGCCATATGTACACCGAGAAAGTCATCGGTGCCCTTCAGGACGTCCCGACTGAGGACGAGGGAGATACTGATACTGAAGATTGAGTTACAAACTCGAGCGAAGCAAAAATGAACAAAATTCCCATATTGAATGTGACGCGAGCGTATATTGGAGAATATATTCATTTTTGCGATGCGAGTTGATAGTAAGAGGTTCGTATGAAAATTTTGTTCATGGGCACTCCGGATTTTGCCTTGACGATTTTGAAAAGCGTTGCGACGAAGCACGAGATTTCGCTCGTCGTCACGCAGCCTGACCGTGTGAATGGCCGCGGCGGCAAGATCACGATGTCTCCTGTGAAGGAGTGGGCTCTTAAGAATGGAGTCGAAGTTTTCCAGCCTGAAAAAATTAAATCAGAAGAATCAGTGGCATTCCTGAAAGAATATGCCGAGAAGATTGGTGGCTTTGATGTCGCAGTTGTCGCAGCTTATGGTCAGATTCTGCCGACTTCCATACTGTATCTGCCGAGGCTTCATTCAGTGAATGTTCATGCCTCACTTCTTCCGAAGTACAGGGGCGCAGCACCGATTCAATGGGCGATCTTAAATGGCGATAAAGTCACCGGTGTCACTACGATGCTGATGGGACCAGGCCTTGATGATGGTGACATTCTAGAGCAGCGCAGCGTCACGATTTTTGATGACGAGACAGGCGAGAGCCTTTTCGATAAGCTGGCCTACGTAGGCAGTGAGCTGATCCTCGATACACTTGACAAGCTTTCAAAAAATGAAATTATTCCGATAAAACAGGATGAGGAAAATGCTACGCATGTTTCTATGATCAAGAAGGATATGGGAAGGCTTGATTTTTCAAAGCCTGCAGAGGTGCTCGAGCGGTATGTAAGGGGACTTTATTCCTGGCCGGGTGCATTCTTTGTATTCCAGGGGAAGAATGTGAAAATTATTAAGGCATCCATCATGGATGATCCTGAATCAGATGAATATCAAACGGCATCTACAGGCACAATGTTCTGTGATGGAAAATCACTCCTTTATATCAAGACAGGCAATAATGCACTAAAGATTGAAAGACTTCAGATTCCGGGGAAGAAAGCAATGGATACTGCTGACTTCCTGCGTGGACACAAGGTAAATCCGATTGAAAAACTCTAATACGAAAAGTAAATCAAAGGACAGTAAGTCATCAGGAAATGTTGCTGGGAAAAATAATGTGAGAAAAGCACAAAAAAATGCTGTGCATTTCAATGCCCGTGAAACTTCACTTCTCATTATCATGGATGTCCTCGAGGACAAGAAATATTTAAAGGATGCCAGAGAAAAGCATTTCTATGATCTTCGGAAGAATGGCATTTACCCTGATTCCCGCGACAGGTCTTTCATAAATTCGCTTTCAAAAGGCGTGGTAGAAAAATGCCTCACGCTTGATTATATGATTGATTCATATTCAAAGACCTGGACTTTTGAAATGGAGCCTGTCATCAGGAGTATTCTCCGCATGGCAGTATACGAATTATTTTTCTTCGACAGGACACCGGATTATTCTTCGATAAATGAAGCCGTAAATCTCACGAAGAGACACGGCTACACACGCCTTTCAGGTTTTGTAAACGGGGTGCTTCGGAATATTTCAAGGCACAAGGATGAGCTAATCTCAAAGATAGATAAAAATCAAAAGGCAGAGGTAAAATACTCGATTCCAAATGAAATTTTCAGGGCTTTTGAAGTAGACTACGGGTATGATCAGGCAGTAAAAATTGCAGAAGCTTTTGAACTTCCTGAGACTATTACAGCAAGAGTAATCACACAGAGAATCTCTGCAGATGCGCTTATTCAAAAGCTTTCAGACGAGAATATCGATGCAGAAAAATATGATGATGTCTCAATCGTCATAAAGGATTCTGAAAAAATTCTTTCATCAAAGACATTCAAGGATGGGCTATTCTATATTCAGGACCTGTCTTCTATGATGGTGGAGAGGGAATTCTCAAAGATAGAAAATGCGATTGATAAGAATTCTGAAAATGAGAAAATTCATCTTCTCGATCTTTGCAGCGCACCGGGCGGAAAATCCATAGATTTTTCTGATACCTATGGAGAAAATATTAATATTATTTCATGTGACGTCTCGGAGAAAAAGATAAAAAAAATTAATGAAAATACTAAAAAATTTTCTCTTTCAAATATTACTTCGACTGTAAATGACGCTTCAGTATTGAATCCAGATTTTGAGAATGCATTTGACATTGTGCTCTGTGATGTCCCCTGCTCTGGCCTTGGCACCTGCTCACACAGACCGGAAGTCAAGTACCGTCAGTCAGAAGCTGGATTTTGTGATCTTCGTATCATCCAGACAAAGATAATAGAAAATGCATCGAAATATGTGAAAGCAGGCGGCTTTCTCATTTACTCCACCTGCACTTTTAATAAAGAAGAGAATGATGAAATCATAGAAAAATTTCTTGCAGAGCATAGTGCATTTAAATGCGTAGAGCAGAAGACCATATTTCCTGATGCACTGCATGATGGATTTTTTATTTCAATACTCAGGACGCAATAAAGAGTTAACTATTGCAGTGAACAGGTATAATGAATGCTGGAATCTGTATTCGGAAGATAGTAATTAACAACTGATTCTGTACAGAAAAATAATTGATGTGAGAATAATAAAAGTAAAAGAAGACTGGTAAACCATGACAGACGAAAAAATAGACATCCTGTCTCTTACAAATGAAAAACTAAAAGCCTTCATCACAGACGACTTCCAGGAGAAGCCCTTCCATGCAAAGCAGATTTTCACCTGGCTTCATCAGCGCAACTGCACAAGTTTTGACGAGATGACGGACCTTTCGAAGAATCTTCGAGAAAGCCTAAAAGATAAGGCTGCAATCAGCACGCTGAAGGTTCTAAGGAAGCAGGTTTCAAAGCTTGATGGTACACGGAAATACCTATTCGAACTCGCGGATGGAAATACGATAGAGTCTGTCTTCATGCAGTATGAATATGGCGCATCGGTCTGCGTCTCTACAGAAGTAGGCTGCGATATGGGCTGCTCCTTCTGTGCCTCCACGGTTGGTGGAAAGGTGAGGGAACTCACGGCCGGCGAGATGCTTTCGCAGGTTTATGAAATAGAAAAGGACAGCGGCATACGAATTTCCCACGTCGTCCTGATGGGTATGGGCGAGCCATTGAACAATCTTGAGAATGTGCTTGATTTTATCGAAATTCTTACAGATAAAAATGGAAAGAATCTATCCGAGCGGAATATTACGATTTCAACATCGGGCATTGTTCCGAAAATAAAAGAGCTTGCTGACAAAGAACTTCAGATTACACTTGCACTGTCGCTTCATGCATCGACGCAAGGTGCGCGGGAGAAATTAATGCCTGTTGCAAAAAAATATTCTCTTGATGAGACGATTGATGCGATGCGCTATTATTTTGAAAAGACAGGACGAAGGGTGTCCTTTGAGTATGCCCTGATAAAAGGTGAAAACGATACAGATTCTGATGTCGAAAATATTTACAGACTCCTACATGGCATAAACTGTCATCTGAATCTGATTCCGGTAAATCCAGCACGCGGTGACGCATTTACTGCGCCGGACAGACAGGCTACAGAACTATTTCAAAAGAAACTTGAAAAAATGGGGATAAATGTTACTATTAGAAGAGCGCTTGGTCGCGATATAGACGGAGCATGTGGAGAGCTTAGAAGAAAAGTAATGAACTAAGGTAAAATATGCAGAGTATTGGTATTTCAGACAAGGGAATAAGGCGTGAAAAGAATGAAGATTCTTTTTATCGGACGGACGAGAGTATTGGGGCACTTAAGAATCTTTATGCTGTCTGTGATGGCATGGGCGGACACAAGGCAGGTGAGGTCGCAAGCCAGACTGCAATAGATGTCCTTACAGAGTGCATTATGAATCATGACTATGAAGACGCAGTCAGCGTCATTCAGGATTCGATCACAGAGGCAAATAAAGAAGTATATTCCTTTGCAAATTCAGACAGGTCTCGAAACGGCATGGGAACCACACTGGTTGCTGCTACTATTGATGAGAACAATATGACAGTTGCAAATGTCGGTGACAGCAGGCTGTATGTTATTTCTAAAGACAAAATCAGACAGATCACGGTAGACCATTCTGTAGTCGAGGAACTCTTACGCAGTGGTGCGATTACAGAAGATTCAGAAATATATCATGCTCAGAAGCACAAAATCACCAGGGCAGTAGGTGCAGAAGAAACAGTGGATATTGATTTCTTTCACTACACACTTTCAATGGATGACTATGTATTACTGTGCTCTGACGGTCTTACAAATGAAGTAAAAAATGAAGAGATCCTGACTGTAGTAAGTGGCGAGGGCTCGGTAGAGGAAAAGGCAAAGACGCTTGTCAATCTCGCAAACGAACATGGTGGAAATGATAATATTACGGTTTTACTTATAAAACCTTTTTAATATGAGAGGGAATCTTAATGGATAATATGAATACAAATGTTGAATCCGGTATTATGCTTGCAAACCGATATGAAATACTGGATAAAATCGGTGCAGGCGGAATGAGTGATGTTTTTCTTGCAAAGGATCACTCATTAGGCCGTGAGGTTGCTGTAAAGATCCTGAAGCAGGAGTTTGCAGAGGACAGGACCTTTGTCGCAAAGTTTCGTGCAGAGGCACAGGCAGCAGCAGGACTTGAGCATCCGAATATTGTCAGCATTTACGACGTTGGCAGTGAAGGCAGCCTTTATTATATCGTAATGGAATATGTTGAGGGCATTACCCTGAAGACATATATAAATAAAAAGGGCAGACTTACATACAATGAAGCCCTTTCCATTGCAATACAGGTAGGCCGGGGAATTGAAGCTGCCCACAAGAAGAATATTATCCATAGGGATATTAAGCCTCAGAATATCATCATTTCACGTGAGGGCAAGGTAAAGGTCATGGACTTTGGTATTGCCCGTGCAGTGACTTCGAATACCGTCAGCGCAGATATTATGGGGTCTGTGCATTATGCTTCTCCTGAACAGGCAAGAAATGGCTATGTTACCTTTACGACTGATATCTATTCTCTCGGAATTGTGATGTATGAAATGGTGACAGGACGTGTGCCGTACGATGGAGAGACTACTGTTGCCATTGCGATCCAGCATCTGCAGGGTGAAATGGTTCCTCCTTCAGAGTATGCACCGGATCTCCCAATTGCTGTCGAGCGCATTATCCAGAAGGCTACGATGAAGACGCAGAGCAGACGTTATCAGACAATGGGCGATATGCTTATCGATTTGAAAAAGGCTCTTGCAAATCCAAATGACGATTTCGTTGTCATCCCTGATGCTGATGAAAATATGAAGACCAGGGTCATCACGGATGAGGAAATGGACGAGATTCAGAAAAATGCTGAAAAGGCATTTATGAAGCAGGCCGAAGAAGATGATGATGAGGATGACGAGGACGAGGAAGAAGAGAGACCCAAAAAGAAGAGAAAGTCAAAACCTAAAGATGAAGATGAGGATGATGACGAAGAAGACGATGAAGAGGATGATGACGAAGAGGATGATGACGACGACGATGAAAGCTCAGGACGTGAAAAAGTCATCACAGTGCTTGGAATCATCGCGGCCATCGTTATTGTTATTATCATCATTGTAATTGCAGCCAGCTCGCTTGGACTCTTCAAGAGAATAAAGTCAAACAGTTCAAATTCATCTGGAGCGATTACAGAAGAAACGGATGATTCTTCAAGTGATGCATCAAGCGGTACCAGCGATTCATCAGATAATGTCACAGTGCCTTCAGTCATAGGAATGAATAAGACGGATGCAAAGAAGACCTTAAAGGATCAGGGACTAGGCTTTAAGGATGGCGGCGTTCAGTCTTCAGATGATTATGAAGAAGGTCTTGCTGTTTCCCAGGATGCAGAAGCAGGTTCTGAAGTAAAGAAAAACACTACAGTCACTGTCAAATTCTCAAGCGGCAAGGGTGCGATTACCATTCCTTCAGTAGTAGGTTATGACGAGGCATCTGCAATAAATACCCTTACGGATGCAGGTTTCAAGTATGTAAGGAATTATGATTACAGTGATTCTGTAGAAACTGGAAAAGTCATCTCCCAGTCTCCTGAAGGAAATACTGCAGGAAAATCAGGTGATACAATTACTATTATGGTAAGCCAGGGCAAGGAACAGAAGAAGGTTCCATCTATTGTTGGAAAGACACAGGCAGATGCTGAAAGTGCAATTACAGCAGCAGGTCTTGTAGTCGGTGACATCACTGAGGTGAACAGTGATACCGTTGCAGCAGGAAGTGTAATAGAGCAGGATCCTGCGACAGGCACGAATGTCGACAGCGGAAGCCCGGTTAATTTTGTGATCTCCCTTGGCAAAGAAGAAGTATATTATTCATATTCAGGTTCTGTAGAATCTAAGAATAATGAGAAAACTACATGGACTTTAAAGGATGGAAATCAGAATGTCATAAATACATGGTCTGTTGATGCCGGAAGCTCGCTTACCATCAGTGCAAATGGCATGTCCACAAGCTCGGGTACACTTTTCTATGAGACTGAATCAGGACAGACAGGTTCACAGTCAGTGAACTTCACAAAGCAGTGATGATAGTTTGGGGACAAGACAGGTCTTGTCCCTTATTTTTAATTATTAATGGACTGGAGTTTTTATGAATTGTTTATCACCCTCAATATTAAGCTGTGATTTTACACGCCTCGGCTCTGAAATAAGCGCAATAGATTCTGCTGGTGCACAGTATGTTCATATAGATGTCATGGATGGACATTTCGTTCCAAATATTTCACTTGGCATTCCTGTTGTAAAGTCAATCCGGAATATTACCGACAGGCTTCTGGATGTGCATCTCATGATTGATGACCCGGAAAAATATATCGATGCATTTGCAAAGGCAGGTGCAGATATCATCACGATTCATGCAGAGGCAACAAACCATCTTGACAGGGCAATAGAAATAATTCATGAGGCAAAGTGCGTTGCAGGAGTTGCACTGAATCCTGCGACTCCGGTCTCATCGATAAAGTATGTTCTTCCGAAAATAGATATGGTTCTTCTCATGAGCGTAAATCCGGGCTTTGGAGGGCAGAAGTTCATACCTTATACCTTTGATAAATTAAGAGATCTTAATGCACTTATTGAAGAGGCGGGTGTTGATCCTGACATAGAGATAGATGGCGGCGTGAATCTGAATAATGCCAAGGCTCTTCTTGACAGCGGTGCAAATATACTTGTTGCAGGAAGTGCAGTATTTTCTGATGATGATGAGATAGAGGATAATGTCAGGGCGTTCCTTGAGCTTATGGAATAAGAAAGATGAATAGGAAATAAGAAATGCAGGAAATATTTGCGGAGAATTCCGGGAAAATTGAAGAAGGTGAAGATTCCGTCATTATTTTTTCTGGTGGAAGTATAGATATTCCATGTGCAATAAAGCTTTTGGATGCGCACAAAAATGCTGTGCTTATTGCGGCTGATAAGGGCATAGAGACCATGGCTGAAATGAACCTGATGCCTGATTTTATTATTGGCGATTTTGATTCTGCGTCAGAAGATGCTGTAAAGATTATTAAGAATCTGAATGAAGTTTATGGTATTTCGGTTGAAAAGCTCGTCCCGGAAAAGGATGATACGGATACGGAAGATGCCGTGAAGCTGGCACTTTCGCATACGCTTGGCGACATATATATCCTTGGCGGGACTGGTACCAGGATAGACCATGTTTTAGGAAATATTGCAGTCCTTGGTATGGGACACGATGCCCATCGCCGTATTATTTTACAGGACAGCCATAATAGAATCGAGCTTCTTTTTGAAGATACAGTTATTAAAAAAGAAGAACTTTTTGGAAAATATATATCATTCTTTCCTTTTGGAGACAGGGTCGAAGGGCTGACGCTTGAAGGGTTCAAATATCCGCTGAAGAACTATTCTTTTGGAGGCTTCAATTCTCTTGGTGTGAGTAATGAATTGGCTGCTGAAGAAGGACATATTTCCTTCAATAGCGGCGTGCTCATCATGGTGCAGTCGAAGGACTAATATGTTTTTTATGCATTCATTTTCTCTGCGTTCTTATTCAGATAGTCTGTGATTTTCTGCATTCCTTCTTCAGAAAATTCCTCTGTATGTTTTTCTTTCAGGGAGTCATCCGTCTTCTCGAAATTGAAGGGACCAGGCCAGGTCGTGACCAGAAACTTGTCGGTTCCGTCATCATCAGTGATTTTTTCTATTTTATATCTCAGCTTTCCAAGGCTTCCTTTGAAAGGAGACATCTTATAAAATGTAAGATCAAGGAGATCGTTTCTATCAAGCATTTCTTTATCCTTTTATATTATTATGCTGCAGAAAAAATTCAATTCCTCATTAGAACTGGGCATGAAGGACTGTAGCATTTACATCAGATGGTTTGAATTTTTATATTAATTTTGCTATACTGGAACAAATATTTCAAGAATTATTTTTGCCGATTTCTCGCCTGTTTTCTTTTGATTCAGACAGTTATTTTCGGCAGTATGCGAGGCCTGATCATGTCTGAATTTGAAAATAATACAGCTCCATCTGACAGTAAAGAAACATTTCATGAAAAAACATGTGAAGAGTATATGATGGAGGTTCTTGACGAAGATGATTTTGCAAAGAAGTATGAGCTTCTCGAAAAGATGCGTCTGGCTCCAGGACTTTCTGATCTCATCATAGATAATATTGCATCAACTATGGACATTGTGATTGATGACGGCGAGCCGGAAGACAGGCTTGATGAGCTGATGCGCTGTGTACATACGAGGGCAAAGTTTGAGACAAACAGGCTGAGAGGCGGAGTCTGAAAAAAGCTTTTATTCAGGCTTTCCGAATTTCGACATATATGCATTCTTATATCTTCGGTCCTCTGTCACATCTTCTATGAACCACTCTGGACCAATGAATTGCTTTGCATCGTCTACTGTTTCAAATTCCACTTCAGCGACGATAAGTGGTGCTAATTCCTTTTCAAAAATATCAAGTTCTATTGTATATTTTTTTTCATTTTCTGAGTATGGTATAAAATACCTCGTCTTTTCTATGATCGTATCGTCTGCCTTATTAAGAAGATGCTCAAAGCTTTCCTGCGTGAGCGGGAGATTGTATTCTTCATGCGCAAGCATTCCTGCCCCTTTATAAGTCAGAAAATATTCTCCAGCCTCATCTCGGACGCGGACTGTAGGATTTGCAGAGAGATAGCCCTGTACAAAGTGCTTGTGAGGAAAGTTCTTAATATTTTCGGGAAGATCAACTAAAAATTTTCTTTCAATTTCCATACTTTTTCCTTTTCTATATGATTATACAGTTCACGCGCCTTTTTACATTCGTGATTTATTATCGTTAAAAATCAGTCTATCACTTTTTATTGATTTGTGGTAACCTTATCAATGTGTTTTAAGAATATACTTCGATTTTATTATGAATAAATTATAGAAAGAAGGGCATTATGGCAAAAATAGCATTATTTTTAGCAGACGGCTGTGAAGAAATAGAAGCACTGACCCAGGCAGACATCCTGAGACGTGCAAGAATGGATGTCGACATCCTTTCTATTATGGATACTGAGAATGTCATCACCAGCCACAATATTCACGTCAAGGCAGACGGAATGATTGGTGATGCAGACTTTTCAAAATATGATGGTATTATTCTTCCGGGTGGACTCAAGGGTACTGAGAATCTTAAAAAGCATCCTATTGTAAGGAAGGAAGTTCAGGAATTCTTTGATGCAGGAAAGCTTGTTGCAGCTATCTGTGCCGGTCCTACAGTTCTTGGTGACGTTGGAATCTTAAAGGGCAAGAGGGCTACCTGCTATCCTGGCTGCGAGGAAGGGCTTATAGGTGCAGAGGTCATCAAATCTGCACCGGCAGTCCGGGACGGAAATATCATCACAGCACGTGGAGTGGGTGCATCTATTTCGTTCGGTCTTCAGATTCTCGAATATTTTGAGGGTGAGGAAGCCGCAAAGAAGATGGCTGAAAAGATAATATACAGGATTTATTAATGTTTTGGAGGAATACGATGGATTTAAGCAAAACTGGAATTGGAACAAAGTGTGTGCAGGCAGGATATACGCCGGGAAACGGCGAGCCGAGACAGATTCCTATTATTGAATCGACGACTTTCAAGTATGACACAAGCGAGGATATGGGAAAGCTTTTCGACCTTGAGGCTGAGGGATATTTCTATTCAAGGCTTCAGAACCCGACCTGCGACTATGTGGCAAAAAAGATTGCAGAGATGGAAGGCGGTACTGCAGGGCTTCTCACATCATCAGGACAGGCTGCAAATTTCTTCGCATTATTTAATATCTGCTCTGCAGGCGACCACATTGTTGCCTCATCTTCAATCTATGGCGGCACGTTTAACCTCATAAAGACCACTATGGCAAAGATGGGAATCGAGTCCACTTTCGTTTCACCGGATGCGACAGAAGAGGAGCTTAACGCCGCTTTTCAGGATAATACAAAGGCAATGTTCGGCGAATCAATTGCAAATCCGGCCCTTACCGTTCTTGATATTGAGAAGTTTGCGAAAGTCGCTCACGCACATGGTGTTCCGCTGATTGTGGACAATACCTTCCCAACGCCTGTAAATCTTCGTCCGATTGAGTGGGGTGCAGACATCGTCACACATTCCACGACGAAGTATATGGACGGCCACGGCGTCCATGTAGGTGGCGCAATCGTCGATAGCGGCAAATTCGACTGGATGGCGCACAAGGATAAATTCCCTGGACTTACGACGCCTGATGAATCCTATCACGGCATTATCTATGCAGAGAAATTCGGAAATGCCGGTGCATTCATTACAAAGGCTGTTTCACAGGTCATGAGGGATTTAGGTTCTGTTCCATCACCGCAGAGTGCATTTTATCTTAATATGGGACTTGAATCTCTTCACGTCAGGATGCCAAGACATGTTGAAAACGGCCAGGCTGTTGCAGAATTTCTTGAGAAACAGTCCCTTGTCACACATGTAAATTATCCGGGACTTCCGTCAAGCCCTTATTATGAGATTGCAAAGAAGTATATGCCACATGGCGGCTGTGGTGTTGTTTCATTTGAGCTTGAGGGCGGAAGAAAGACAGCAGAGAACTTCATGAAGCACCTTAAGCTTGCTGCAATTGAGACGCATGTTGCTGATGCAAGGACCTGCTGCCTCAATCCTGCAACCAGCACGCACAGACAGCTGAATGATGAGGAACTCAAAGAAGCCGGCGTACCTGCAGGAATGATTCGTATTTCCTGCGGTCTCGAGGATAAGGGAGATATTATCGCAGACCTAAAGCAGGCACTTGAGGCGTGTGAGTAAAAAGGTGCCGCAAGCAATTTAATATACAGAATAATTTGTTTGTAAGCAAACATGATAATGCATATTAAGTATGTGTGAACTTAAAAAAGCACCTGTATCCAAATTTACTGGATACAGGTGCTTATTATTTTTCTGAAATTATATTATTTCATCAGAATGCAGCTTCAAATATTTCCTTTACGTCATCTTTTGAAAGTGGTACGAAGCAGCCTTCGCAGCCCTTTGATGCTTTTTCAGCCATCTTGTCAAAGTTTGTCTTTTCAGTGATTCCAACGGCACGTAAGTTAGCAGGCATTCCCATTGTTTCAAAGAAGAATTTCTTTGTTGCTTCAATAGCTTCCTTTGCAACAGTCATGTCATTATCGCCTGTGAGACCGAGAACATTTTTGCCATATGTTGCAATGATAGGAGCGGTCTTATCTGAAAGGATGTGTTCCATCCAGACAGGGGTAAGGATAGCAAGACCTTCACCATGTGTAATGTCATAGAATGCAGAAAGCTCATGCTCCATAGGATGAACACACCATCCAGGAGCGTTTCCGACTCTTGTGAGACCGTTAATAGCATGGGAAGCAGCCCACATGAGGTTTGCTCTTGCATCATAATTTGTAGGATCATTCAGAGCAATCGGACCATACTTCATCATTGTCATCAGAAGACCCTCGCCAAAGCGCTTCGGAACATCTGCACCCTCCTCGAAGCTGAAATAGTTCTCGAAGGTATGGCTCATCATGTCAGCTGTTCCAGCAGCAGTCTGCTTTTTTGACACAGAATATGTATATGTAGGATCAAGAACTGACATCTTTGGCTTCAGGCACTCAGCAGCAGTTCCCCACTTTTCATTCTTTGACATATCTGTAATAACAGCGAATTCATCCATCTCTGAACCTGTTGCGGAAAGTGTAAGAACAGAATAGATTGGAAGTGCGCTCTTGATCTTTGAACCGTCAAGAACTAAGTCCCATGGATCTCCATCGTATTTAGCACCTGCGGAAACAACCTTTGCGCAGTCAATTGTGCTGCCGCCGCCAATGGCAAGAACCATATCGATGCCTTCTGTTTTACAGATCTCAGCACCCTTTCTTACTGTCTCAATACGGGGATTTGGCTCTACCCCCGAAAGCTCTGTGACTGAAAGACCGGCTTCCTTTAAGATTTCCATTGCCTTGTCATAGATTCCATTTCTCTTTATGGAACCACCGCCATAAACCATGAGGACTTTGGATCCACTTTCCTTAAGCTCAGACAGATGTGAAATCTGCCCCTCTCCAAAATGAATCCTGGTAGGTACATAGAATGTGAAATTGTACATAAATAACCTCCTAACAAATAAAACTTAATAGTAGCATTATATTAAATATTTTGTGAAAAGTCATTGTATTTTTCGGAACAATGCTAAGAATAACGAGAAAATTAGACATTCCAGAATAATAACAAAAAAACCACCGGATAAACCGATGGCTGATACAACGGAGAGGGTGGGGTTCGAACCCACGTGCCCTTGCGGACAAACGGTTTTCAAGACCGCCTCGTTATGACCACTTCGATACCTCTCCATAGGCTTTGCGAAAAGCTTCATGGGTCGTCGAAACTTCAAGAACCGCAAAGCGATGATTATATTATCACAATCGATATATGAATGCAAGTAGTTTTTATTTTTTTTTCAGCTCTCCAGATATTCCTTCAGCTTTGGAATGATGTTGTTCGTATCCTTTACGCCGAGGTCGTAGAGCGCACCAATTTTTTCAAGATCCGAGTCAAGACGGCTGACTGTCGGAGGAGTGGAAGGAGTAATCTGAAACAGGCGTCCTTCTTTTTCCAATCGCAGCAATTCTTCACACTGCCTGTTATAAATTTTGTGACCATCCTTAAGTTCCTGCAGGAAATCAGGATAATTCCGGTATTTGAATTCTTCAGCTTTTGTAGTAGCAACACCATCTGTTCCTTCAGGCTTTCTGAAGCCTCTTGTCCTCGTACGTACAACTACGATTTTCTCAAAGCCCTGGTCTATCGCCCACTGGTATGCAATGGGCATGCTGCAGCCGCCGTCAAGGAAATTTCCGCCTTCAAGATGAACAGGCTCTGAAAGGACTGGGAGAGTAGCTGAGCATCTCATTGCTGTGAAAATATCAGAGCATTTATTCTTTTCAAAATAAACGGGGCGGGCCGTTGAAATATTTGTGGCAACGGCAACGAAGCGCCTCTTTGGATCATTAAATCTCTTGTAGTTGAAAGACTCGACATTACTGGTATCTGAAAACATATATCTGAAGCCGAATGGTGAGCGGTTTTCAATAAAGGCTGCAATCCCGAAATAACGCTGGTTGAAGCGGTTTGAAAGATTGAATCTTGCAGAGCGGCCAATCTGTCCTGAGACATAATTTGCACCATTAAGTGCTCCGGCTGAGACGCCAATTGTGGTCTGGAAATTGATGTCATTTTCCATCAGGGCATCAAGGACACCGCTTGTATATAAGCCTCTTAAAGAGCCGCCCTCAAGAACGAGGCAGCCTTCAGTAATTTTTTCTGAGGCATTTTCTGTCGGGATTCTTCCGATGCCTGAATATGATTTGTTTCGAATATTGTCTTTGTAGTAGCTGTAGGCGCCGTATGAAGCGAGACCATACAGCCCAAGTCTGATTAATGGATGTTTCTTTGACATGACTGCCTCCTTATCAAATATTCAAGTCATAATAGAGATTCTTTACTATCTAAATTGCCTTACAGGAAAAATTCTAATTCAGTTTTTCATAAAGTCAATAATCTTATTTTTTGAAATGTAGGTCTTTTGGCTGATTCATTAAATGTTTCGATAATAAGCAATCTTATTACATTTTGTGAAATTTGTACAAAAATCCCCTGTGTAATTTTTAAGTAAAACCTGACTTAAAATAGTGTTATTAGAAAACTGTATGGATTATAATCGTTTCTGAGAAACGAAAATCATTAATAAATATACTGATTTTTACGCTTCTAAAAAGAATATGACGTCAGGGTTTTTATGGATTGGGAGACTGAATATGGAAGAGAATAAAAAGGGACTGACTTCTCTTGAGAAAAAATGGGTGCTCTATGATGTTGCAAATTCTGCATTTATTCTAATGGTATCTACGCTGATACAGATATTTTTCCATGATATTGCTGTAGCGGCAGGTGTTTCAGAGCCTAATACGGTGGCATACTGGAATTATGCCGGAACCGCCTGTACGATTGCCGTCGTGTTTTTAGGACCGGTCTTTGGAACACTTGCTGACAGGCGGAGAATGAAAAAACAGCTTTTTGTTTTCACTGTAGTGGCTGGTGCGCTCTGTACACTGCTGCTTGGCGTTTCAACGAACTGGATCTTCTTCATTATTATTTTTGCAATAGCAAAAGTCTGGTATCAGGTGAGCCTTGTCGTATATGATTCAATGCTTAATGATGTCACGACAGATGAGAGGGCGGACACCGTTTCGTCTCATGGATATGCATTTGGCTATATTGGCTCAGTAATTCCTTTTATATGCAGCCTGATTCTTTATATTTTAGCTTCATTTGGAAAGATTGGGATTTCTGACACTGTTGCCATGCAGATTTCATTTGTAATAACTGCAATATGGTGGTTCGTATTTTCAATCCCGCTCATAAAGGAATATAAGCAGATCCGCTTCGAAGCAGAAGGCACCGGTGAATCAAATGGATTCAAGGAATTTTTTCATTCGATAGCGGAACTTGGCAGGACAAATAAAAAGGCATTATTTTTTGTCATCGGATTTTTCTTTTACATAGATGGTGTTTATACGATCATAGATAATGCGTCAATATATGCAAAGTCTTTAGGACTTGCATCGACTGGTCTTTTGCTTGCACTTCTTGTTACCCAGTTTGTCGCATTTCCATGTGCGATCATCACAGGAAAAATGGCAAAGAAATGGGGAAGCGAAATTATTATTTCTGTATGCATATTGGGATATACGGCAATTGCAATCCTGGCATTCTTTATGTCGAATCAGATTCATTTCTGGATTCTATGTGTAATGGTAGGTCTTTTCCAGGGTGGCATCCAGGCACTGTCGAGATCTTATTTTGCAAAAATAATTCCAAAGGAAAAATCAGGGCAGTATTTTAGTATTTTTGATATTTTTGGAAAAGGCGCATCCGCCCTGGGTGCATTCATTTTCGGATTTATTACAAATGTGACTGGAAACCAGCATATCGGGATTCTGCCAATTGTATTTTTCTTTGTCATCGGCTTTGCGTTCTTCAGGAAGTCATGGAAGACGGAGTCTGTGGTTTCAAAGGAAGAGAGTGCGGCGTGATAAAGCCGGTGCATATTTATGAATAATAAATGTGGTGAAATTTAATAAAAAACCTTTACTTTTCAAAGAAATATTGTATAATATTTTCGTGTGTGTAAAACACAGAGGCTAATGTAATATTATTCAGAGGGTTTACAGAAAGCTGAAAAAGTTAGCCTTAATAGTCTTAAAGGGGACATTTGATGAGCATAGCAATCAGCAGAATAGGTTCAGTTGGAGCAGGAAGGGCAGCTGCGATTTCATCACAGTATTCAAGCGTTGTGAATAATGCTTACAATGTAGAGAATGAGTCAAAGGTTTCATCTGCATACACTGAAAGAGCAAAAGCGCCTGAAAGTGTCAATGGTGTTTCGCCTTCAGATCCTGTCACATATTCTAATGCAGTAGTTCAGAAGAATGCTGTGAATCATGTGGATTCAAGTATTGAGGCAAATAAAGCATACAATGCATTGGCAGATGAATTTTCCGGACAGAATGTTTCATATGACAGATACTCGAATGGAGCTTCATATGAGATGATTGGTGCGCATATTGATGCTTATGCGTGAGATTACTTGAAATGTGACGGAGAAAAAAGGATTTTCTTTCCAAAATATTAATGGAATTAGAATGAGTAGGGGATGAAAACTCTACTCATTTTATTTATAAAAAATAAGCTGATGACCGGAATCGAACCGGTGACCTCCTCACTACCAATGAGGTGCGCTACCGACTGTGCCACATCAGCTTGTGTCGGAAAATGACCGACCTATGAAATATACAATAGAGAAATAGCATTGTCAAGAAATTTTTGCTTTGCATTTGATAATTATTGATGACGATTATATTACTATACTGATAAGGAAATAGCTATGAATCTTAAGATATCTGGTGATAACAGTACATTCGTATATGAGAATGAATTCTCAAAGGATTCGTCTGGGAACGCTTTTGAATCAGAGTTATTGAACCTTCAGACAGCACTTTATGGTGCAAAAAAGCTGGAAGAATTAAAAAGCAGGAATGCTTCATTTGACTTGAATCCATTTGCTAATGCTGCAAAAGTACCAGTAAATTCAGTATCTGCTGGCACATCAGTATCAGTAAGTGCTGATGCATCTTCTGAGTCAGAAAGGGAAAAGGCTCTGGATTCGATTTTTACAGAGGCTTCTGAAAAATTTGGAGTTGACAAGGCTTTGCTTCTGGCGATTGCAAAGCAGGAGTCAGGCTTCAGGACGGATGCTGTTTCAAAATCTGGCGCAATGGGTGTAATGCAGCTTATGCCTGAGACGGCAAAAGGACTCGGGGTCACAGATGCTTTAGATGCATACCAGAATATTATGGCTGGCGCAAATAAGATTTCCGGACTTATTTCAAAATATAATGGAGATCTCTCACTGGCACTTGCTGCTTACAACTCCGGAGTAGGCAATGTGTCAAAATATGGAGGTATTCCGCCATTTCAGGAGACCCAGACATATATTTCCAAAGTGCTTTCAAATTACGAAGGCTACATGAATGCCTGAAAAGCATTCTTTCTTTGTCTCATTCATAGAGATATAAATATTTTTCTATAGATTTCTGTGCATTTTTCATTTTGACACATATTCACATGTGGTTTAAAATTACTTACGTTTTTAGAAATTTGTATATCTAATTAGCAGTATACGTATGACTGCGATTTGCAAACACCCTATAGTGAAGTGTTTGCAAGTATTGATTGGAGGCAGTATTATGTGGGCAGAACATTCAGTATTTTATCAGATATATCCTTTAGGCATGTGCGGTGCACCGCATGAAAACAGAGCAGCAGATGATGAAGCAGGTCTTAAGGAAGAGGAATCAAATCATAGGATTCTGAAGGTCATAGATTTCATTCCGCATCTTACGAAACTCGGCATTGATGCAGTCTATTTTTCTCCAGTTTTTCAGTCCGACTGTCATGGGTATGACACAAGGGATTACAGGAAAATCGATTCAAGGCTTGGCACGAATGACGATTTCAAGAAGGTCGTTTCTGAGCTTCATGCAAATGGCATAAAGGTAATCATTGACGGCGTTTTCAATCATGTCGGCCGTGGCTTCTTCGGATTCCTTGATGTGCTAAAGAATCGTGAGGGCTCGCAGTACAAGGATTGGTTCAATATCAATTTCGGCGGAAATGACGGCTACAACGATGGTCTATGGTACGAGGGCTGGGAAGGCTGCTACGACCTAGTGAAATTAAATTTGAGAAATCCTGCAGTTGCGGACTACCTCATTGAAAGTGTAAGAGGCTGGGTCAATGAATTTGACATCGATGGGCTGAGGCTTGATGTCGCATACATGGTAGACCGTGATTTCTTAAAGAGATTAAGGTGGGAGACATCTCAGATGAAGGATGAATTCTTTCTTCTTGGAGAAATTTTAGGCGGTGATTACAGGACCATCATGAATAATGAGATGTGCCATTCAGCCACGAACTATGAATGTTTCAAGGGCATCTGGAGCGCAATAAATTCCGACAATCTTTTCGAGATTATGCACTCAATCAAGAGGCAGTTCGGACCGGAGGAGTGGACGCTTTACAAGGGAATGCATCCGGTTTCATTTGTCGATAATCATGATGTTTCAAGAATTGCATCGACGCTGAAGGATGAGAAATTAATCCCTGCCGCATACGCATTGGCTTTCGGCATGCCTGGAATTCCTATGGTATACTATGGCTCTGAATGGGGTATAAAGGGCGACAAGAAGGATGGTGACTGGGGACTTAGACCAGCAGTAGATGCTCCAGAATGGAATTATATTACAGATGCCGTTGCAGGACTATGCAAAGCAGTGCATGAAAATTCCGCATTATCCTATGGTGGTATTGATGTTCCTATCTTACAGAATAAGCAGACGGTTTTTGAGAGAAATGACGGTCAGAACAGAGTCATCGTTGCAATCAATATTGATGACAATGATTTTCGTGCAAACTTCGATGCACGTGCTGGACGTGGCTTTGACTATATCTCAGGCGAATATAAAGATTTCGGTGGAGGACTTCTGATCCCGCCAAAGACTGCATTCGTACTTGGCAAACTTGACTAATAAATAAATGTGATATAAAATCCACATTCGAAACTTTTAGCGCTTGTATCAGTTTATTTTCTTTGCAGGATTTTCGCTATTCTTGCAGAAATTTTTAGAAAGCGCATAGATTTTTTTGACATACAGAGGTGGCATTTTGAAGAAGACTCCGTTTATTACAAAAGAGAAGGCAGAAGAGATTATTAAGGCCGGGCATCCGACACCATTTCATATTTATGACGAGAAAGGCATCCGCGAAAATGCGAGAAGGGTTAATAAGGCGTTTTCCTGGAATAAGGGCTACAGAGAATATTTTGCAGTAAAGGCGCTTCCGAATCCATTTATTATGGATATTCTTAAGGAAGAGGGCTGCGGCGTTGACTGCTCATCCATGGCAGAGCTTAAGCTTTCAGATGCATGTGGATTTTCAGGTCACGAGATCATGTTTTCATCAAATGATACGCCTCTCGAGGAATTTTCCTACTGCGCATCACTTGGCGGAATTATCAATATCGATGACCTGACACAGGTAAAGAAGGTCGAGTCTGTTCTCGGCGGTTTTCCTGAAACAGTCTGCTGCCGTTTCAATCCGGGCGGAATCTATGAGGTTTCAAACGGCATCATGGACAATCCCGGCGATGCAAAATACGGCATGACAGAAGAGCAGATCATTGAGGCATATAAATACCTAAAGTCAAAGGGCGTAAAGACCTTCGGCCTTCATGCTTTCCTCGTTTCAAATACGGTTTCTAATGATTATTATCCTGAGCTTTCAAAGACATTATTCAAGCTCGCCGTAAAGATTAAGGAAGAAGCAGGCGTTTCGCTTTCCTTCATCAATCTTTCAGGCGGTGTCGGGATTCCTTATAAACCTTCCGATACGCCGAATGATATTGCAATTATTGGTGAGGGTGTTCACAAGGTATTTGATGAAATCCTTGTTCCAAACGGTCTTAGTGACATCAGCATCTTTACAGAGATGGGACGTTTCATGACAGGTCCTTACGGCGCACTTGTCACTACCGCTATCAATGAGAAGCATATCTATAAGGAATACATTGGCGTTGATGCCTGCGCTGCAAACCTCATGCGTCCTGCCATGTATGGTGCATACCATCATATCACAGTCCTTGGAAAAGAGGATGCGCCTTGCGACCACAAGTATGATGTCACAGGGAGTCTCTGCGAGAATAATGACAAGTTTGCGATAGACCGTGAACTTCCGAAGATTGACATGGGTGATATCCTTTATATTCATGATACCGGTGCCCATGGCTTTGCAATGGGATATAATTACAACGGCAGGCTTTGGTCTGAGGAAGTCCTGTTACACGAAAATGGAAGCTTTGATACAATCCGCCGCGCCGAAACGCTGAAGGATTACTTTGCTACATTTGACTGCTTCCCGGTTTATAAGAAATTGTTCCCGGAAGGATAATTCAATTTTTATACTACAAAACTAGAAAAATGTGTGAAGAGTGTCTATTTCCTTTTGACACTCTTTATATTTTTTGATAGACTATATTATTAAAGCACTTAAGTGGTGCTATTAACTTCGCAGGAGTGGCGGAATGGCAGACGCATCAGACTCAAAATCTGACGATGGCAACATCATGTGGGTTCAAGTCCCATCTCCTGCAGCGTCAGAGAACTTAATGAGCACGAGCTGAAAGCAAAGTGCGAATTTAGTCGTAGACCTGTCTCCGAAGTTAGCGAAATCGAGCCGGTAGGCGATGATTGAGCTTAGAGAGGAGATAACCAGAATTCTAAGGAAGACCTTTCTTCAGGAGGTTCCTATGAAATTTACAAAATTAAACGAAAATACAATAAAGTGCCAGATTTCAAGCGAGGAGCTTGAGGCGAGGGGAATGCATATCGAAGACATCCTCCAGGATCATGAGAAGGCAGAGGAATTCCTTCAGGATGTACTGAACGAAGCGAAGACTGAGACGAATTTTGACGTCAAAGGGAATTCACTAAATGTCCAGCTTTCTGTGATGAAGGATGGAACGATCAGCCTTCTTATTTCTGATGACAGGAATGCGGCGATAAAGGCATTACTTAATGAAGTAAAAGGGGAGCTTAAGTCCTTCCTTGCAAAGCTTACGCAGGGTGGGAATTCTCCTGAGGATGTGATCGAGATTCCATCAGGTAAGAAACTGCCGATGAACTACAATCAGCTTCTCAAGGATGCAAATACAAAGAAGCTTTCATCACCGAAGTTCAATGAAAAGATTTCGATGCACATCTGGGCAGAAATCGATTCAATGGAAAAGAGCATTGCGCTTGCAAAGGAACTCTGTGGCGCAAATGATATTGAGTTCTCAAGATTTTACAAATACAGAAACAAATATTATTATGAAGTCGAGCTTTCTGATACCAGGAGAAATCTTGCATCAAAGATTTTCACCCTTTCAGAATATTCGAATTTCATGTATTCTGACACAGGAACTGTACGTGAAATGTACGAGCATGGAAAGCTTCTCATTGGAGAGAATGCCGTTGCAGTATTAAGTGAGATGAAGTAAAACATAAATGCATTTCAAAGACGAAAGGAGCTATTGTGGCATACAAAGTTGGCGTCATCAAGGGCGATGGAATCGGGCCTGAAATCGTAAACGAGGCCCTGAAGGTACTTGACAAAGTTTCAAAGGTTTATGATCTTGATTTTTCTTATACCGACATTCTCATGGGCGGTATTTCCATTGACAAGACAGGCGAGCCTCTTACAGACGAGGCAGTCAAAACAGCAAAGGCACAGGATGCGATCCTGATGGGCTCAATCGGCGGAAATACGACGACTTCCCCATGGTACAAGCTTCCGCCTGAAAAGCGTCCGGAAGCAGGACTTCTTCGAATCAGAAAGGAATTAGGCCTTTTTGCTAATCTTCGTCCTGCCATGCTTTATAGCGAATTAAAAGAGGCATGCCCGCTAAAGCAGAGCTTCATTCCACAGGGCTTTGACCTCGTGATGGTGCGCGAGCTTACAGGCGGCTTATATTTCGGCGACAGGGAAACCAAGGAAATCGACGGAAAGCTCGTTGCGAAGGACACGCTCACCTATTCAGAAGACGAGATCAGACGAGTTGCCATCAAGGCCTTTGACATTGCTGAAAAGAGAAAGAAGCATGTTACATCTGTCGACAAGGCAAACGTTCTCGACAGCTCACGTCTCTGGAGAAAAATTGTCGAGGAAGTTGCAAGGGATTATCCTGATGTCCGTCTCGACCATATGCTTGTTGACAATACAGCAATGCAGCTTGTAAAGAATCCTGGACAGTTCGATGTTATCCTTACAGAGAACATGTTTGGCGACATTCTTTCAGATGAGGCATCCATGATTTCGGGCTCTCTCGGAATGCTTTCATCAGCTTCGCTGAATGAAACAAAATTCGGTCTCTATGAACCTTCAGGCGGATCAGCACCAGACATTGCAGGCAAAGGCATTGCAAATCCAATCGCCACGATTCTTTCTGCAGCTATGATGCTTCGTTTTAGTTTTGATCAGGACAAGACAGCAGATTCAATTGAGAATGCTGTAAAGCAGGTACTGAAGGAAGGTTACCGTACAATCGACCTTATTTCTGATGAGCATACAGGAGTCGTAAAGAGAGTAAATACTGCCGAGATGGGTGACCTGATTGCGGACAGAATTGTCTGATAAAAAGAAAGTCTTTTGATATAGATATCTTTTATTTTATCAGTTGAAAATTAGGAAGTTATTTCCGGCAGAGATTCTGCCGGATTATTTAAGAGATTAAATTAGTTATCTCAAATCACGAATTTTTGAAATAATAGTAATTTATATTAAACTAACTATATTTATTTTGGATTAGGAGAAAAAATCATGCTTAGTGACAATGTAAAAAAGGGAATGCAGCAGGCTCCGGCACGAAGCCTCTTCCATGCACTTGGATTCACAAAAGAAGAGATGGAAAAGCCAATGGTTGGCATCGTTTCATCTTACAATGAAATCGTTCCAGGACATATGAACATCGACAAGATTACCGAGGCTGTCAAGATGGGCGTTGCAGAGGCAGGCGGAATGCCTGTAGTATTCCCTGCAATTGCAGTCTGCGACGGTATCGCAATGGGACATGTCGGAATGAAATATTCACTTGTCACACGTGACCTAATCGCTGATTCTACAGAATGCATGGCAATTGCCCATCAGTTTGATGCCCTTGTCATGATTCCGAACTGCGACAAGAATGTTCCGGGACTTCTGATGGCAGCAGCAAGAATTAATGTTCCTACCGTATTTGTTTCCGGTGGTCCTATGATGGCTGGCCATGTTGACGGCAGGAAGAGATCTCTTTCTTCCATGTTTGAGGCAGTCGGCTCATATGCCGCAGGCACAATGACAGAAGATGATGTGACAAATTACGAAGAACATGTATGCCCGACCTGTGGCAGCTGTTCAGGCATGTATACAGCAAATTCCATGAACTGCCTTACTGAAGCAATTGGCATGGGTCTTCGTGGCAATGGCACCATTCCAGCTGTTTATTCTGAAAGACTTGCCCTTGCAAAGCGTGCAGGCTATACAGTCATGGAATGCTTAAAGAAAAATATCCGTCCTCGCGACATCATTACAAAGGAATCCATCATCAATGCCCTCACAGTTGATATGGCACTTGGATGCAGCACGAACACAATGCTTCATCTTCCTGCAATCGCTCATGAGGTCGGCTTTGATTTTGATATTTCCTATGCAAATCCAATTTCTGAGAAGACACCGAACCTCTGCCATTTAGCACCGGCAGGTCCTACCTATATGGAAGACTTAAATGAAGCTGGCGGCGTTTATGCAGTCATGAAGGAGCTTGCTGATGCGGAACTTCTGAATACAGACTGCATGACTGTTACAGGTGAGACGATTGGTGAAAATATCAAGGACGCAGTAAACAAGAATCCTGAGGTCATCCGTCCTCTTGATAATCCATATTCTTCAACAGGCGGTCTTGCCGTATTAAAGGGCAATCTTGCACCAGACGGCTCAGTCGTCAAGAGATCTGCCGTTGCAAAAGAGATGCTCGTTCATGACGGTCCGGCAAGAGTCTTCGATTCAGAAGAGGATGCCATCAAGGCAATCAAGGGCGGCGATATCCATGAAGGTGATGTCGTAGTCATCCGCTATGAAGGCCCTAAGGGCGGCCCTGGCATGAGAGAAATGCTGAATCCGACATCTGCCATCATCGGCATGGGCTTAGGCTCAACAGTTGCCCTT
This sequence comes from uncultured Lachnospiraceae bacterium, assembly GCA_900317755.1. Lineage (GTDB taxonomy): Bacteria > Bacillota > Clostridia > Lachnospirales > Lachnospiraceae > RUG306. The sequence continues at coordinate 60,035 of ONHZ01000066.1, forward strand.
ATTACAGACGGAAGATTTTCAGGTGCTTCCCGTGGTGCTGCAATCGGCCACGTTTCCCCTGAGGCAGCAGTCGGCGGTCCGATCGCATTAGTCCATGAAGGCGATATGATCCACATCGATATTCCTAATATGGAATTAACGCTGAAGGTTTCAGATGAAGAGCTTGCAAAGAGAAAGGCCGAGTGGAAGCCGAAGGAAACAAATGTCACAGGATACTTAAAGCGTTACCAGGCACTTGTCACATCAGGAAACAGAGGAGCAGTTCTCGAGCTTCCGAAAGCTTAAGGTTTATTATTGTTTGGTTTAGGGTTTGGTTTTTTGCACAATGACGTGCAAAGCAGGTAGATAATTAGTATGCATTTAATTGTATATTAATTCTGTCTGCAGGGATGATATAAAAATGTTACTTACAGGAGCAGAAATTGTAATAGAATGCCTCAAGGAGCAGGGAGTTGATACCGTATTCGGCTATCCGGGCGGGGCAATACTGAATGTTTATGACGAATTATATAAGCATAGAGATGAAATCAGACACATAAGGAGCTCACACGAGCAGGGCGCAGCACATGCGGCTGATGGCTATGCGAGGGCATCAGGAAAAGTAGGTGTCTGCATGGCAACAAGCGGCCCCGGTGCTACAAACCTTGTTACAGGAATTGCGACAGCGTACATGGATTCCGTACCGATTGTTGCAATCACATGTAATGTCACGGTTCCCCTTCTTGGCAAGGATTCCTTTCAGGAAGTCGATATCGCAGGCGTCACAATGCCAATCACAAAGCACAATTTCATCGTAAAGGATGTAAACAATCTGGCAAAGACTTTAAGGCGTGCGTTCAGGATAGCGCAAAGTGACCGTCCAGGTCCTGTGCTTGTCGATATTCCAAAGGATGTCACAGCAGCAAAATGCGAGTATACCTTTGAAAAGGCAGAGCCTATTGAAAGAGTTTCAGATACGATTTCTGATGTTGACATCGACAATGCAATTTCGATGATTTCCGAAGCAAAGAAGCCTTACATTTTCGTTGGCGGCGGGGCAGTCATCTCAGGCGCATCCGAAGAATTAAAGCAGTTCGTTTCCCTTGTCGATGCACCTGTCTGCGATTCGCTTATGGGCAAGGGCGCCTTTGATGAGACATCGCCATATTATACCGGAATGCTTGGCATGCATGGAACGAAGGTCTCAAACTTTGGTGTTTCAGAATGCGATTTACTTATTGCAGTAGGCACGAGATTTTCTGACCGTGTGCTTGGAAATCCGAAGACCTTTGCAGACAATGCAAAGATTCTTCAGTTCGACATCGATCCAGCTGAAATCAATAAAAATATCATTGTTGATGCGTCTGTCATCGGAGACATTAAGGAAATTCTTACAAGGATAAATGCAAAACTCAAGCGCTGTGACCACAGCTTCTGGAGAAAGCATATTGAGGACTTAAAGAAGAAATTCCTTGTTACCATCCCAGGTGGCTCATTAAATGGTCCTTACATTATTGATGAAATTTATAAGGAGACAAAGGGCGATGCCATTATGGTTACCGAGGTTGGTCAGCATCAGATGTGGGCAGCCCAGTATTATAAATACAGTCATCCAAGGCAGCTTCTTACATCAGGTGGTCTTGGAACTATGGGCTACGGTCTCGGTGCTGCCATCGGCGCAAAGACGGCCTGCCCAGATAAGACGGTTATCAATATTGCAGGAGATGGCTGTTTCAGAATGAACATGAATGAGCTCATCACGGCAGTCAGAAATGATCTTCCAGTTATAGAAGTCATCATGAACAACCACGTTCTCGGCATGGTCCGCCAGTGGCAGGATCTCTTCTATGACAAGAGATATTCTGCAACAGTTCTGGACGATGGTGCCGACTATGTCAAACTCGCCGGAGCCATGGGTGCAAAGGGCTACCGTGCAAAGAACAGGACTGAGTTTAATGAAGTCTTCCAGAAAGCATTAGCTGACAACTGCCCAGTCGTCATCGACTGCATCATCGGCATGGATGACAAGGTCTGGCCGATGGTAGCACCAGGTAAACCGATCAGCGAGTGCTTTGATGAGTCGGATTTAAGTTGACATTTTTATTTTATGTATTAAAATAGGTGCGTTATGCTTTTAGCATCATTTTGAAAAAGAGAAGGAGTTTATCATGGGTAGAGTTTACAATTTTTCGGCAGGACCTGCAGTCCTTCCAGAAGAGGTACTTAAAGAAGCAGCAGAAGATATGCTCGACTACAAGGGATGCGGCATGTCCGTTATGGAGATGTCACACAGGTCCAAGATGTTCGATGACATCATCAAGACTGCAGAAGCTGATTTAAGGGAATTACTTGGTATCCCTGACAATTACTCCGTTATATTTTTACAGGGCGGTGCCACACTTCTTTTCGCCGGCATCCCTATGAACTTCCTTCATAAGAAGGCTGGCTACATTCTTACAGGCCAGTGGGCTACAAAGGCCTTCAAGGAAGCAAAGAAGCAGGGAGAGGCAGTAGAACTTGCATCTTCAAAGGACAAGACATTCTCCTACATTCCTGACTGCTCAGATCTGCCAATCACAGATGACATGGATTATGTTTACATCTGCGAGAACAATACCATCTATGGTACAAAGTATCACACACTTCCAAATACAAAGGGCGTTCCGCTTATTTCTGATGTTTCAAGCTGCTTTCTTTCAGAGCCGATGGACGTTACAAATTATGCATTCGTATATGCAGGCGTTCAGAAGAATGTTGGACCTGCAGGAACACAGATCGCCATCGTAAGAAATGACTTCCTTACAGATGACATCAAGCCTTACACACCAGATGTCATGAACTACAAGCTTATGGCTGAGAAGGAATCACTTCTCAATACACCTCCATGCTGGGGCATCTACATCTGCGGCCTCGTATTCAAGTGGCTCAAGAAGAACGGTGGCCTTACAGCCATGAAGGAAAAGAACGAGAAGAAGGCAAAGCTTCTTTATGATTATCTTGATTCTTCAAAGCTCTTCAAGGGCACAGTAAGAAAAGAAGACCGTTCCATCATGAACGTTCCATTTGTAACTGGCGATGACGAACTCAATGCCAAGTTCGTTGCAGAGTCTAAGGCAGCAGGCCTTGAAAACCTCAAGGGTCACCGTACAGTCGGCGGCATGAGAGCTTCTATCTACAACGCTATGCCATACGAAGGTGTTGCAAAGCTCGTCGAATTCATGGAAGACTTCGAAAAAAAGAACCTTAAATAATAAAAGGAGAAATGCAAAATGTACTTATATCACTGCCTCAACAATATTTCAGACAAGGGTCTTAACAAATTTTCTACAAACTACATGGCCATCGACAACGACAAGGACGCTGATGTCATCCTTGTACGTTCTGCAAAGATGCATGACATGGCGTTTGGCGAGAGACTGATCGCTGTTGCCCGTGCAGGCGCAGGCGTAAACAATATCCCTCTTGACAAATTAGCTGACAAGGGTGTTGTCGTATTTAATACCCCTGGTGCAAATTCAAACGCCGTTAAGGAAATGGTGCTTTGCGGAATGCTTCTTGCAAGCCGTGACATCATCGGCGGAAATAAGTGGGTTGACGAGAATAAAGACAATCCAAACATTTCAAAGGATATGGAGAAGGCAAAGAAGCAGTTCACAGGAACTGAGCTTGAGGGTAAGTCTTTAGGCGTTATTGGTCTTGGCGCAATCGGCGTTAAGGTTGCAAATGCAGCGCTTGACCTTGGCATGAATGTATATGGCTATGATCCATACCTTTCTGTAAATGCAGCATGGAATCTTTCAAAGGATGTCCATCACGTTACTAATGCAGATGACATTTATGCAAACTGCGATTTCATTACCATCCATGTTCCGCTTATGGATTCTACAAAGGGAATGATCAACCGCGATGCCATCGAGAAGATGAAGAAGGGCGTTATTATTCTTAATATTGCCCGTGATCTTCTTGTTGATGAGCAGGCAGTTCTTGATGGAATTGATTCTGGCAAGGTTCGCCACTACGTTTCAGATTTCCCGAATCCTACAACAGCAGGACACAAAGGCGCGATACTTATCCCTCACCTTGGCGCTTCTACAGAAGAAGCCGAGGACAACTGCGCAGAGATGGCAGTCAAGGAAGTCATGGACTATACAGAAAATGGAAACATCCTTCATTCTGTAAATTATCCTGACTGCGACCTTGGTATCTGCCCAACAGCTGGACGTATTGCTATCATGCACAAGAATACGAAGGGTGTCATTACCCAGTACACAAAGGTTCTTGGCGATGCAAACATCAATGTCGCTGACATGGCAAACAAGACCAAAGGTGACTTAGCATACGCTCTTCTTGATGTTGATTCAAAGGTTACTGATGACCTTGTTGCAAAGATTTCTGCAATTCCTGATGTCATCCGTGTCAGAGTTATTAAATGATAATTGATCAGATTGTCGATATGCTACTATTCATTAATGATAAGGCAGAAAACATGACGATTGCAAAGAAATAAAAATCTTAGGAATTATGATTATCCCGCTGGATTAATATACAAATATTCTTGTACATGAATCCTGGCGGGATTTTTTATTCATTAGGAGCAAAAATTGACTGATGTATTATCGCAGTCCATACTTGATAATTTCAAGGATGGCGTCGCAAAAAATTATTTGGAGAAACTGGTTCCGGGAGTCATATCTTTTATCTGGTGCGTGATCCTTGCACTGCTGGTATGGTTTATCGGTGTAAAGCTTACAAATCTTCTTCGAAAGCTCATTTCGAAGGCAATGGTAAGAAGCAATGTAGATAAAGGCGTAAGGCAGTTTACTGACAATATCGTAAAGCTGGTCTGCTATGCCTTTATGATTCTGATCATCTTAAGGCTCTTCGGTGTCGAGACATCATCTGTTGCAGCTTTTATTGCTTCACTCGGTGTTACTGTCGGTCTGGCCCTGCAAGGCTCACTATCGAATTTTGCAGGCGGCGTATTGATTCTTATGCTCCATCCTTTCAGGGTAGGAGATTATATCGTGGAGGATACCCATTCGAATGAGGGAACTGTAGTAGAGATATCTCTCTTTTACACGAAGCTAAAGACCATAGATTCTAAAATCGTCGTCGTTCCAAATGGCACATTAGCAAATGCTTCACTCACAAATGTTACTGCTGCACCATTCAGGCAGATGGATCTTACGGTCGGAATTTCCTATGAATCAAACATCAAAAAGGCCAAGGAAATTCTTGAAAGAATTGTGCTTGAAGAGAAAAGGTCTGTTTCATCTTCTGTTGCCAATGCGAAGGCAGAGATAAAACTGGATGATCCATTCAATATGAATAAGACAATCAAACGCCAGAAAAGGTTGTTTAAGATAAAGAAGGAACAAAAATTAAATACTGAGGCCGCACTTGAAAAATTAACTGAATTAGATAAAATTGATAAGACCAATGAGAATAATGTTCATCTTGAAAAAGATAAGGACTATTCTGTATTTGTAAAGGAACTTGCGGATTCTTCTGTAAATCTCGGACTAAGGTTTTATGTAAAGGGCGATGATTACTGGCCTGTCAGATTTGATACGATAGAAAAGATAAAATTATTATTTGACGAAAACGGAATAGAAATACCATACAATAAACTCGATGTTAATTTGAAAAATGATTAGATAATGCAGTATTTATCTAATGATGTTGCATCGGAAAGTAAGAGAAAATAATATGGCAGATATTAGACCATTTAGAGCTGTTAGACCACAAAGTAAATATGCAAAGGAAGTTGCTGCACTGCCTTATGATGTTGTAAGCCGTGAAGAGGCAAAGGAAGAGATAAAGAAGCATCCCTTGACTTTTCTAAAGATGGACAGACCGGAAACTTCTTTTTCTGACGATGTTCCCTATAATGATCCAAGAGTTTATCCGAAGGCTCGTGAGATATTTGAAACAGAGATGAATGATGGTGTTTATATTTCTGATGATGCAAAGCATTATTACATATATGAGCTTACCATGGATGGAAGGGTGCAGACCGGAATTGCAGCAGTTGCTTCAGTAGATGATTATGAGAATAATGTGATAAAGAAACATGAGAATACCCGTGCTGAGAAGGAACTTGACAGGATAAATCATGTTGATCAGATGTCTGCCCAGACAGGACCGATTTTCCTGGCCTATAGGGAGGACAGGACTATTTCGCAGATTGTTTCAGAGATAAAGGCAGAAATAGATTCACTTGAAAACAATCCGGAATGTAAAAGAGATATTCTGACCGATGATATTTCATCGGAACGTGCTGCGCTTTTATGTGATTTCAAATCTGATGATGGAATAAGGCACAGGGTGATCAGGATAGATTCTTCTGAGGATAATATTGCGATCCAGGAAGCCTTTAAAAATATTGATTCTATCTACATAGCAGATGGACATCACAGGGCAGCAAGTGCGGTGAAAGTTTCAAAAATGCGGAGAAAAGAGAATCCTGATTATGCAGGAGATGAAGAATTCAACTACTTCTTATCCGTTCTTTTTCCCGACAATGAACTAAAGATTCTTTCATATAACAGAGTCGTAAAGGATCTGAATGGTTATTCTGATGATGAGTTTGTCTCAAAACTTTGTAAAAGGTTTGAGCTTCTTTCCTCAGGTGAAGGTGAGGAATTCCCTGCTGAAAAGAATGAGTTTTCAATGTACCTTCCAAATGAAAATATGCATGGTGGAACATATTATGTATTCAGATTCAGAGAAGAAGATATACCATCAGATCCTGTAGGTTCGCTTGACGTTTCACTTTTACAGAATCTTTTGTTAGATCCCATCCTTGGTATTAAGGATCCCAGAACCGATGAGAGGATTGATTTTGTTGGCGGTATACGCGGCATGGGAGAACTCGTAAAACGCTGCCATGAGGATATGGCCGTGGCTTTTTATATGTACCCGACCTCTATTTCAGAACTTTTCAATGTGGCTGATGCACATCTTCTCATGCCGCCAAAGTCTACCTGGTTTGAACCAAAGCTGAGGAGCGGGTTGTTTATCCATTGTATTTGAGTTATTTATGATGATGAACTCGTATTAGGGTGGAGATTTTATTATGTACTGTTTTCTGGCAATATTCTTACTTTCAATATTCTTATCATATAGATTAAAAGCAAAGCTTGTTGTTACTGTCCCCATGGTCTTTTCATGGTTTGTCGTAGCAGCATTTTTTCTGGCTATGCCACAAAAACTAAATGTGATGGATTATATAAGCTATGTAATTATTGCCATTGTATTTATTTCCTTTTTTGTAAGAAGCAAACACATAGATTTTCGAGCTATCCGAGATATCATTATTGATGGCAGCTTTTTAGGTCTGTTTTTTGGTATATTATTTGTTGCTTTTATGGCACGATTCAGGGTTCCAGCAAGATGGGATGATCTTGTCTGCTGGGCACTGGAGACAAAGACAATATATCTATGTAATGGATTCGCTGCGCCTGGTATGACATCAAGTATTGGCTACGCAGCATACAGGCCTGGCGTTATGATCGTCATATGGTTTTTCTGTCATCTTGTTCCCAATGCATTTCATGACCAGCTAATATATATGGGGTTTTATTCAGCATACCTTATTTTCACTGCACCATTATTTTTAATTATTCGTTTTACGAAATTCAAAGCGGTAAAATCTATTATTGCTGGAATTGGGTTTGCGGTATTATTAAGTATTATCCCAAGTATTGTCTGTAGCTTTGAATATTATGCAGTTACTTCGGAACTTCTGCAGTCTGCAGTAATTGCAGTGATGCTTATATTAATTTTTAGTACATTTAAGAAACAAATAAAAAGGAAAGAAGCAAATCTGTTATTTCTCTCATATACAATGTTTCTTTCAATTCTTAAAGACACAAGCATAATATTTATTTTTCTCATCCTTTTGCTTTCAATTATTATTTTTCTTTTTCAAAAGAAAGAGTATTGTATCAGCATTGTGACATCACTATGTTCCTTGGCACCGTTTTTTCTTTTGACGTTGAGCTGGAACATTTTTTGTAAATATGCTTCCCGTGTGACGAATAATAACTTTACTTTTGATTCATATATGAAGAATGCCAGTGCTTATTTCAGCGGACACCCTGCAAGTGAGGATGCGGCAGAGTATATGGCTGCTGTAAAGAAGGCTTTTCTTTCATGCTCCCTTAATGGAAATACAGGTTTTGGAATAAAGCTTGGATTCCCCGCATTAGTAATAATAATATTAATTTCACTTTTTTTATTTTATAAATTTAACATTTATCAATGGAGTAAGAAGGAAATAATATTTATTGAGATTTTTACCTTTGCTGCTATAGTGCTGTATAGTATATCTGTTTTTGGAATGTATGTATTTTGCTTTGAGGAACCGCAGTATAAGGATGCTTCTCATATTATGATTTCATTCTCAAGGTATATCGAGCCGATGCTGCTTAGTATGACATTGTTTATTATTGGCTCATTATTTCAAAGAATGCGAAAGGTTTATGTGTATTGTGCTGTTATTATTCTTGTAATGTTATGTGCTGATTATCCTGCATATTATGAGGGGCTTGCTTATGGAATTACCAAGCCTGACATTAAACTTGATAACTGGTATACTTTGCAAAGAAAAGATATGATTGCAACAGATTCTAATCTCGTTTATGGTATATATGATAAAAGAATAGATACGTCATCCATGAACATAAATGTGGTTACGTCATCTTATAATGATAATTTCCTATGTAATATGCGTTATATTATGGCACCAATTCCATTTTATGTTAGTGGATATTCAGCCGATACAGATATTAATAATTATTTTGTTAATGGAAATACCTACATATATTTCGAGGATGACGAATCTGCATCAAATTATGGACTAAAACCAAAAGTGTTATATAATAAAAAAGATTTAGGTTTAGAATGACTTTATAGGAGAGAAAATATGAACAATATTCCTGAAAGCTATGAACTTTTGAAAACAGAAAGTCTTACAGATATTCATTCTACAGGCTCTATCTTAAGACACTCAAAGACAGGGGCAAGAGTTGTCTGCATAGAAAATGATGATGAAAACAAGGTCTTTTATATAGGCTTCAGGACTCCTGTTTACAATTCAACAGGCGTTCCACATATTATCGAGCATTCAGTGCTCTGCGGTTCTGATAAATACCAGCTCAAGGATCCGTTTGTAGAACTCGCAAAGGGCTCTATGAATACATTCCTGAATGCGATTACTTATCCTGACAAGACGGTTTATCCTATTGCAAGCACGAATGACAAGGATTTCAAAAATCTCATGGATGTCTACCTTGATGCCGTATTTCACCCGAACATTTACCATCATGAGGAAATATTCAAGCAGGAGGGCTGGCACTACGAACTCAAGGACAAGGACGATGAGCTGAAGATTAATGGTGTCGTTTATAATGAAATGAAAGGCGCATTTTCATCTCCTGATGACCTGATGGACAGGGCAATTTATACTTCGCTTTTCCCGAATACTACCTATCACTATGAGTCAGGCGGCGATCCTAAGGACATTCCGACTCTTTCCTATCAGACATTCCTGAATTTCCACAGGAAATTTTATCATCCTTCAAATTCCTACATTTACCTCTATGGTAATATGGACATGTTTGAGAGGCTTTCATATATTGATAAGGCATATCTCTCAAAATACGATGAGAAAAAGGTCGATTCAGAAGTCCTGACGCAGAATCCATTCACTGGTGAAAAGGTAATGGTCAAGGAATATCCAGTTTCTTCTGATGAGAGCACGGAGAGAAAGACCTACCTTTCATACAATAAAGTCGTTGGCAATACGCTTAATCCTGAAACATACTATGCATTTCAGGTTCTTGACCAGGTACTATTAAATGCCCCAGGTGCTCCAATAAGGAAGGCTCTGGAAGAGGCAGGAATTGCAGACGAGGTCCTTGGCGGGTATGACTCTACCTTAAAGCAGCCTATTTTCTCAGTCCAGCTCAAGGGCTCAGACGAAAAATACATGTGGCGCTTTACCAAAATCGTAAATCATGTACTTGAAGATCTTGCAGAAAATGGACTTGACAAGAAGGCACTTCTTGGAACGATCAATGTCATGCAGTTCAGGTTCAGGGAGGCAGATTTTGGAAACTTCCCGAAGGGACTCATCTATGGTCTCGATATGCTTGAAAGCTGGCTCTATGATGCTGACAAGCCATTTTCAAATCTCTATGGCATTAAAGTTTTAAATACATTAAAGGGCAGGATTAATTCCGGATATTTTGAAGAATTAATCTGGAAATATTTCCTTGAAAATACGCACGGCTCTATAGTTGTCATAAAGCCACATCCTGGTCTTCAAACTGAACGTGATAATGAGCTGAAGGCATCACTTCAGAATAAGAAGGATTCTTTCTCTGACGAAGAAATACAGAAGATCATTGACGATACAAAAGCCCTTCGTGAATATCAGGAAACACCTGAGACAGAAGAGGCTCTTGAGTCACTTCCGATGTTAAGCCGTTCTGATCTTCGCAGAAATATTAAGCCTTTCAAGAATAAAGAATACGATATTGATGGCATCAAATTTATTCACCATGATATTTTTACAAACGGTATTAATTATTTTGATGCGCTTTATGATATTACAGATTTTGATCCGGATGAATATTCTGCAATTTCGCTTTTCTCAAAGTGCCTCGGACTTGTAGACACACAGGAAAGGTCATACGCCGATTTTTCGAAGGATGTATTCCTCTATACAGGTGGAATCAATTCTGACGTAAAGACACAGACCGTAAAGCAGGACGGCACATACAAAGTTTTTTTCTCTGTATCGTCAAAATATTTATATGAATATTCTGAAAAGGTAGAAAAGCTTGTAGAAGAATTGATTTTAAAACCTGATTTTTCAGATGAGGGAAGGCTGCTTGATCTCGTAAAGCAGGAAGCAAGCTCAATGCAGGAGAGGCTTGTCTCTGCAGGACACAATTCTGCAGTGTTAAGAGCTGATTCATATTTTTCAGAAAAGTCTTATGTAAATGATCTGCTTAATGGAATAGGATATTATGAATTTCTGAAAAGCATTATCAAGGATTCAGATAAGAAGATACCTGAAATTAAGAAAATGTTTGAAGGCTTCGTAAAGGAAATATTCAGACAGGATAATCTCTTAGTGAGCTCAACAGGCGAAGAAATCGTCGTTTCTTCGATGAAGAAAAGTCTACCTGTATTCAAGACAAAACTTTCAGATGCAAAGCATACGCCTTCAAAAAAGAAGATTAAGCTCACACAGAAGAATGAGGGCATAAAGACTGCTTCCCAGGTACAGTTTGTCTGTCGAGCTGGTAATTTTAAGGATAAAGGCTTTGCGTTCAATGGTTCTATGGAAATACTTAGGACTATTCTTTCCTATGAATATTTCTGGCAGAACTTAAGAGTTCAGGGCGGTGCATACGGCTGTATGTCGAATTTTACAAGAGACGGAAATATATCCTTCGTTTCTTACCGTGATCCACACCTTAAGAGGACAAATGAAGTATTCGAAAAGACCGTCGACTACCTGAAGAATTTCGACATCTCAGATCGTGACATGACGAAGTACATCATAGGAACCATCGGCATGATTGATGTTCCGAAGCCCCCGGCACAGGAAGGCCAGAGATGCCTCCGCCATTATCTTTCAGATGTCACAGATGAAGAAGTCCAGAAGACACGTGACCAGATTCTTGACGCCACCCAGGACGACATCAAAGCCCTCGCCGCACCGGTCAAGGCCATCATCGACCAGAACAACATCTGCGTCATCGGGAATGAGGAGAAGGTGGAGAGCGAGAAGGAGCTCTTCAAGAATGTGGAGTCACTTTCTTAAATTTGCGACGTGAGTTTAGGGATAGAAAAAAGTTATGAAATCAGGATTTGTATCAATAGTAGGCCGCCCGAATGTCGGCAAATCAACTTTAATGAACAGGCTCATAGGGGAGAAGATTGCAATTACATCGGATAAGCCGCAGACTACGAGAAGCCGCATCAGGACAGTGTATACAGATAAGGAGCGCGGTCAGATCGTTTTTTCTGATACCCCGGGATATATTAAGAAGACTGGCAGTAAGCTTAATGATTTCATGATGGATGAGGTCAGACTGTCGGTTGATGACTCTGATCTCGTATGTTATCTCATCGAGCCATCTGAATTCATTGGTGAAGGTGACCAGGCGATAATTGAGAAACTGAAGAAGACAGATACGCCTGTGATTTTGATTATCAATAAGATTGACGAGAAGAAGGACAAGGCAGAGCTTCTACCAGTCATTTCAAAGTACAAGGATGAGCTTTCTTTTGCAGCCATCGTTCCGATTTCTGCAAGGACTGGAAACGGCGTGGACGACCTCCTTGATGAAATTTTTAAAAATCTTCCTGAGGGACCGATGTATTATCCTGAAGATGAATTGACGGATCAGCCAACGAGAGTCATCTGTGCAGAAATCATCCGAGAGAAGGCGTTACGGCTTCTAAGTCAGGAAGTTCCACACGGAATTGCCGTTGTCGTTGAGTCTTTCAAGCAGAGGAAGAATCAGGAATTAGTTGATATAGAAGCTACGATTTATACCGAGAAGGATTCACATAAAGGAATCATCATCGGTAAGGGCGGTTCGATGCTAAAGAAGATCGGCACAGCTTCAAGAATCGACATCGAGAAATTCCTGCAGGAAAGGGTGAACCTGAAACTCTGGGTAAAGGTCAAGAAGGACTGGCGTGATTCCAAGGAAATGCTCCGAAATTTTGGCTATGAAGAAAAGAAGGAAGAATCTTGAACGATGATGTAAACGTGACAGGAATTGTTCTTTCGTCACAGCCACAGGGAGAATATGACAGGCGAATTGTCCTCCTTACAAAGGAGAGAGGAAAGATTTCCGCCTTTGCTAATGGTGCGAGGCGTCCGACTTCAAGGTTACTCGCTTCGACAAATGCATTTTCATATGGGAGCTTTGAGCTCTATGAGGGGCGGAATAGCTTCACTTTGAAAAATGCTTCGATAAAGGATCATTTTGAAAATCTTGTAAACGACCTTGATGAAATTCTCTTTGCCTCGTATTTTTCCGAAGTTACTATGTATTATTCAAGGGAGAATGCTGATGAAAAATTTAGACTTCTCCTTATTTTATATGCCTTTTCTGCATTACAAAAAAAACAGATTCCACTGCCTCTTTTAAAAGCTATTTTTGAACTTAAGACTTTGTCAATAAATGGCGAAGCTCCAAACTTCTTTTCATGTATGGACTGCGGTTCTGAGGAGAATCTGGATTTTTTTTCAATGAAGAAACGTGGAATGATTTGCAAAGATTGCGCATCAGCTGAAGATAATCTGATTCCTGTACCGCAGTCTCTTCTGTATGCTTTTCAGTTTACCTATGCGACAGAGCCTTCAAAATTATTTTCTTTTCTTTTGAAGCCTGAAATAGAGAAGGAATATATTTCTATTGTAGAAAAATACAGGAAGGCATACTTTTATCATAAATTTGATTCAGAGAGTTTTTTACCGGGCTGAACTGAAACACAGATTTTGCATTTTCGTTGAAAAATAAGAATGATTCTATTATAATACCATTTCGTGATTTGACATTTACAAATGGAGCAGCTATGGCAGACGATACGAACATCTCAGAACAGAAAAAAAGCGCTCGGAGTTCAACGGATTATAAGAGGCTTCAGCGGAAGAAGAAGAGAAAAATCATGAAGATAAAGCTTGAAGTTGCTTTTTTTTCACTGATTGCGATTGTTATTCTGCTGATAGTAGGAATTATGTATGCGTCGGGCTTTTTTTATAAGAAAGCTGATACCAGCACGCTGATTCTGAATTCAGACAAAAGTATAATATTCGAAGAGATTGAAAAAAATGACGAGCTCTCATCAAAAAAAGAACTTTCTTCCTATATCAAAGGCATTGTAAAAGAATATAATTCTGAAAATGGTTCTGATCTTGTGAAAGTGCAGGATATTTCTGTAAAGAATAATAAGGCTTATGTCCGTATTAAATATAAGGATTATAAAACTTATGCTGATTTCACTGGGCATGATGTATATTTCGGAACAGTGAAGAATGCACTGAAGAAGGGGTATGATTTCGAGACTTCGTTTTATCCTGTAAAGAGTGGAAAATTCGGAGCTTCTGTTGAATCTGACAAAATCACATCATCAAAGAAAAATAAGGTGCTGATTGTTCCCGAGGCTGTGAATATACGTGTTGATGGTAAAAAGGTAAAATACGTTTCAACAGATGGAACGAAGTATGTTTCAGAGGATGAGGTAGGCGTCGAAGCAAGTGGCGACACTGAACCGACAGTATATGTAATATACTAATTCATCATTCTCCAGTATCTGGATATTACATGCAGAAATTATTGCTAATTGCAAAAATATTGCACAATCAAAGCAATAAAGAATAATAAAAAATTAGGAGCAGAAAATGGAAAAGACAATGGACAAAATCGTAAATCTTGCAAAGGCAAGGGGCTTCATCTACCCTGGTTCTGAGATTTACGGCGGACTTGCAAACACCTGGGATTATGGAAATCTCGGTGTTGAACTCAAGAATAATGTAAAGAAGGCCTGGTGGCAGAAATTCGTGCAGGAATCACTATACAATGTCGGTGTTGACTGCGCCATCCTCATGAATACAAAGACCTGGGAGGCTTCCGGCCACATTGGTTCATTCTCTGATCCGCTGATTGACTGCAAGGAATGCCATGAGAGATTCAGAGCAGACAAGATCATTGAAGATTTTGCTCATGAAAATAATATAGACATCGGCGGCTCAGCAGATGGCTGGACAAACGAGCAGTACATGGACTTCATCAAGGAACATCAGGTACCATGCCCGACCTGCGGCAAGCATAATTTCACAGATATCCGTCAGTTCAACCTTATGTTCAAGACCTTCCAGGGTGTTACAGAGGATGCAAAGGATGTCGTTTATCTTCGTCCTGAAACAGCACAGGGCATCTTCGTAAACTTCAAGAATGTACAGCGTACTTCAAGAAAGAAGGTTCCTTTCGGAATCGGTCAGATCGGCAAGTCTTTCAGAAACGAAATCACACCTGGAAACTTCACCTTCCGTACAAGAGAGTTCGAGCAGATGGAGCTTGAATTCTTCTGCAAGCCTGGCACAGACCTTGAGTGGTTCCAGTACTGGAGAACCTTCTGCAAGAACTGGCTCCTTTCACTTGGCATCAAGGAGGATGAAATCCGTCTCCGTGACCACGATCCAAAGGAGCTTGCCTTCTATTCAAAGGGTACGACAGATATTGAGTTTACTTTCCCATTCGGCTGGGGCGAGCTCTGGGGCATCGCAGACAGAACAGACTATGACCTTGGCCGTCACCAGACAGTTTCAGGTCAGGACCTTACATACTTTGATGATGAGACAAATGAAAAATATCTTCCATATGTAATTGAGCCATCACTCGGTGCCGACCGTGTCGTTCTTGCATTCTTATGCTCAGCTTATGACGAGGAAAATATCGGCACAGAAGATAAGCCTGATATCCGTACAGTCATGCATTTCCATCCGGCTATTGCTCCTATCAAGGTCGCAGTCCTTCCGCTTTCAAAGAAGCTTGCAGAACCTGCAACCGCAATCTACACAGAGCTTTCAAAATACTACATGTGCGATTATGATGACCGTGGAAACATCGGCAAGCGTTACAGACGTGAAGATGAAATCGGCACGCCTTTCTGCGTAACATACGACTTTGATTCCGAGAACGATCACGCCGTCACCGTCCGTGACCGTGACACCATGCAGCAGGAGCGTATCGCAATCGAGGATCTGAAGGATTATTTTGCAGAGAAGGTAAGGTTCTGAAAATAAGTAAACTAAGCCGTAGGTGAAAACTTTTCTGCGTGTGCTTTGAGTGAGTAGGTGCAAAATAGCAAAGTGCATGGTTAGAAGCGAAGATTTGCCATGGATGGCAAATCTAGCCGAACGCGCCTGGATGGCGCATAAAGGCGGCGCGTAAATTAGAGGTCGGTGGTGGCACTTTGCGTAATTTTGCCCACGCAACGGACCGCACCACGCAGAAACGTTTTTCACCGAAGGCGTGGTATTAAATTATGTACATTTTCTGTAAAATTTCACAAAAATACGATTGTAAAATAGCAGAATTATGTTAAAATAAGAACGTTGTGCAAAGCAGTAAAACTGTTTTCAATAATTGATGAATGGCAGGAGATGATTTCTGCCGGAGCGTCATATAATTTACATTTCAGGAGGTTAAAAAGGAATGGCTAAAAAATGGGTCTATGACTTCGAAGAGGGCAACAAGGACATGCGTGAGCTCCTCGGCGGCAAGGGCGCAAACCTTTGCGAAATGACCAACATCGGTCTCCCAGTACCAAAGGGTTTCACAATCACAACAGAAGCCTGCACTCAGTATTATGAGGATGGCTGTGAGATCAATGATGAGATCAAGGCAGAAATCGCTGAGCATGTAGCAAAGCTCGAGGCTTCAACAGGAAAGAAGTTCGGCGACAAGACAAATCCGCTTCTTGTTTCTGTTCGTTCAGGTGCACGTGCTTCAATGCCTGGTATGATGGATACAATCTTAAACCTTGGTATCAACCTTGACGTTGTTGACACTCTTGCAGAGAAGTCAGGAAATCCACGTTGGGCTTGGGACTGCTACAGAAGATTCATCCAGATGTTCTCAGATGTCGTTATGGGTGTTTCAAAGAGCGAGTTCGAAAAGCTTATTGACAAGAAGAAGAACGAGAAGGGTGTTAAGTCTGATGTAGAACTTACTACAGAAGACCTCAAGGAACTTGCTGATGAGTTCAAGGAAATGTACAAGGGCGCTATCGGCAAGGATTTCCCAGATGATCCTAAGGAACAGCTTGATGAAGCTATCAAGGCCGTATTCAGATCATGGGACAATCCACGTGCAAACGTATATCGTCGTGATAATGATATCCCTTATTCATGGGGTACAGCCGTAAACGTCGTTGAGATGGTATTCGGTAACATGGGCGATGACTCAGGTTCAGGTGTTGCATTCTCAAGAGATCCTGCAACAGGCGAGAACAAGTTCTATGCAGAAATCCTTATGAATGCACAGGGCGAGGATGTCGTTTCTGGTGCCCGTACACCTATGAAGATAGAAGAGATTCAGAAGACTCTTCCTGAGATTTATAAGCAGCTCCTTGAGATCTCTGACAAGCTCGAAGATCACTACAGAGACATGCAGGATATGGAGTTCACAATCGAGCATGGCAAGCTTTACATGCTTCAGTGCCGTAACGGTAAGAGAACTGCAAAGGCAGCTCTTAAGATTGCCTGCGATCTCGTTAAGGAAGGCAAGATCGATGAGAAGACAGCTCTTCTTCAGGTAGATCCTCGTAACCTTGATACACTTCTTCATGGCTCATTCTCAAAGGATACAGTAAAGGCTGCTACACAGATTGGCAAGGGTCTTCCAGCTGCTCCTGGTGCTGCATCAGGAAAGATCGTATTCACAGCTGAAGAAGCAAAGGCTGCAGCAGCAAACGGCGAGAAGGTTGTTCTTGTTCGTCTTGAGACTTCACCAGAGGATATCGAAGGTATGAAGGCTGCTCAGGGTATTCTTACAGCTCGTGGCGGTATGACAAGCCATGCAGCAGTTGTTGCCCGTGGTATGGGTGCTTGCTGCGTTGCAGGATGCTCTGACATTACATTCTCAGAAGATGGCTCAAGCTTCACACTTGGCGGACATACATACAAGGAAGGCGACGTTATCTCATTCGATGGTTCTACAGGAAACATCTATGACGGTGCCCTTACTGTTCAGGAAGGCGCCATCGAGGATGAAGACTTCGCTACCATGATGAAGTGGGCTGACAAGTACAAGACTATGGCAGTTCGTACAAACGCTGATACACCTACAGATGCTGCAAAGGCTCGTGAGCTTGGCGCAGAAGGTATCGGTCTCTGCCGTACAGAGCATATGTTCTTCCAGGGCAACAGAATCGATGCATTCCGTGAGATGATCGTTTCTGATACAAAGGAAGAAAGAGAAGCAGCTCTTGACAAGATTCTTCCTCTTCAGCAGGGAGACTTCGAACAGCTCTTCACAGCAATGGAAGGTGATCCTGTTACTATCCGTTTCCTTGATCCACCACTTCATGAATTCGTTCCAAAGACAGAAGAGGACATCGAGAAGCTTGCAAAGACAAAGGGCAAGACAGTAGATGAAATCAAGGGAATCATCGCAGGCCTCAAGGAAGCTAACCCTATGATGGGTCATCGTGGATGCCGTCTTCCTATTACATATCCTGAGATCGCCGTTATGCAGACAAAGGCTGTTATCCGTGCAGCTCTTAATGTTCAGAAGGCTCATCCAGAGTGGACAATCGTTCCTGAGCTTGAAGTTCCGCTTGTTGGTATCGACAAGGAAATGGAATTCGTTAAGGATATCATCGTAGAGACAGCTGATGCTGAGCTCAAGGCAGCTGGATCAAATATGCAGTACAAAGTTGGTACTATGATTGAGATCCCTCGTGCAGCTCTTACAGCTGGCGACATCGCTAAGAAGGCTGCATTCTTCTGCTTCGGTACAAACGACCTTACACAGATGACATTCGGCTTCTCACGTGAT
This sequence comes from uncultured Lachnospiraceae bacterium, assembly GCA_900317755.1. Taxonomy (GTDB): domain Bacteria; phylum Bacillota; class Clostridia; order Lachnospirales; family Lachnospiraceae; genus RUG306. Next base: position 78,613 of record ONHZ01000066.1, read on the forward strand.
GATGCTGGTAAGTTCCTTGGCTCTTACTATGATGAGAAGATCCTTGAGAACGATCCATTTGCAAAGCTTGATACAGTTGGTGTCGGCAAGCTTATGAAGATGGCTGTAGAAGATGGCCGTGCTGCAAATCCTGATCTTCACATCGGTATCTGCGGCGAGCACGGTGGTGATCCTTCATCAGTTGAGTTCTGCAACTCTATCGGACTTGACTATGTTTCATGCTCACCATTCCGTGTACCGATTGCTCGTCTTGCTGCTGCTCAGGCTGCAATCAAGCAGGCTCAGTAATGCGTATTATTGAAATTTGAATTTTGACTTCTAAAGTCTGAAAACAATTTTTCAATAAATGGATATTTGCTGAATATCACACCTCCACTTTTGTGGGGGTGTTTTTTTATTGCAACAAAAAAATCCTTGCTATATAATTGAATTCATGCTGGTGATAGAGCCCAGCAGCATTTAGAATATTATGGATAAATCATACATAAAGCACAAAATTAAACATGACCTGCAGAGGCTTATTACGCTCGGGAAATGGGTGTTATTCTCGATTATCATGGGAATCATTTCCGGACTGGTAGGTTCGATATTTTATAATCTGGTCTTTGCTGTGACTGGATTAAGGGAAGACTATCCTCAATTTCTTCTGTTGCTGCCAGTAGGTTCTGTGCTGATTGCCTATATGTACAAGGTCTTCAAGGATGACAACGATGGCGGAACGAATCTCGTGCTTTCAGCAATCCACTCAAATGAAAATATTCCTTTCAGGATGTCGTTTCTCATATTTCTTTCGACGATTTTCTCTCATCTCTGCGGTGCATCTGTAGGCCGTGAGGGTGCTGCGCTCCAGATTGGCGGATCAGTCGGTCAGGGGCTTGGAAAAATATTAAAGCTTGACCGAAACGACAAGAATACAATGGTCATGTGCGGCATGAGCGGCGTTTTTTCGGCACTTTTTGGAACCCCAGTCGCAGCGGCATTTTTCTCTATGGAGGTTGTCTCTGTCGGCATCATGCATTATGCGGCACTTGTGCCATGTGTTATTTCATCAGTTATTGCGAGATTCGTTGCAGAATATTTTGGCGCAAAGGCACCATCTTATGACATCATAGTGGCGCAGTTTTCGATTAAGAACATGATTCTTGTGGCAATCCTTGCAGGCTTAGCAGGACTCTGCTCGGTTCTTTTCTGCATTATCCTTCATAAGACAGAAGAGTACCTGAAGAAATTTTTCAGCAATATATATATCCGTGCGCTTTGCGGCGGCACGGTACTTTTTATACTTACCGTTTTAGTGCATTCACAAAGATATAATGGCGCCGGAATCGACCTCATCAAAAGTGCAGTCGAAGGCGACGTACAGGGCTGGGATTTCATTCTGAAAATCCTGTTTACGGCAGTAAGTATTGCAGCTGCATATAAGGGCGGTGAAATCGTCCCGTCTTTCGTAATTGGTGCGACCTTCGGTTCGTTTTTTGGGCAGCTTTTCGGCTTGCCGGCCTCTCTTTCAGCAGCCATCGGCATGGGTGCAGTTTTCTGTGGGGTTACGAACACACCGGTCACTTCGCTTCTAATATGCTTTGAGATGTTCGGCCTCAAGGGCTGGCCATATTTCTTAATTGCAATTGCAATCAGCTATGAAGTGAGCGGATATTACAGCGTGTACCAGAGTCAGAGAATTGTCTATTCAAAATACAAGTCGAATTATATTAATAAGCAGGCACATTGAGCAGACTGATTATACCGCCTTCATAATGTGCAAAAAATAGCACATGAAAATGATAAGAATATTTTGAAAAAATTCTTGACATAATGTGAATTTATTTATATTATTCTTTCATAAGCTTTCAGCTTATTTTGTTTTCTATGTCTATTATTTTCCATTGACTTTTTTCACAGCAAGTAATATTATAGTTTTATATGCGAACTATAGTTCGTAAAATTAAGGAGTTAAGAATGGCAAACGATACTAAAAGAGAAGATAAATTAAAGGCACTTGATGCCGCTATTACCCAGATTGAGAAAGAGTACGGAAAAGGTTCCGTCATGAAGCTCGGTGACAATAGCAATGCGATGAAGGTCGAGACTTCACCTTCCGGTTCGATTTCACTTGATATTGCACTTGGTGCAGGCGGTTTTCCTAAGGGAAGAATCGTCGAGATCTATGGACCTGAATCTTCAGGAAAGACAACAGTCGCACTTCATGCGGTAGCAGAAGTGCAAAAGCAGGGCGGAATCGCAGGCTTCATCGATGCAGAGCACGCACTCGATCCTGTATATGCAAAGAATATTGGCGTCGATATTGACAATCTTTATATTTCACAGCCGGACAATGGCGAGCAGGCGCTTGAAATCTGCGAGACGATGGTTCGTTCCGGAGCCATTGACATCATTATCGTCGACTCAGTTGCAGCTCTCGTTCCGAAGGCAGAAATTGATGGCGAGATGGGCGACCAGCAGGTCGGCCTTCAGGCAAGGCTTATGTCAAAGGCTCTGAGGAAGCTTACCGCAGTCATCTCAAAGTCAAACTGCATCGTTATTTTCATCAATCAGCTTCGTGAGAAGGTCGGCATCATGTTCGGAAATCCTGAGACGACTACCGGCGGCCGTGCTCTTAAATTCTATTCATCTGTGCGTCTTGATGTCAGAAGAATCGACTCCATCAAGGCACAGGGAGAAGTCATCGGAAACCGTACCCGTGTCAAGGTCGTAAAAAATAAGATTGCGCCGCCTTTTAAGCAGGCAGAATTCGACATCATGTTTGGTAAGGGAATTTCCCGTTCCGGCGATATCTTAGACGTTGCTACGAATCTTGATCTTGTCCAGAAGTCTGGTGCATGGTTTGCATACAATGGAGAGAAGATCGGCCAGGGTCGTGAAAATGCGAAGGCCTTTCTCGAATCCCATCCAGACGTAATGGAAACGCTCGACCACCAGATTCGCGAGCACTACGGCATGCTCGGCGACGGCGAGGCCCCAGCAGTGCCAGCAGATGAGTCAAAGACAGACGATGAGTCAGAGTAACACATAGAGGCATCTCGAGCGAAATAACAATATGTACAGCATAATAACTAAGATGTACATTTTTTTGCGACGTGAGTATTACAGTTATTTGTTGATTATGAGAGCTGTATATATTGTTATGTAGTGAGTTTAATAATTATTTTTATATGCGAATCGAAGAGATAAAGGTTTTAGGCAAGACCGGCCGTGTCAGAGTGACTCTGGATGACGGCACGGTCTTTCCTTTATACAAAGGAGAACTTAATAGATATCATCTTATGGAAGGCGACGAGCTTTCTGAAGATGCGTACAATCATATTGTCGAAGAGACTCTGCTTGAGCGTGCAAAGAATCGTGCTGCATATTTACTGCAGAAATCTGACCGTACAGAAAGTAATCTCCGTCAAAAGCTGAAAGAAGGCTATTATCCTGACAACGTGATCGACAGGACTATTAGCATGCTGAAGGAATATGGTTATGTTGACGACCTTGAATATGCAAAGAGCTACATCAGGACATATGAAGCTTCAAAGAGCAGGAAAGTCATCTCAATGAAGCTCATGGAGAAGGGTGTGAAGAAAGAGACAATCGAGGAAGCCTTTGAGTCAGAGTATCATACTGACGAGACAGAAATCATCAAAAATCTTCTTGAAAAACGGCATTATTCTAAAGAAACTGCCGACAGGAAAGAGCGCGAGAAGACGATTCGGTATTTGCTTGGTAGAGGATTCTCATACGATTCATTTTCGGATTACATTTAAATGCGCTTGAGCGATTTAACGCAACAAAGTGTTTACAATCATAAAACATTTCTTGACTTATGTTCACAAAAAAGATACAATTATTTTGTTGTGATTTTATAGGATATTTCCCGATTTTTATATAATCACGATTGAATTTAATAAGGAGGTGCTCCTGTGATTGGAACGATTATTGCATGTGCTGTCACTGCAGTAGTAGCTGTTCTGATTTCTCTTGCCCTCTCGAATTCTTATCATCGAAAAAAAGACGAACAGACCATTGGTTCTGCTGAAGAAGAAGCTAGAAAAATTACTGACAAAGCCGTAAAGGAAGGCGAAGACAGGAAGAGAGAGATGCTTCTCGAGGCAAAGGAAGAAGCCTTAAAGACCAAGAATGAAATCGATCAAGAAGTCAGAGAGCGAAGGGCAGAAGTGCAGAAGTCCGAAGCCCGCGTCATGCAGAAGGAAGAGAATCTCGACCGGAAGCTAGAAAATGCGGACAAGCGTGAGGCTGCACTGGTTGCTAAAGAAGAGAAACTCACAAAGCAGCGTGCTGAAGTTGACAAGCTTTCAAAAAAGCGTGTCCAGGAACTCGAGCGAATCTCTGGATTAACCAGCGAACAGGCAAAAGATTTCTTACTGAAGACTTTAGAAGAAGATGTCAAGCTTGATGAGGCGAAAATCATCAAGGAAGCTGAGACAGAGGCAAAGGAAACTGCAGACAAGAAGGCAAAAGAAATTCTTGTAAATGCTATTCAGCGATGCAGCGTAGATCATGTTGCAGAGTCTACGATTTCTGTTGTACAGCTTCCAAGCGACGACATGAAGGGGCGTATCATTGGTCGTGAGGGACGAAATATCCGTACCCTTGAGACACTGACAGGCGTTGAGCTTATTATTGATGATACTCCTGAGGCAGTTGTGCTTTCAGCCTTCGATCCCGTGAGGAGAGAGGTTGCACGTCTTGCTCTCGAAAAGCTTATCATAGATGGCCGTATTCATCCAGCCCGCATTGAGGAAATGGTTGAAAAGGCTAAAAAAGAAGTTGACAATTCCATCCGTGAAGCCGGTGAGAATGCAGTTCTCGAGGTTGGCGTACACGGACTGAATCCAGAAGAGGTAAAGCTCCTCGGCCGTATGAAGTATCGTACTTCCTATGGACAGAATGCTCTGAAGCATTCGATTGAGGTTGCTGAGCTTTGTGGTCTCCTTGCCGGAGAAGTTGGAGAAGATGTACGTATTGCTAAGCGAGCAGGTCTTCTTCATGATATTGGTAAGGCAGTTGACCACGAAAGAGAGGGCTCACATATTGAGCTCGGAGTTGAGATCTGCAAGAAATTTAAAGAGTCACCGGTCATCATAAATGCAGTAGCTTCGCATCATGGCGACTGCGAGCCGGAATCTCTCATAGCTGTCCTTGTACAGGCAGCAGATGCTATATCAGCTTCCAGACCGGGTGCCAGACGGGAAACACTCGATGCTTATACACAGCGTCTGCAGAAGCTCGAAGAAATTACAAACGAATTTAAAGGTGTTGAGAAATCTTATGCTGTTCAGGCTGGTCGTGAGGTTCGCATCATGGTAATTCCTGAACAGGTCTCTGACCAGGATATGGTTATTATGGCCCGCGATATTTCAAAGCGTATCGAAGAGGAATTACAGTATCCAGGACAGATCAAAGTAAATGTCATTCGTGAATCACGTGTGACTGATTACGCAAAGTAAAACAAAGGGACTGTGAATTTTCACAGTCCCTTTTCTATATATGGTGCAGTTTACCGCATTTTGCATTCCTAATGCCGCACGCCTGCAATATTCGAGGATTTATTGCTCCGAGTAAACTGTGACATATTTTGCGAAATGTGGCATGAACTGTGATGTAAAACAAAAAGAACCCCTTCGGGTCCTTGAGTGTGAGACAAGCGGGAATCGAACCCGCGACAACTTGATTAAAAGTCAAGTGCTCTACCGACTGAGCTATTGTCCCAAAGATTGTCAGAGCAGAGGACTGCCTGAGCGGCTTATCTGGGCCGGTCAGATTCGAACTGACGAATGCAGGAATCAAAATCCTGTGCCTTACCGCTTGGCGACGGCCCATCAAGAAATCTACTTGCCGATAATAGCATTTCCTGCTTTTCGCCGTCAATAGTACCGGCAGTATAAAGCTCGCAAACCTTCGCCTGCTTGCTATAAAGAAAGGGTGGGTGAAGGGACTCGAACCCTCGATCTCCAGAGCCACAATCTGGCGCGCTAGCCAACTGCGCCACACCCACCATATTACGGATATAACTGTGTCTGACAGGATTCGAACCTGCGACCCACGGCTTAGAAGGCCGTTGCTCTATCCAACTGAGCTACAGACACATAAATAGCGGGTGATGGGAATCGAACCCACGTATCTAGCTTGGAAGGCTAGTGTTCTACCATTGAACTACACCCGCACATGATGTATTCTTAATACTGTTTTTTGCGAAACGCAAGTAGTATTATATGCAAATGACTTTCTCATGTCAAGCAAAATTTTGTTATTTGCAAAATTATATTATTTGGCATTATTAATAGAAAAATATGAAAGCGTGAAGCTTTGAAAAAAGATCATACAGAAAAAGAAGAAAATAAAGATCAGAAGGAACAGAAAGAGAAAAAGGAAAGTTTTTTAAGAGGCATAAAAATAAAGAAGCACAGAATACCGAGCAGACGGCAAAGGTTGAGAGAAGAAATATTGTGAATTCCGTCTCTGGCACGGGAAAGATTATTTCCCAGAATTCAAATGATGCCTCTGTGCCTGCTGATTTTGGGCTGGTAGTTGAATCAGTAGATGTTGCAGTAGGTGATGTAGTAGGGGAAGGTCAGGTACTTTGCAAACTTGATGCTTCTTCATATGAGAATGAGATCAAGGATTTAAATAGTCAGATTGCGTCCCTGGAGAAGGATAAAAAGACGAGGCATGATAATTACAACCAGAACAAGCAGAATATGGAGAATCTTCAGAATTCGGGCAGTGTTGTGACTGAGGAAGAGGTTCTCTTAGCCCAGCAGCTTTATACGGATACGCAGACGATATTGAATGAAAAGCAGGAACAGCTGAAAAATTATCTTTCACAGGATGGCGCATCGGAAACTGATGAAAATGCTGTGAAGCTTGCGCAGGATATCGCCTCCATACAGGCAGATCTGGAGGTAAGGAAAAATGATTATGATGCAAAGCAGGCTGCATTTAATGCTGTTGGTGGTACAGAGCAGTACTTGAGCAGTCTTTCTGAAGATTCACTTTCAAGCTACGATACTTCTGTAAATGCTGCTATTAATACGATACAAAGGCAGGTAAATTCTCTTCAGGAAAGGGTAGATGCAGCAACGATAACAGCGAAGAGTGCTGGAACTGTCACAGAAATTAATGTGACACAGGGGCAGACTTATCTTGGCGGTACGGCTGTGATGGTGGAGGATACCGACCATTTCTATGTTGAGGCTACAGTTTCAGAATATGATATACCAGATGTACAGAAAGGGATGAAGGCTGTAGTGAAGACAGATGCGACGAGAGATGATGAGCTTACGGGAACTGTGACTTTTGTTTCGCCAAAGGCAGATGCCAGTCAGAACAGCCTTTTTGACATGAATTCTATGCTTTCAAATTCTTCGTTTTCATCACTTTCCTCACTTACCTCTACTTCTTCAAGTGATAATGCTACATTTTCTATTACGATTACGCTTGATGATGAAAATGACAGGCTGCGTCTCGGCATGAATGCCTCAGTGAGTATTGTGACTGACCAATCTGAAAATACACTGTCTGTGCCTTATGAGGCTGTATATACGGATGAAAATGGTTCGAATTATGTTTTTCTTCAGAAGACAAAGAAGGATGAAAACGGCAAAAAGTTAAATTATTCTGAAAAGGTGCCGGATCTGTCTATGAAATGATGCAGTCTCTAGGTGCGAATGATATTTTCATCATGGTGCGTTCACGTTCAGCAGATGATGAGCTTTCGGCGGATGATATTGCATCCCTGAATACAGACGGGCTCACGTTTGGAACTAAGGAATCTACCAAGATGCAGGATAGCGATTACATTTCTGCAGATATGATTCATGAACTGGCAGCTACCTTCAAGGATGAAAATAAAGATCCTTGCAGGACAGATGCTCTCTGAATCCGATTTCGATGAAGGCAGGATGAGCTGTCTTCTTTCAAAGGCTACAGCCATCTCACTTTTCGGTACCGATTATAAAAAGGCAGTAGGCCAGACAATGTATCAGTCATTACTTACGGAACAATGCTTTCACTTTTTTATCAGTTGCTACGGATGGTGACGATCGCTATAGCAATAATCGCGGGAATAGCCCTTGTCGTAGGCGGAATAGGTGTTATGAACATTATGCTTGTCTCCGTGACAGAGCGGACAAGGGAAATCGGCACGAGGAAGGCACTTGGGGCGACGGATGAGGCGATACGGTCACAGTTTCTTAAAATCAGAAAAAATCCCATACAAAATTCAATAAAATGTTTACATCTTGCGAAAAAAATAATAAAATAATAACGTTGCGCTAAAATTGTCAGTCAGGTACTGCGGCGAAACAGCGGTCCGCCTGCTGATTAAAATAATTTCAAAGGAGAAATAGATTCATGAGTTTCAAATACATCAGGGAACTTCCTACACCTGAGGAGATTAAGAAGGAGTATCCACTTGGAAATGAGCTTACAAGGGTGAAGCTTGAAAGAGACAAGGAAATTGCAAATGTAATTACAGGAAAGGATGACAGATTCTTAGTTATCATAGGTCCCTGTTCGGCAGATAATGAAGATGCTGTTATAGAATATATTAATAAGCTTGCAGTCGTAAATGATAAGGTAAAGGACAAGGTTCTGATCGTTCCGAGAATCTATACAAATAAGCCTCGTACAACAGGCGAGGGCTACAAGGGTATCGCTTCACAGCCGGACCCTACAAAGGCTCCGGACATGGTTGAGGGCATTATTGCAATGCGTCACATGCAGATTCGTGCCATTCGTGAGACAGGTCTTTCAGCTGCAGATGAGATGCTTTATCCTGAGAACTGGCCTTATGTTGAGGACCTTCTTTCTTATGTCGCAATCGGTGCCCGTTCAGTAGAAGATCAGCACCACAGGCTTACGGTTTCAGGCTTTGATGTAGCGAGCGGAATGAAGAATCCTACCAGTGGCGATTTCTCAGTCATGCTGAATTCCGTATATGCTGCCCAGCACCCACATCATTTTTCCTTCGCTGGATATGAAGTAGAGACGAGCGGAAATCCTCTTGCCCATACGATTCTTCGTGGTGCTGTTTCAAAGCATGGCAATACCACTCAGAATTATCATTATGAAGACATTATCCGGCTTAAGGAAATGTACGAGAAGATGGACATCGTAAATCCTGCCACAATCGTCGATGCGAACCATTCAAATTCCGGCAAGCAGTTCAAGCAGCAGATTCGTATCGTAAAGGAAGTCCTTCACAACAGAAACGTTTCTCCATGCATACGAAGCCTCGTTAAGGGTGTCATGATTGAGAGCTACTTAGTCGAGGGCAATCAGAAGATTTCTGACCACCAGACATACGGACAGTCGATTACAGATGCCTGCCTTGGCTGGGACGATACAGAGAAGCTTCTTTACGATATTGCTGAAAGCTGTTGAGAATCATTCAATTTAATTTGACATCACCGCATTGCGCTTAACATCATTTATGTCAGGCCGTGCATGCGTATTTTGTGAGGGAGATAAATGTCAGGAACAGGGTCGGATTTTGATCCGGAAGAATATCTGCATTCAGGTAAGGCATCTTCATCAGCCTCTGATTATTATTCAGGCTCTGATGGAAAGTCTGATTTATCTGAGGAAGCGGAGAAGATACTTCGCATGGATTTTCAAAGCAAATCGGCGAATGTAAAAGAATATTCAAGCAAGAGACTCATCATAATACTTGTCATTATGGCTGTCATTATGATCGTCGTGGCTATCATTTCGGATGTTTTTGTAAACAGCTACAAGAAGGAGGATGTAAAGGTGTCTGATATTACTATTTCTTCAGAAAATTTACACAATGGTATCTGGGATACAATCATAACAAATACGGTTTATGGCCTGAATTATTCACCTGCCATCACTTTTGACAAGGTAGATGGAGCGAGCTGCTATGCCATCTATATGATTGACCCGGATGGGAACAACTGGCTTCATTGGAAGACGGTTGTTACGGATACTTCTCTTGCGTTGGGTGCTGACAAGGCAAATTATGTCGGACCTTATCCGCCATCAGGAACGCATACCTACAACGTTTATGTGTATGCATTAAAGAATAGTGCTGATGCGGCATCTCTGCCTGGCAGCCTCGATCTGCCTCAGGCGGATGAGAAAAAAATCCGGAAAGAACTCGATAAGCAATATGGGATTATTTCATCAGGTGAAATCAGCGGAACTTACACGAGTGGAACGAAGTAAATTTATCTTAGGGCGTAAAAGCAGAATAGTAGTGACATGATGGAAAATAATAATTTTACAATAGAACGTATTTCAGGTTCCACCCGACTCATCTGCCTTCTCGGAAGTCCTGTAAAGCATTCTCTTTCTCCGATCATGCACAATCTTTCTTTTGCGCATGAAGGCCTGGATTTTGTATACCTGGCATTTGATGTGAAAAGCGATGAAATAGGTGAGGCGCTTTCCTCTCTTAAGATACTGAATTTCCGCGGCTGCAATCTTACGATGCCGCTTAAGATTTCATGTCTTCCCTATATTGATGAACTTTCAAAGGTGTCGATGCTATGCCGGGCGGTAAATACCATCACATACGAGGATGGGAAACTGTATGGCACATCCACAGACGGGGCAGGCTTTTATGACTCACTTCTCGACCATGGCTTTGATGTAAAGGGTGAGACAGTGACGCTTTTAGGTGCAGGCGGTGCCGCAACATCCATTGCTGCAGAAATGGCAGTAAGAGGGGTGAAGCATATTGCTATTTTCCAGAGGAAGAGCGCGACATTTAAGCGGGCAGAAGAGTTTGCAGAAAGAGTGAATTCAGAAACAGACTGCCACGTTGAAGTCATAGACATGAAGGACGACGTATCGCTGAAAAAATCAATTGCTGAAAGTGCTTTGCTCTTAAATGCCACGAACGTCGGCATGGGTTCTGATGAAAATTCGCTTGTTCCGGAAAATTTTCTTAGAAAAAGCCTTATTGTTTCAGACATTATTTATCATCCTGAAAAGACCACATTATTAAAGGAAGCGGAGAATGCCGGGTCACCATTTTTTAATGGAAAGGATATGCTTCTGTTTCAGGGGGCAAAATCTTTTGAACTTTGGACAGGCAGAAAAATGCCGGTTGAATTTATCAGAAATAAGGGCATTTTCAACTGATGAATCTCAATAGGAAAATAATTTCTTACATTAAGTTTTTTTAATTATTTCTTATCTTGACAAAAAACACAATTGATTTAATGTATGTTTCATACAAGGCAAGGGCGCCCGTGAGGGCAGTCCTTGCTGAGAGTTCAGATCTTTATGTTGAGAACAACTGCGTTTATTATCGTGGAAATAAAGGACCGGAGAAGGTCGGCGCCATTTACAGGCGGCTTAGCGACGAATATCTTGACCCGCTCTGTTTCAATCCTGAGTCTGTCATTGGTGTTCCAAATCTTATGGCAGCATACAGGGCAGGAAATGTTGCAATTATTAATACACCTGGCACGTGACAAGTGTCAATACGACTGCTTCAGAGGCTTTTGAAAAGAAGCAGGGCGTGTTCATTGGCTTCGGCAGTCAGACGCAGAAGGTATTTACAAAGGTCGAAGACGTGACAGGAGAATGTAATACGAAATAATATTTTCCCCAGACAGAAATTGGTTTTCTGACATGCTAATAAATAAAATACGATATGATAAAGCATAAAAGAAAAGAGACACTGAAAATGCTAACACCATATAAGGATATAAAACACAACTAACGGGCATTGGCAAAGGCAAAAGCCAGCGTTGGGAGCGAAAACGCTTCTTA
>ONHZ01000039.1 GCA_900317755.1 uncultured Lachnospiraceae bacterium
GACCAGGGATGGCAATACCAGCATAAAGAGTATCGTGATTTACTTTCCAGGCACGGCATAACACAGTCGATGTCAAGGAAGGGCAACTGCTACGACAACTGTATAATGGAGACATTCTTCGGAAGGATGAAGAATGAGATGTATTATGGATATGAGGATGATTTCCCATCATTTGATATCTTTTCCAAAGCAGTTGATGAATATATGGAATACTATAATAATCACCGTATTCAGAAGAAAACAAAATGGATGCCTCCTGTAAAATATCGGGAAGCATCCGTATGTTCTGTTTGACCAATTTCATGTGTCCAGGATTCTGGGTACATATCAATGTAAGGAATGATCTTAGAATTAATATCATGATTTAGCGAAGCCCCTGCCTTCGTATCTCCGCAGATGTCAATCCCAAGAATATGATGCTGATTTAGTTCAGCGAAAATGTGCTTGATATCGTCCAGCGACAGTTCACCCTGATCCCAGTCTGTAACAGCGTATCCTTCAGATAGGGCGTCCTTGTCGAGGCTGACATAAATCGAACCGGTATCAATGAGTCCTTTAGAAATCTCATTTATTGAGCTTGCATAAATTATCTTAACAACAGAGCTATTTCCGCCATACTTTATCGAAAATTGTTTTTCTTTATTTGCAGGTTCATTTATAAAAAATAATTCGTTTTCACTTTCAGGATTTTCAGCTAATTCTCCCTCTGAAGTAAGGCTCTCCTTCATCTCCTGAAAATACTGTGGCTTCACACCAAGCATCACGACTTTTTTCAAGTGCGGCAGGGTCTCAAGCGCCTTTCTCACCCAGTTACCGCATGAAAGAATGTCGCCAAAGGCATTCTCATTCATATCCGTATGATTGTCGATGAGGAGAAGCGTAAAATCCGTCGGTATCCGCTCGAGAAAGAATAGGGACATATAATGATAGTTACCTGAATCAATGAAATGGATGCCGGCCGGCATAGTTTCTAACTTCTCCCAGCTGCCATCTGCGTCCAGTGGAGCCTTGGGATTATTTTTTTCTATCACTAATGCCTTGTTGACTTCCTCCCGAAGCTGCTCTGCCGCCTCATCCGAACAGTATGCATTCGTCCCCGAAATCAAAGAGCAGTCGGAATAATAATCCGCCTGCTCTCTTAAATAATCATACTGGTGTGAAAAATCAAAAACTGAAATATTGTCTTTAATCATAATAACAATTCATTACTCTCATTATATGCCGGGCACATTTAAATGTCACTCTTCAAGAATGTCATTCATGTATTCCATCTTCTCTTCGGCCTTATAAATAAGCTGGCTCGCCTCGAGAAGCTCGGATGTGAAATCAACACCGATGTCCTGGTAAAGACTCTTGTACTTGATGTCATGCTCCAATGAAGCCCACATGTCCATGGCCTCGGTTCGAATCTGAATCTCAACAGGAACCATCTGCTTCTTATTCATGAAGTAAACCGGCACACGGACTATCATATGAAGACTCCTGTAGCCATTCGGCTTCGGATTCTCAATATAATCCTTGATCTCCATGATGACGAGATCATCCTGGTCAAGAATTCTGTCTCGTACAAGGTAAACATCCTTTATGTATGAGCAGATGACACGGACGCCGGCAATATCATAGATATTGTTTGCCATAGAATTTATCGAAAGCTCAAAACCCTTCTTCTCAAGCTTATGAAGAATAGAGTCTGATGACTTCAGTCTGGTATCGATGTGGTGGATCGGATTCCTCTTGCCACGGAACTTGAACTCGTCCTTGATAATAGACATACGGGTCGCTGTCACATTCATTGCTGCATTATAGAGACGGAGAATAGGATCCATCGCCTGGGAAAATTCTTCCTGAATGGATGCAAGGTGTCTCATATCATCTTCATCAATGAGATTCCCCGAAGGAACAAGACCGTATTTTGATTCACCAGTCATCTCTTCAGAAACATTTTCTGCCGAATCTGTCTGAACCTGAACATCGTCTGTCTGTTCATCAACTGTTTCTGTCTGCTGCGAAGCTTCACGAACTGTCTTCCTGACATCCATTTCCTTTTCAGAAACAACCTCTTCTACCTCTACCCCTGTCTCTTTCTTCCAGGTGTCCTTCTCCTCGTGTTCGGAAATCCTGCTGTTCTGCCAGGTGCCTTCTTCACCTGTATCTCCTCTTGTCCAGCTGCCATTATTGGAAGCCGCGTCTGTCTGCCTCATAAATTCCGACCGAAGGGCTCCATCCGCCGCAGCCCTCGCATATTCAGCAGCCAGTTGATCCTTTTTGGTCTGCTTATTTCTTATCAAAAAAATCTCCCCTTTTTAAGCTACAAACTATAAAATAATAAGTTGATAGCCGTATTCTTCAGCCCAGAAAACATATCATGGGCCTATACATAATATTCATAATCAATGCGTATAAACCATCTGCATCTTCACATACATGGGAAAACCGATTCATTACGCATATACATTAATTATACACAAAAATTTGTGAAATAACTATTAATTTTTTATTAATTTTTCAGAAAATTAATGAATTAACTACAAGACAAAATCTCAAGCAAAGTGTCTTCTGACATATCACTCATCTGCGGCAAAATAATCATCAATAGTTTTTGCTGCCGTATCTGCCAGCTTTTCATCGACCTCTTCTAAATGCAGATTCATCACCTGTCTCGGATCTGGAGACATTGCAAACTTAATCGCGCGGTCAAGCCAGCCTTCAGCAGGCGTTCTTTCTCCAAGTCCTACGCCATGCGGCACACGATAAAACCGGTCATACATCAATGGAATGGCAAATTTATTCATCGTGTTTGCCAGGATGTCCGTATGTGAGCCGCTTGGAACTAAAATATCGTCGCTGCCAGAAAACATATATGTTTTCGGATAATCCTTCGTGATCCATTTCTGCACGCATACTGAATCCCGGTTTTCTTTTATGAAATTCATGCCCGGTCCAAACAGGAAAAGGTTTCCCCTTTCAGATGTCCAGATGCCAAATAGTCCCTCCCAGACATTCCAGTACGGATGCGTCATCCAGTGATTAATATTTGTCCAGGGATAGCCTAAAATCAAGCTTCCGGGCTTTTTCACGCCGTATTTTTTATAGCCCCATTCTTCCGTTCCGAAAATGCCGGCAAGATTTCCACCGGCAGAAAAGCCAATCAGAATATAATCTTCTATCGTGACATTGAATTCGTCCTGATGTTCTTCGATGAATTTCACTGCCTGCGCGAGGTCATGCATCGGCGCATGCTTCGTATTTCCAAAGCCGGTCCTGTATTCCAATATGAAAGCAGAATATCCCAGCTCATTCAGTCTTGCTGCGACAGGGTAGCCCTCCTGCGCCGTGCATAGGTGCGCGTAACCGCCTCCCGGAAGCACAATGATTGCCCTGTTTTTCTTTCCAGTGTCATTTGGAAAATAAGAAAGACGGACTGATTCATACCGCCTGTTTTCACGGATGTCAGCAATCGTATAGACCGGCATCTGCTTAAGACGGCCTTCACTCATAAGCTTCTTAAGCCGTTCCCGTCCCTTTTTCTTATCATTTGCATAGCTTTCAGTCGCATACATCCGAATGAATGCGACACAGGTATACACAAATGTAAAAATCAGATAGAATTCAATACTTATCTTGATAAACTCAAGCATTAACCCTTCAGACCCCTTGTCTGTCTGTCCATATCTTCAACGACGATGTCGTAGAATTCGCCCTTGGTCGCACAGTATTCAAGAACCTTCCATGGCGTATTCGTATGAAAGTGAAGCTTTACGAGATCCTCATCTCCAACACAGAGAAGTTCATTTCCAGGAATATTTTCCTCGATGTAATCATGAATCTCATCTGGGTCGAGTTCTTCCCCATCAACTGGCTCAAGCAGAAGCTGTGTATCATATCTTGGATCTATCATTATTTTCTCCTCTATTTTTGCATTTTTATGATAACAATGCAGAAATTATTTTCTATTACATATTATGTGCTGATTTGCAGAGATTCATCATCCGCGATTCTCAATATCAGAAATCATGTTGACTCGCTTCTCATGGCGGCCGCCAAGGAATTCAGCAGAAAGAAATGCATCAACGATTCCCTTTGCCTCTTCCATGCCAACGATTCTCGCACCGAAGGCGATGATGTTTGCATTATTATGCTGCTTGGCAAGACGTGCCGAAACAGGTTCAGAGCAGACTGCTGCACGGATGCCCTTAACCTTGTTTGCAGCAAGGCTGATGCCAATTCCTGTACCGCATACGAGAACGCCTTCCTCACATTCGCCGCTAGCTACTGCACGGCCGACCTTTTCGCCGAACTCAGGATAATCGCAGCTCTCCGTAGAATTCGTGCCGTAATCTTTTACTTCGTAGCCCTTTTCTTCGAGGTACTTCTTTATCTCTTCCTTCATTTCATATCCGGCATGATCTGAACCAATTGCTAATTTCATAATAATGCTCCTTAAATAATTATTACTCTGTCAAATCATAATAAATTTATGACAGCTACGTAAATGCGTCATTGCACATACTGTAATAATTTACAACGGCTGGGTTCTTATGTCAAGGCTGCGATAATTTTACAGTTCACGCGCTATTTCATTCGTAATTTACGTTTGCTTCGCAAACTCTCCCACTGCTACGCAGTGAAATTACTCATGAAATGGCGCTCCCTACATAAAAAACAGGAAGGATTCATGCATGCAAGCATGCATCATCCATCCTGTTTTTTATGTGTGAACTGTAAAATCAAATCCGCCGGGCAGTCACTTCTGAAAACCCGGCGGATATAAAAATTCAATTATTAAGTTGCAACTCAAAAGTCGAAATTCTCTGCGCCTCTCATTGAAACATTGCCAGAATTTGCATTCTGGTCTGCAGGAGACGGTCCAACGAAAAGCTTGTACTCATTCTGAAGCTCTTCCTTCTGAATATCTGAAACCCTTGTCTCAAGAGCCTTCACATCAAGCTTCTGACCTTCATCTACGAATTTGGCATCCGGCTTGTACTGTGCATCGAAATCATAAATGCCAAAGGTCTGCTTTGCCTTTGCCTTTTTCAAAGCTTCAGCTGACTGCCTCTGACTGTCACGTTCATTTAAGCTATCAGACTGCGCCTGACCGTTTATCTTCTGAAGATCTGCATCAGAAACCCGTCTTGTAGCGCTCTGACTCGATATGCTGTTGTATGAGCTCCCTATTGAGCGAATTCCTGAAATATTCATTGCCAAACCTTTGCTTTAATTTCTTATATCATTTTTATCGGATGCTAATGAATAAAATTTAGTGGCTTCACAAAAAAATCACTTATGCCTCACTCTTATTCTTATCTTCCTGGGAAAGCATGAGCTTGAGTTCGTTCATGAATGTATTCACGTCCTTGAACTCCCTGTAGACTGATGCAAATCTGACGTAGGCTACCGGATCGACATCTTTAAGCTTATCCATGACGAGTTCACCGATCTCAGAGCTTGGAATTTCCTTTGCTTCCTTATTGAAGACCTCTGTCTCGACATCATCAACGAGCTTTGTAATCTGGGCTGCTGAAACAGGTCTCTTATGGCAGGCACGAAGCACGCCGGATTCAATCTTTGAGCGGTCAAACTGCTCACGCGTATTGTCCTTTTTTATGACAATGAGCGGTATCGTCTCGATTTTCTCGTATGTAGTGAAACGCTTCTTGCAGTCATCACAAATCCTTCTGCGGCGGATGGAATTGTCATCCTCTGCCGGCCTTGAATCTATGACATGGTTGTTGTCACTTCCACAAAAAGGGCACTTCATTTCTGCCTCCTGTCGTTAAAACTAATAATTAATCAGACGTTAAACCTGAACAATATAACGTCGCCATCTTTGACTTCGTACTCCTTGCCGTTGAGCTGTACTAAGCCTTTTTCCTTTGCCTTGCTCATTCCACCGCACTCGACAAGTGTCTCAAAAGGAACAGTCTCAGCGCAGATAAAGCCTCGCTCGAAATCGGAGTGAATCTTTCCTGCTGCCTGAGGTGCAAGCGTGCCTTTCTTTATCGTCCAGGCTCTTGACTCATCTTCGCCGCATGTCAGGAAGGAAATAAGTCCAAGCAGTGAATAACTTGCCTTAATCAGTCTGTCAAGACCGCTCTCTGAAAGTCCTTCGTCTTCAAGGAACATCTGCTTCTCATCATCATCGAGCTCAGAGATCTCGGCTTCGATCTCAGCACAAACTACATATACAGAGCTTCCGTCCGTCTCAGCATAATTCCTGACTGCCTTGACATAGTCATTCGATGCACCGTCATCCTTGATATCGTCCTCTGCAACATTTGCCGCATAGATAACAGGCTTTGCAGTGAGAAGATTGTAGCCGTCAAAGAGCTTCTGCTCTTCTTCGTCCTTGCACTCGAACTGTTTTGCCAGCTTTCCTTCTTCAAGAAAAGGTCTTAAGCGCTCAAGAAGGTCAGCCTCTTTCTTTAAAGATTTGTCCATCTTCGACTGCTTTCCAACCTTGCCCCAGCGTCTCTCAAGAATTTCCATATCTGAGAAAAGTAATTCGAGATTGATTGTCTCAATATCACGCTTTGGATCTACCGAACCTTCTACGTGTACGATATTTGCATCATCAAAACAGCGGACCACATGAATAATCGCATCGCATTCACGTATATTTGCAAGGAACTGGTTTCCAAGACCCTCGCCCTTTGATGCACCCTTTACAAGACCTGCAATATCTACGAATTCGATCGTAGCCGGAGTGACCTTCTTTGAGTGGTACATCTCTCCGAGCTTCTGGAGTCTCTCATCCGGAACCGGCACGATTCCAACATTCGGGTCTATCGTAGCAAAAGGATAATTTGCAGCAAGTGCGCCTGCCTTCGTGAGTGAATTAAAAAGCGTGGACTTTCCGACGTTGGGCAGTCCGACAATACCAAGTTTCATAATCTAAAATAAATACCTTTCATCGAGTTTTAGTTATTATTTTATACTAATTAATGCCCGTTTTCAATGCGATTATTTCTTGAAATCAATGTGCACGTGCTCACTTAAATATTTCTTGAGTGATGAGAGCAGCGCTGCGATTTCCTTCAGGAAAAATGCAACCACAATTGAAACGATTACAAAGAATACCTTTGCGCCTCCTGGAAGAACGCTTCCGCATATAAGTGTGACAAGAATAATTTCAAAAATCAGGATAAATACATTCATTGAGAAATCTGAAACTGCTTCTTTGGATTCCCTTGCTGGAAGTACACCTGTCTCAAATTCCTTCAGCGCATCCTGAGTTCCAAAATAATCATTCAGTCCGAAGTATAATTCATTCGCATTTTCCTTTGTGGAAACAGCAGGCAATAGCATATTTTTCCTGTAGATAGAAAACAGGTTACTTATGATGGAATCTGCTTCGCTTCTCTCTGCAGTGGAGTTCACTTTTTCTTCTGGAATATTTCTAATTTCATTTGAAAGAGAAGCAAACTTCTCTATGCCCGCTGCCTTCGCCATGGAAAGCGAAAGCACGAACGCATCGAGTCCAAGAAATTCCTGAAGGGCTTGTCTTCTCTCATCTTTGCTGTCACCTGACTTTATTATCTTTTTCAGAAGCTCCTCACCAGGAACGAGCTCAGTCTCCAAGTACTCAGCATTCTCTTCAACCTTTGCTTCAGCATTCTGCAAATTCTTACCAGCTTTATTATTCTTTGCAACAGGGCTTGAAGAATCTGCAGCAGTTGAAACCGACATCGAAAACAACCTGCTGCCAGCGAGTGCCTTTACCTTGAATCCGCCGTCATCATGTTTTTTCGCCTTGCCCTTTACTTCCCATTCCTTTGCATTGAGGACGCCGGAAAGCACAATATTCTGGTAGAAAGCAGCACCATTTTGAAGTTCTCCTTCAATGTCACGAAGGTTTTTCTGATTAAACTTGTGCCCGTCAAAGTCCTTAGAAAGTGAGTTGATATTGTCGACAATGTCCTGGAAGGATGTGGCATATTTTGCCCCTGTTCTCGCATCTATGACGCCGATTTCAAGCGGAAGTATTGCCTTTGAAAAGTCATCCGGGATGCTGTCAAGGCCGACCACTGGAGCGAACGTCTCAATATCAGAAATCATCTTCAAAGCTTCCGATTCCTTCATCGTAGCAGTGAACTTTGTGACATTACCAGAAATATCAACAAGTCTAGAATCATTCTCAAGTGAAAATTTCTTCTCATCCGGAAGGATGATTTCCATCATCAGAATTCCCACGCCATAGGCAAACAGCTGGAGTGAAAGTCCTGTGATTGGAAGAAAATATTCTGTATTCTCAGGCGTCTTAAAATAGAAAAGTGCAGGCTTCTTTATGCCGCCATCCTCAACGAAAAGCCTGGAATATTTGTATGTTTTCTGAATCGAATGCTTCGAAAAAAGCATCTCACGGGCCTGGTCACTCAAAGACTGCCTCAAAGCAAATGTGCTTTTAAATGCATCAATATCGTCATTCCGATCAGGCATCGAAAGGCCATCTGAAAGCCCTGTGTTTTCCCAGCCAGCCTTCTTTATCTTCTTTTCGAATTTCTCAAAGCCACGTTTCGTGCCATCTGTATCAAAAGAAAAAGGCCATGCAAGCACATGAACGCTTTTTGCTGAAAGTTCATTTATTGATGTAATCAAATTCATTCCCCTTTCTCAGGAATAATCCCGCTATTTCTTCGAAGGTAGTTTGTCAACATACCAATGATAAATTAACACACTATTACTTGTAAATTTCCGCTATTTCTTTGCCGGTAGTTTGTCAATATACCAATAATAATTCAAAACATTATAGCTTGTAAGCAAATCAATTTCGAGTTCACCATAATTTGTGCCATCATCACTTGATACGATGTCGTAATACAGCGTGTCGCTATCACTTTTTGGAGCGTCCGGCTGTAAAAATATACCGCCAACATTATACTGATCAGTTATCTTTTCCTGCTGAAAATTAATTAAATTTTTATATTCAATGAAGTCAAGATTCTTCTTTCCATAAAAGATATACACGTATTGCTCACCCTGCCCGTAGTCCTTTAGCATCCCGTCATCAACTGCCATACTATCCTTTACATGGAACCTGAGCGGGGTAGTCTGAAACTTTGCAACAAGGACCCGAAAAGTCATCTCCAAATC
>ONHZ01000034.1 GCA_900317755.1 uncultured Lachnospiraceae bacterium
AGTGCATGTTCACAAGCGCAGATTTGCCACGGATGGCAAATCTAGCCGAACGCGCCTGGACGGCGCATAAAGGCGGCGCGTAAATTAAATGTCGGTGGTGGCACTTTGCGTAATTTTGCCCACGCAACGGACCGCACCACGCAGAAACGTTTTTCACCAGAGGCGTAAATTACAACATACCCTTGAGTTCGTCTTCGCTGATAATTGGCAAGCCAAGTGCCTGCGCTTTCGTAAGCTTGCTCCCTGCATTTTCGCCAGCGACAAGGTAATCCGTTTTCTTTGAAACTGATCCGGTGACTTTGCCGCCATGCGAGGTGATAAAGTCTGAGGCTTCAGCACGTGACATGGTAGGAAGGGTTCCTGTGATGACGAAGGTCTTGCCGGCAAACTCATCTCCTGCCGGTGCACTTTCCTCTGCGATGAAAGTGTTCACACCATATTTCTTGAGCCGGTTAACCAATTCCCTATTTTCAGCGACAGAGAAATATTCATGAATACTCTTTGCTGTGATTTCGCCGATGTCTTCGACTTCCTGAATTTTATCCGAGAAGTCGTCCGCAAGCGCCGCCTCTTCAAGTGCATCCATCGATTTAAAATGTTTCATGATATCGCGCGCGGCATTTTTTCCGACATTATTTATGCCAAGGCCGGTCAGGAGCTTCTCTGGCGGATTATTTTTTGACTCTTCGATAGCAGAAAGAAGCTTCTCCGTATTTTTCTCTTTTCCGATAATGCCAAGATCTACAAGGGCTGCCTTTCTGTCCTTCAGCGTATAGATATCCGAGACGTCATTCAAAAATCCCTTGTCAATGAGCTTCTCGATATAGACATCTCCAAGACCCTTGATGTCCATCGCATCGCGGCTCACAAAATTGATAATATTTCTGAGACGCTGCGCTGGGCAGGTAGCTGATGTGCACTTTACGTCTGCTGTGCCCGGATCTTTGAAAAGCGGAGAGCCGCAGACCGGGCAGGTGTCAGGCATCTTAAATGTCTCGACGCCTTCAGGCCTTTTTCCCTTTACAACAGACTTAATTTTGGGAATGATCTCACCTGATTTATAGACTAATACCGTGTCCCCGATTCCGATGCCAAGCTTATTTATGAAATCCTGGTTGTGAAGCGTCGCCCTTGAAACCGTGGTGCCGCAGAGGCGGACCGGCGTAAATACTGCCGTCGGATTAATCCTGCCTGTACGTCCAACCGTAAGCTCAATATCTTTTATTACTGCTTCTTTTTCTTCAGGCGGATATTTATATGCAACTGCCCAGCGCGGAACTTTGGAAGTATTTCCTAAAATAGCTCTTTCTTCAAATGAATTTAATTTGACGACAGCGCCATCGATATCATATAGAAGACGCTCCCTGTCTTCTGCAATAGCGTCGATTGCGGCGATTACCTCTTCTTCCGTGTGGCAGACCTTATAATTTTCAATCGTCCTGATGCCAAGCGAATGCATAAAATCATAGGCCTCGGTATGCGTCTTGAATGCCATGCCCTTCACTTCCTGAAGATTAAATATGAACATGGAAAGCCCGCGCTTTTTTACGATGGCAGGATCAAGCTGGCGGAGTGTTCCTGCTGCACAATTCCTTGGATTCTGGAAGAGCGTCTTTCCTTCCTTTTCCTGCTCGGCATTTACTTTGTCAAAGGCCTCTTTTTCCATGTAGACCTCGCCTCTTATTTCAAGGTAGTCAGGAATATTGTCTCCCTCGAGCGTCTTCTTTATATCCGGAATCACAAAGGCATTTGCCGTGACATCTTCACCAAATTCAATGCCGTCGCCTCGGGTCTCTGCCATCACAAGCCTGCCCTTTTCATAGCGGAGCGTCATGGAAAGTCCGTCGATCTTGTACTCGACGACAAATTCCGGATTCGTAAACTGCTCACGCATTTCACGGACAAATGAAGAAATCTCCTCTTTTGAGAATACATCGAGAAGTGAAAGCATTGGGACATTATGCTTTACAAGCACGCCTGCTGTACGAAGCGCATTGCCGCCGACATTTAAGGACGGAGAATTCCTGTCATAAAATTCAGGAAATGCTGCTTCAAGTGCCTTCAGGTCCTCAAGCTTCATGTCATATTCATAATCAGATATTTCAGGATTGTCATGATTATAATATAAATCATTGGCGTGCAGGATTTCCTTGCGAAGAGCTTCGATGAGCTCGCCGGCAGCCTTTGAATCCTTTGAATTTATTATTGAATCTGTCTTCTCTTTTAAGGCAGAAATTTCATCTGTTACCATAGCTTCTTCCCTATCTGCTTCTCAAGCTCATTTTTCTCAGACTCGGTGATATCCCTATATTCACCCTCTTTGATGCCGTCGAGCCTAAGATTCATAATTCGGATTCTGCAGAGATCGGCAACTCTATACCCCAGAGCCTCGCACATTCTTCGGATTTCCCTGTTCAGCCCCTCAGTCAGAATAATATTAAAGGACTTTTCTGAAACAGGCTTTACCATGCAGGGCCTTGTTTTCTTTCCAAGTTCTTCAAGATAAACGCCCCTGCTCATCTGACGCAGGAATTTCTCATCATAAGGTCTCGTGAGCTTTACCACATATTCCTTCTCGTGACGGTAGCGCGCCTTTACGATGTCGTTAAAAAAATTTCCTCTGTTCGTCATCAGAATGAGGCCATGTGAATCCTTGTCTAGACGACCTATTGGATAGATTCGCTCAGGATAATTTATGTATTTTACAATATTATTTTCTTCCTCTTCTGCAGCCGTGCAGACGATGCCCTTCGGCTTATTGAAAAGGAGGAGAATATTTTTCTCCTCCCTTGTCAATACTTTCTTTCCATAACAAACCTTGTCGTCCGGAAATACCCTGTCACCGTTGACGGCAATTCGGTCATTAATCGTAATGAGCCCGTTTGCAATCAATTCGTCGGCTTTTCTTCTGGATGCAAGACCTGAATCAGCAATGAATTTATTTATTCTGGTTCCATTTTCTTCAGACATTATTTTAATACCTCGGTCTTTGCAAAGCCTGCCTGCCCATCGACCTCGACCTTGCTCCAGCCATTTGCATAATCTGCATCAACCTTTATTGTAGTGCCTGCTGACGCTACAGTAAGCTTCGTTGCATTTTCATCCATCTCATAGCGGACATTGATTGTGGAAGTAAGCGTAACTTCTCTTGAATCCGTAGATGTCGTGCTGGTAAGATACTGCGTCTTTACATATCCGTCTTTACCATAAAAATCAATCTTGCTCCAGTCACCCTCGTCAGAGAATTTTGAAACGGTCATACCGCAGTCAAGCTGTCCTAATACGCTCGCATCCTCCCCTGCACTTTCACGGACATTTACTTTTCCTGCTGTAATCAGCTGTGTCGCATTATCCATTGCCTGCTGTCTTTCAGATGCGGCGGCCTCCTGTGCCTTCTGATCCTCAGCGGCCTTTGCAGCATCAGCTGCATCCTGAGCAGCCTTATCTGCAGCTGCCTTATCCTCAGCTTTCTTCTGCGCAAGACTGGTCTGATAATTGACAGCCCATGTACTCGTAACAGCAGGGAATGTCGTAGTCATAAGCGTATCAAGGGTAGGATCACTCTCAATTGCAGCTTCATATTTCTTCTGCTGTTTGCTCTGAAGCGCTGCCACATCATCCTGTCTCTCATACTCTGAAATCAGGGCAGTAATCGAAGGATCCATCTCATTTTCACTGTTCTGGACATTAAATGTAGAATAGAGATTATCAATATATAATTTCTTGTCCTTATCATAACTTACATAGAAGAAATCAAGGCCTGGAGCCTTGGTGCTCTGTCCTGTGAAAGTAGTTTCTATACATACTGAAACCATAAGGGAATCATCAAGTCCCTGCTTTGAATATACTGCAGTAATATCAGTGGAATCTATGTATGCTGACATCATCTTAATGTAGGAAATCTCTGAATCGGAAATCGGATATGCTATTTTCTGAAGATTGTCCGTATCACCAGCATCATAATATTTATAATAAGATTCCAACAGTTTATTCAGCTTTTTATTTTCGCTTTCATCGGTGAAGTCCTTTTTGACATTCATCTCAGGATTGTCTGCAGGTGCAAACTGTGCCGATGCACCGGCAGTCATACCGATAATCATGAGGCCAACAAGACCGGCGGCGAAGAAACGTTTATACTTTATGCATGCGTCGATAAATTTCATTATTTTACTCCTAATTTGTCGCTCCCGAAGACCAAAACTATCACGAAAACGGCGCCTTCAGCAGTATCGCCACGATATTTGCAAAGCAAAATCGTGGCACATCGTCAGAGCGCATTAGAATGATGCTACGCATCAAAGCGCTCTTCCTCTCTCGGCTTCGTGATTTTTGCTTGCGTTGCATAAACTCATCCTTCGCCTTCGGCTTACTGAGGTATCGCCACGATATTTGCAAAGCAAAATCGTGGCATGTCGTCAGGGCACATGAGAATGCTGCTATGCAGCATAG
>ONHZ01000042.1 GCA_900317755.1 uncultured Lachnospiraceae bacterium
AAGGAGTTTGACATGAAGGTATTAATGGTAAACGGCAGTTCACACAAGGATGGCTGCACAGATGCAGCATTAAATGAAATTGCAAGATCCCTTAAGGAAGAGGGAATCGATTCAGAGATTTTCTTTATAGGAAATGAACCAATGGCTGACTGTATAGCTTGTGGAAAATGCAGAGAGACAGGAAAGTGTATATTTGACGACGGCGTAAATGAATTTATTGAGAAGGCAAAGGATTTCGACGGCTTTATTTTTGGTTCACCTGTTTACTATGCACATCCTTCAGGAAGACTCATCACATTCATGGACAGGGTATTTTATTCTGCTTCAAAGAATTTTGCATTCAAGCCTGCTGCCGCTATTTTCTCGGCCAGAAGAAACGGACAGGTTGCATCAATGGATGTCATTAACAAGTATTTCTCCATCAATCAGATGCCGATCGTTTCAGCAACATACTGGAACCACGTTTTCGGCGCAAAGGCTGAGGATGTAAAGGAAGACATCGAAGGTCTTAACACCATGTACAATCTTGGCAGGAACATGGCATGGATGCTGAAAGTTATCGACCTTGGAAAGCAGAACGGAATCAATCATCCGGAGAATGAGCATCTATACACAAACTTTGTGAGGTGAAAGATATGAAACACAAAGTGCATGGGATGCGATTTCACGCTATATCTACACCGGTCTTCAGGGAGGTTCAATTATGCATGGCTGGATGAATGATGATAAAGTCATGATTACCTGCTGCAATGATGGCACGAGACCTGTCATTTTCAAAATCGAGCGGATCGATTATGAGTGAATCTTTTGAAACTGCACAATATAAAAAATGTCAGAGGAGCCGATTTAAGTGTTCGTAATTATTTTGTCTGAATAATTACTTGATTTCTTGCATCATGAAAATCCACGATTCTCGCAGGCACTTTCTTGAACATCAGAATAAACGAGACTGACAGGAATATGCATGAAAAAATAATCATGGCATTTCCCAAATATTTTGCAAAGATACCGCCGAAGCCAGCGCCAAGAGCGAAGAGCAGAATAACGCCAAAATAATGCAGAGATTTTTCCTTGAATTTTTTATCCCCTGTCCGAAGGTAGGTGCAGAGCGCTTCCATACCGGCTCTCGTATTTCCGATACACATCGTGCTGGCGAAAGCGTAACCGTTTATCTTTCTGAAGGCCTGCACCTGCATAGCACAGGAAAATGAAATCAGGATATTTGCAAGCATGTTGTGATTCTGAGGAATGAAAACGACGCCAAACAGCAGGCCTATTTCTAGGAGCAGAATGATCTGCCTCCAGTGGATAGACCTGCTGTCTTTGAATTTTGCCTTGAACATATCTGTCACAAAAATTCCGCCTGCAAAGGCGAGCACAGGGAATAGATAATGTAATGCCTTTGAAAAATTTCCATTCACTAAATGAACGAAGAGTAGAACAATATTTCCAGTCTGTGCATTCGCAAAGACCTCGCCTCTTACGAGGTAAGAATATGAATCCTGCAGGCCTCCGGAAAATGTGAGGAAGGCCATTGTAATAAAAGCTTCTGACATCTGGATTTCTTTTTTTACTGCCTGTTTATTCATTCTATCTTTTACTCATAATAGTTTTTTTATTACAGTTGTTTATTATAATGATAATAAGAAATAAGTAAAAACTATTATTAATATATTAACCATAATAAAATCTAATGGCTAATCAACAAAAGAACCTGAAGATATTAAAAATCCCATATCCAAAATGCAATATTTTATGGTATAATATTATTGTTTTTTGCGGGTTATTTTATTTTAGAGGAAACTGTTAATGGTATCATTTCTTACAAGTTCATTTGTTCCATATAGTGAGGATTTGGGGAAGAAGACTCCTCTCATCAACGAGAATGGCTTTGCGGAGAATTTACGTAAATACTGGACAGCTCCGGCAAAATTTCTTGTCGTGGCTGCAGATCCGGATGATACTGATGTGAATGAACAAATATCACATCAGATGCAGACTACTTTTTCTGATGCCGGATTTCCGATAGAGGGAATAAAGATCCTAGACCATAGAAATTCTGAAAATGCTTCAGAACTTTTAGAGTGGTCTGATATTATTTTTCTTTCAGGCGGACATGGTCCTACAGAAAATAAATTCATAAATGAGATAAATCTCAGGGATTTGCTTACAGGTTATGAAGGCATCTTTATAGGTCTATCTGCTGGCTCAGTTAATGCAGCTTTCGATACGGTTCAGGTTCCAGAACTTTTCGGCGAAGCAGATGATCCTGACTTCATTTCACATAGGCCGGGACTTGGCATTACCCCCATCAATATCATTCCTCACGCCCAGTATTTTAAGACTGTGACACTCAATGGAAAATCATTTTACGATGATATTCTGATTCCGAGAAGCCGTGGAGAAAAGATTTATTTTATTGATGATGGTTCTTATTTTATCGTAAATGGCGCTATTACAGAGTTCTTCGGAACAGGTGAGATCATCGAAGATGGTTCTGTACGGAAGATTTCTACCATTATTGAACCGGATGTGTTTGACGCGCTTATGGCACAGGGCTATGGAGCCGCATTTTATTTAGATGAGCAGTCCGGACTTATTGATATCAAACATATCAGTCCATTTTTGGAAAAGAATGGCATTTCACCGGTAAATATTTCAAATTTCCACGATTTGGTCTGTGCTGTTTCTGAACGAATTATTGTTGATGATGAAAAGCAGGCTGCAATAGCTAGTTCGAAAATGGACATTGTAAGTGATGAACTCGAACGATATGGATCTTATTCGAGAACCTTTCATTATCTTACGAATGGTTTTAGAAATTCAGCAGATCTTCGTATCAGGCGGGCAGGAAAATGTCTTTTTGGAACGATTTTTAGTAATACTGAATCCATCGACCGTGACTGGATGACAGATACTTTTTCAAGAACAGGATTCATAAAGGCTGCAATGGAATTTCTTGAAAAAGCCGAGAATCCTTCAGAGTATTCTCTCTGCTATACGAATATTAAAGGCTTCAAAACCATCAATGATATTTTCGGCCAGTCGTCCGGCGATATGGTTATTTTCTATGAGAAGGATTATATCAATGAGATTTTTGCTCCCAAATTCCTTTGCCGTCTTGAAAATGACCATTTTGTATTTCTTGCAAAAAGAGCTCAGATGACTGATGAGAATTTTCAGAAGCTGTCAGAGCTTTCATATATAGAAAAATATAAGAAATATTCATACACCATACAGTGCAGCTTTGTGGATATAGAATCTTCTGATGTGAATATTCCAGACCTTATTGACAGGGCGAGGATTGCTGAAAAGAGCATCAGGGATGATTCAAAGAGTAATTGGAAAAAGGCTGATGACGAGATGCGCCAGAACTACATCAGAAGCGGGAAGATGCTTTCAGAACTTAATGATGCAGTAAAGGACGGAGAATTTATGGCTTATTACCAGCCGATAGTGGATTCTTATACTGGCAATGTAGTTACTGCAGAATCTCTGATCAGATGGGACTATCATCATAAAGGCATGATTTCTCCCGGTCAGTTCGTTCCACTATTTGAAAGCAAAGGGAAGATTGCCATTCTCGATCATTTCATGCTGAAATCAGTTGCTGATTTTCAGTCTAGACGCCTTTTGGACAAGAAAACTTCGGTGCCTGTTTCTGTAAATCTTTCACGTATTGACTTTTTTGATACGCTGCTTATTGATGACATTGGAAATATTATTTCTACCTCGAATTTTCCGCCATCGCTTATTAAGCTTGAAGTCACAGAATCTGCCTATGCAAATATCGAAGACAGGGCAATGTCATTTTTACACAATATGCAGTCACTGGGTGTCAAGGTTCTTCTGGATGATTATGGTTCAGGTATGTCCTCGCTTTCTACGCTTGAGGATTTTGCATTTGATACCGTGAAGCTTGACATGGGCTTTATCCGGAAAATTGGAAAGAGCAGGGCGGCAGAATCAATTATCAAATCTACGATAAACCTTGCCCACGATGTTGGCAGCGATGTCATAGCAGAAGGAGTAGAGACGGATGAACAGCTCGAATTTCTAAAGGATGCAGGATGCGAGATGATACAGGGGTATTATTTTTACAAACCGCTTCCAGAGGAAGACTTTGCCGCAGTCATCAATAAGGACACATGGGATTAACAGGTGAGCTATTTTGAAGATAAAAAATATTATTTTTGATGTAGATGGAACGCTCTGGGATTCATCAAAGCAGGTTGCAGAGTCGTGGACTGAAATTTTGAAAAAGCATGATGAGACGCATGAACATGTTGTCACCCAGGAAGACATGTATCACTATATGGGGCATACCATGAAGGACATCGGACTCATGATGCTTCCGGATTTTGATGAAAAACTCCGTGATGAGATCATGGACGAATGCATGGCCTATGAGGATGAATATCTGAAAGAGCATTCAGGGGAGTTTTATGCAGGGCTTTTTGAGACTGTCTTCATTTTGAGGCAGCAGGGCATTTCTCTTTTCATCGTTTCAAACTGCCAGGAGGGCTATATTGAGACCCTGATTGAAGATGGTGGCTTTTCTCTTGAGAAGGCTTATGGCGAAAAATATGGTGATGACAGGGAAGTTTATGATTTCACAGACATAGAATGCTATGGCCATACAGGAAAAGAAAAAGCAGAAAATATTAAGCTCCTGATTGAAAAGAATCATCTGATCAAGGAAGAGACGATTTACCTTGGGGATACTGAAATGGATGAAAAGGCATCAGATGCTGCTGGCATCGCCTTTGCTCATGCAGCATACGGTTTTGGAAAAGCCGATCATCCGATTATTGAAGTAAATGACATCAGGGAACTTCCACAAAAATTATTGGCTTGATTACTATGAACTGCATCAGCATAAATTATAAAAATACTTCGGAAGAAATACGTGGCAAAGTTAATTTCACGGATTCTGAAAAAAATGCACTTTTTGAACATCTGAAAACTGAAAAAAAGATAGAAGGCATAGTCATTGTTTCAACCTGCAACAGGACGGAATTCTATTTTGATTTTCATAATGTAGAAAAATTTGGATCGGAAGATGATGGAATCCATAATGATTATGAAAATGAAACAGATAATGCTCCGACAGATTATTTTGTGTCAAAGATTTCCGGCTTCAAGAATATTGACGCTGAACTGATAAAGAAATATGGCCTGTTTTTCGAAGGTGATTCAGCAATAAATCATCTTTTCAGAGTGGTCTTTGGTCTTGAATCCATGGTACTTGGTGAAGATGAGATTTTTCACCAGGTGAAGGAAGCCTATCTTTTTTCAAAAACGAAGGATTTCCTCTCAAAGGATTTAAATATTATTTTTCAGGATGCCTTCCATGCCGAGAAGGAGTCAAAGCAGAGGACTGATTTCAAGAGGACACCGGTATCTGTTGGTACACTGACCGCAAATTATATAGAAAAATACCTTAAAGAACAGGGCTCAGGCAAGGTACTTGTGATTGGCGCATCGGGGCAGATCGGCTCAGTTGTCGCAAGAGATCTTATTGACAAGGGGATATCCGTCATTGGCACGACCCGAAAGACACATCATTCAAACGGATATTATGTGATTCCTGGAGATAACATAGAGTGGATTCCTTTTGAAGAAAGGTTTTCTGTTTTTCATGAAGTGACAGCAATCGTTTCTGCTACGTTAAGTCCTCATTTTACAATCACCAAAGAGGATTATTTTTCATCAGGATGCAATGCAAAATTATTAATAGACCTTGCAGTGCCAAATGATATCGACAGGGCGATTTCATCTGACGAAATTTCAGTACTTGGAATAGATTTCTTCAAGGAACTTTCCAGGCAGAACAATGAAGAAAAAAAGAATTCAATTGAGGCCGCAGAAGCAGTTTTGAAAGAGGAATCCGAAATGACAGAGAAAAAACTTTTTCTGAAGGCTCTTGTTAAAATGCCTGATTTTCAAAAGTTAAACGATGAAATAAAGAAGAACATTTTTTATCTGAAGGAGCCTTTGGATCGGGAGACCTTTGAAAAAGCAGTAAATGAAATTCTTTCGTATGAGGCAGAATGATGTATTTTCCAATGATTACAGAATTGAAGGGGAAGCGGTGTCTTATTGCAGGCGGTGGTAAGGTCGCTGTTCATAAGGCAAAAATCCTTCTTTCATTTGAGCCTGACATTACTATCATTTCTCCTGAATTTGTTCCGGATTTTTCTGATGAGCCTTTTTATTTTGATTTGAACTGCAGCGGACAGGAGTTAATACAGAAAACATTGGCTAAATCAGAACAGGTTTCTTCCGGGCAGAAAGTCGGTTTTGTCAGAAGAAAGATTCTTGATAAGGATATTATATCTGCTGATATTGTAATCGCTGCGACGGGAGACAGGGAAACAGATTCTCACATTTCGTTTCTTGCCAGGAAGAATAATATTCCGGTGAATGTCGTTGATGTTCCTGAGCTATGTACCTTTATTTTTCCTGCGATGATAAATGACGGGGCACTCAATATTTCAGTTTCCACATCAGGGAAAAGTCCTGTTGCATCCCAAAAAATCAGAGATGGGATAAAAGAAATTATTCCTGACTTTATGCCGGCGATGATTGACCGGTTATCTGAAATAAGACCGGCAGTCGTTCGGGAAAATATTTCCCACAGCGATAAAAAGAATATTTTTAATAATCTTTATGAATATGGGATAACCCATGATGGTCAAATCCCTGACGAGATTGTAGCGGATGAGATTAACAGGAAAAAGTTAATATGACAGCAGTGTTTTAAAATAGTATAATGTTTATGACTTTATCGTGATGTTCTAGTAAAGGGGCAAATCGATGGCTTACGATAATATCATTAAAATAGGTACCAGAGGAAGCATGCTTGCTCTTATTCAGGCTGAAATTGTAAAAAATGCTTTTGAAGACAGTTTTCCGGATTATGAGTTTGAAATAGTACCTATGAGGACAGAAGGTGACAGGAATCTCTCAACTCCGCTGAGTGAATTTGGCGGCAAGGGCGTTTTTGTGACCGAAATAGAAGATGCCTTGACAAGTCACCGTATTGATTTTGCAGTTCATAGCATGAAGGATATGCCTATGGATTTGGGTGAAGGTCTTGATATTTTGGCGGTAGTTCCCAGAGAGGATGCAAGGGATGTTCTTGTTACACTGAAAAACGATGCATTCTTTTTTGCTGAGGCAAATGAATTCACGAAAAAATATTTTGAAAAATACAGTGACAGAAAGATCATAATCGGAACAGGAAGCGGACGAAGGATTTTTCAGCTGAATAAGCTATACAGTGAGCGGGGAAATATTGTTTTTCGAAATATCAGGGGAAATGTCCAGACAAGGCTTTCACATATTGGAAAAGACGTTGATGCTGTCGTGCTTGCAATGGCAGGATTAATAAGGCTTGGTCTTTCAGAACTCAGCGGGTATTATTACAGGACTTTTAATTTTAAGGAGATTGTTCCTGCGGGTGGTCAGGGCACAATTGCAATCGAGGGCATTGATGACGAATTTCACCGTTCGATGGCAGCAAAAATAAATGACGAGAAATCTTTTCGCGAAAGCGAAATCGAGCGTTATATCCTCCGCCGGCTTGATGCAGGCTGTACGACTGCAATCGGTGTGAAAGCGACGATTTTTAATGACAATCTGTGCCTGAATATTAATTTCGATGAGCACACGCCTTCATTCATGAATGCACTTGGAAAAGAAAGCGACTGGAAAAATCTGGCGGATGAGATGATTAATAATTATCTGTAGGCTGTTTGTCAAGGATAATTATTTGCGGCTTTAGATTCAGCAATAAATTTGATCAAATGGCAAAAGTATATCTAATAGGCGCCGGTCCTGGCGACAGCGACCTAATCACCCTTCGTGGAAAAAGAATAATTGAAAAAGCAGACTGCATTATTTATGACAGCCTTATTTCCGATGAGATTCTTGATTTTGCAAAAAAAGATGCTGAGAAAATCTATGTCGGAAAAAGAATGGGGAAGCATTCAGCAAAGCAGGATGAGATAAACGAAATCTTAATAGATGCAGCGCAGAAATATCATACTGTTGTCCGCTTAAAGGGTGGGGATCCATTTGTCTTCGGTCGCGGTGGTGAAGAGGTTCGTGCACTGATTGCTCACGGGATTTCCTTTGAGCTAATTCCTGGAATTACTTCTGCTGTCGCAGTTCCGGAGCTTGCCGGCATTCCTGTGACTGACAGAGGAGTTGCAAGAAGCTTTCATGTTTTTACCGGTCATACAAAGGATTCAGCAAATGACCTTCCATTTGATTTCAATACCCTGACAAAGCTTAACGGCACACTTATTTTTCTGATGGGGCTTCACAATCTCGGTGTTATCGTAAATGGACTTATTTCCGGTGGAATGTCAGAAGCAACACCATGTGCAGTGATTTCAGATGGTGCCTGTGCCTTTACAAAGACTGTCCGAGGAACGCTTTCAGATATAGAGGAAAAAGTAAAGAAATATCAGATTTCTTCACCGGCAATTATTGTAATTGGAGAGACGGCAGGATATGTTTTCTTATCAAATATAAGTTATTATTCCGAAGTGACTACTGCAAAATCTAATATCGAATCGTCTTTACTTATTTCTGATGAAGAAAATACAGAAGAAAAAATTGGTAAGGTTAGCAAGGGTATTCCAGAATTAACAAAAATTGACAGATTAGCCGGCATCGTTGCTACAGAGCGTTTTGCAGAACGGCTTTCTTCAGAGCTGGAAAAATATGACATTACCCCTGTACATCTCTGCAGGATGGAAGTAGTGGAGCAGCCTGACATTTCAAAGCTCGATGATATTTTTTCAAATGATGATTTTCAATATGACTGGATTGTCTTCACGAGCCAGAATGCTGTCACGCTTTTCTTTGAAAGAGCTAAAAAAAATAATTTTGATTTCAGAAGATTTTCAAAAGCAAAGTTTGCGATTATTGGCACTGGAACT
This sequence comes from uncultured Lachnospiraceae bacterium, assembly GCA_900317755.1. GTDB lineage: Bacteria > Bacillota > Clostridia > Lachnospirales > Lachnospiraceae > RUG306. The sequence goes on from ONHZ01000042.1 coordinate 8,955, forward strand.
GAAAAAGCCTTGAACGAATATGGCTTTCAGGCTGATCTCGAGCCGGAAGAATATACCACGGAAATGCTAGCAAAGCTTCTCATGGAAAATGTTTCAGCAACTGAAAAAGTCATGATTCCAAGGGCATTGAGAGGAACAAAAGATTTCACTGAACGTCTATCCGAAGCAAATATTACATTTGATGAATTTCATATTTACGATGTTTGCGGTAGATTGTATAACGCATCACAGCGTCTGGAAGAACTTCCATGTATTACCTTTGCGAGCCGTTCCGGCGCAGAAGAATTCTTGTACCTTTGTGAAGAAAATAATATTGAAATCCCAAGAGATATGAAGTTTGTCTGCATAGGAAGCGGTGCAGCAGATTTTCTTGAATCAAAAGGCTTTTCTTCTGTCATCACAGCAGATGTACATTCTGCTGAAGGACTTGGTAAAACTGTTGCAGAAATTTTTACAAAATAAAAAAGTGATGTCCAAATCGACATCACTCTTTTGGCATATTGATGAAATTAATTTCAAAATGCAATAACAACGTTATTAATCAATAGTAATTTCAATAGGCTTTCTTTCTACAAAAATGTAATACGAATTAAACCCGATTTCTTTCAGCTTTGCCAGCACATTTTTGAAATTCAGTCCGACATGTTCTGCCTTGTGGGCATCGGCACCCATGGTAATAAGTTTTCCACCCATTTGCTGATAACGCTCAATGATCCTGTAGGAAGGATTCGGCTCATCCAGTCCGCGGCAGAATGCACCGGTATTTACTTCGAGTGCCTTGTCGTGCTTGATGAGGTAGGAGAGGATAGCATCAATCTTTTCTGCATATTTTTCATAAGGAAGAGCGCCTTTTTCTGCTCCGTAAACACGCTTGCCATACCTTACGACATAGTCCAAATGCCCAAGTGAGTCAAATTCGTCGAAGGAATTAATGTTTTTAATAATAGTGTCAAAATATTTATTATAAGCTTCTTCAGGTGTCTTTCCATCGAAATATTCATCGTAATATGGGTCCATTTTGTCAATGAGATGGGTAGAGCCAATCACGAAATCGAATGGGTAAGTCTTCAGAATGTCGTGGTAAGCCGATACGAGATGCGGCTGGAGACCGAGTTCAATACCAAAATATACATGGAAATCCGGATTATTTTCATACTGTTTTCTTAGCGAAAGAATTTTCTCTGAATATTTCGGCAGGTCAAGCTCCATAAATTCATCCGTATTCTGAATAGGATAATCCATGTCCATATGATCAGTAAATGTAATGCCTGAAAGACCTTTCTCAATTGCAGACTCAATCTGTTCTTCCTGTGCAGCTTTTGAATCACCTGAAAAATTCGAATGCAGGTGGCAGTCGTATAATTTTGTCATTTTTCGCTCCAATTCATATTATTCATGCAATGTCATATCATATATCAAAAATTTAGTTTTGCAAGCATGAGATTATTTCACAGTTCACACGCCTTCCATTCGTAATTTACGCACACTTCGTGTGCTCTATCACCGCTACGCGGCGAAATTACTCATTGGGAAGGCGTTCCCTGCATAGATAGTAAAAAGCAAAATCTCATGCCAGCATGAGATTTGTCGCTTTTTACCATCTATGAGTGAACTGTGTAGGCAATATTTGACAGAAAATTAACAAATTTTTTCCATGTATGTCTTGAAAAACAAAGCGAAGTTAGTTATTATATTGAGCGTTGTGAGATATTTTATCTCAAAGTTTTAATTTTTTCATAGGAGGAAATCAAAAATGGCAGTTAAAGTTGCTATCAATGGTTTCGGTCGTATCGGCCGTCTCGCTTTCCGTCAGATGTTCAATGCTGAAGGATACGAAGTAGTTGCAATCAATGATCTTACAAGCCCTGAGATGCTTGCATACCTTCTTAAGTATGACACAACTCATGGCCGTTATCCTGGAAAGGTAGAGGCTGGTGAAGGCTCTATCACAGTTGACGGTAAGACAATCAAGATCTATGCTGAGAAGGATGCTGCAAATCTTCCTTGGGGTGAGCTTGGTGTTGACGTTGTTCTTGAGTGCACAGGTTTCTACTGCTCAAAGGATAAGTCAATGGCTCATATCAATGCTGGCGCTAAGAAGGTTGTTATTTCTGCACCTGCAGGCAAGGACTTAAAGACTATCGTATTCAACGTAAACCATACAACACTTACAAAGGATGATCAGATCATTTCTGCAGCTTCCTGCACAACAAACTGCCTCGCTCCTATGGCTAAGGCTCTTAACGATCTTGCTCCTGTAAAGAGTGGTTTCATGACAACAATCCACGCATTCACAGGTGATCAGATGATCCTTGATGGACCTCAGAGAAAGGGCAACCTTCGTCGTTCTAGAGCAGGTGCTCTTAACATTACTCCTACATCTTCAGGTGCTGCAAAGGCAATCGGTCTTGTTATCCCTGAACTTGATGGCAAGCTCAATGGTGCTGCACAGCGTGTTCCTGTAGGTACAGGTTCTACAACAATCCTTGACGCAGTAGTTACTGGTAAGGTTACAGCTGATGAGATCAACGCAAAGATGAAGTCTGCTGAGACAGAGTCTTTCGAATACAACACAGATGAAATCGTTTCTTCAGATATCATCAACTCAACAGCAGGTTCAATCTTCGATGCTACTCAGACAAAGGTTCTTCCTTGCGGAGATGACACATTAGTTCAGGTAGTTTCATGGTACGACAATGAGAATTCTTATACTTCTCAGATGGTTCGTACAATCAAGTACTTCGCTGAGCTTGGTTGATTTGACCAATATCTAATATAAATTAGACCTAATGCGGGGTCCGGTCTTTAAGGACCGGGCTCCGTTTTGATTTTATGAAAGGATTCCAAAATGGGATTAAATAAAAAGACAGTTGACGACATTGATGTCAAGGGCAAGAGAGTCCTTTGCAGATGTGATTTCAACGTACCGATCGTAAACGGCAAGATTACAGACGAGAACAGACTTACAGCTGCTCTTCCTACTATTAAGAAATTAATTAATGATGGTGGAAAGATCATCCTTTGCAGCCACCTTGGAAAGGTAAAGACAGAGGAAGACAAGAAGACAAAGACATTAGCTCCAGTTGCAGCTCGTCTTTCAGAGCTTCTCGGTAAGGAAGTTAAATTCGTTGCTGATCCTGAAGTTGTTGGACCTAATGTAAAGGCAGCAGTTGATGCTATGCAGGATGGTGATGTTATCCTTCTTGAGAACACAAGATTCAGAAGCGAAGAAACCAAGAACGGCGATGAATTCTCAAAGGATCTTGCATCTATCGCTGATGTATTCGTAAACGATGCATTTGGTACAGCACATCGTGCTCACTGCTCAAATGTTGGTGTTACAAAGTATATTCAGGGTCCTCACGTTGTTGGTTACCTTATGCAGAAGGAAATCAACTTCCTTGGAAATGCAGTTGAGACTCCTGTACGTCCATTCGTAGCCATCCTTGGCGGCGCTAAGGTAGCTGATAAGCTTAATGTAATTAACAACCTTCTTGAGAAGTGCGATACACTGATCATCGGCGGCGGCATGGCTTATACATTCCTTAAGTCTGAAGGCAAGGAAGTTGGTAAGTCACTTGTTGATGACAGCAAGCTCGATTACTGCAAGGAAATGATGGACAAAGCTAAGTCACTTGGCAAGAAGCTTCTTCTTCCAGTTGATACAGTTACTGTTGCACAGTTCCCTGATCCTATTGACGGTCCTGTTGAAGTTGAGACTTATGATGTTGATTCAATCCCAGCTGAACGCGAGGGCGTTGATATCGGACCTAAGACAATTGAGCTCTTCTCAAATGAAGTAAAGAACGCAAAGACAGTCGTTTGGAACGGACCTATGGGCGTATTCGAGAACCCTGTACTTGCAGCTGGCACTAAGGCAGTTGCAAAGGCTCTTTCAGAGACAGACGCAACTACAATCATCGGCGGCGGTGATTCAGCAGCTGCTGTTAACCAGCTTGGCTACGGCGACAAGATGAGCCACATCTCAACAGGCGGCGGCGCATCACTTGAATTCCTTGAAGGCAAGGAGCTTCCAGGTGTCGCAGCAGCAGACGACAAGGACTGATCGTAGAGACATAGTACATTTATTTGTATTTTTAGCATTCGAGCGCGAGCACGGCAATACTGTCTCACAGCACGCATGGATTTTACTCGTCACTTAATGAGTGCAAGCCGATAGGTGAAGCACGAATTTACGTGACGCGAGCAAAAATCCATGAGGCGCGAGACGACGTGCGAGAGACAGTATTGTCCGTGCGGGAGCGACAAAGTATAGGAAAGGTTAATAAATAATTATGTCACGTAGAAAAATTATCGCAGGCAACTGGAAGATGAACGAGACTCCTTCAGAAGCCGTTGAACTTGTTAAGACGCTCATCCCTCTTGTAAAGACAGACGACGCTGACGTCGTATTCTGCGTACCTGCCATTGACATTATCCCTGTAGTTGAGGCTACAAACGGCACAAACATCGAAGTAGGCGCTGAGAACCTTTACTTCGAAGAGAAGGGTGCATACACAGGCGAGATTTCAGCAAACATGCTTACTGATGCCGGTGTTAAATATGTCATCATCGGACATTCAGAGAGAAGAGAATATTTCGCAGAGACAGATGAAACTGTAAATAAGAAGGTTCTTAAGGCTTTCGAACATGGCCTTACACCTATCATCTGCTGCGGCGAGACGCTTACACAGAGGAAGCAGGGCATCTATATCGACTGGATCAGAATGCAGATCAAGATCGCATTCCAGAATGTCACAGCAGATCAGGCTAAGACAGCCGTCATCGCTTACGAACCAATCTGGGCGATCGGAACAGGCGAGACAGCTACATCTGACCAGGCTGAGGAAGTCTGCGGCGCCATCCGTCAGTGCATCAAGGAAATCTATGATGAAGCTACAGCTGAATCCATCCGTATCCAGTACGGCGGCTCTGTAAAGCCAGGCAACGCAAAGGAATTATTTGCAAAGCCTGATATCGACGGCGGTCTTGTCGGCGGTGCTTCACTTAAGGCTGATTTCGGTGGAATCGTTAATTATCAGTAAGCCGAGCGTAAAAACGCATTAGATAATAAGAGGAAGTCAACGTGGCTTCCTCTTATTTTATGTAAAAAAATCCTAAATTTGACGTGATTTTATAATTATTTCTGTTAACAAATTTTTTGCGCAAAAATTTTGGATATGCTATAATTCATCGTCGTATGTTTTTTAGTGATTTTGGGACATTTTAATGACGAAATATAAAATTACAATTTTCATACTTTCCTGTATTTCAGTCTGTCTCATTATCTTTTTAATTTTTTTCAATAGCAAAACATTTAATAGAGCAATAGAAAGCGATGCGATGGATTCTGATTCGAGTATTTCTGTCGCCACGAAGAATGAAAATAGCGATGGAAATGGCAGCGCAGATGATGCTCTTTTTGATGAATATGAAACGATCCTTACAAAATCGTCAAAGGATTTTATTGGCAATGAAAATGTAGATGAAAGCTTTCTTTCCTGGGTAGTTTCTACTTATGGTCAGAAAGTAATCGATGATATTTATGCCCAGAATGAGTTTTCAGATCCGGAGATATGGTTTCAGGAGACAGGAAAGACCATACATGTCCTCTACAGCGAATACTGTATATCAACAGGTCTTGATTATCCCGATGTTTCAACCTATCAGACTGCACATGTAAATGATGACGGCTCCTGTACATTATTATTTTCTGGCGACCTTTCTATGGCAGATGATATTGCCACCACCACTTACATGCTTGAGCAGCCGGATAAACTGAAGGGATGCTTTTCGAGTGATCTTCTTCAGAAGATGCTTGATGCAGATGTATTTGTAATTAATAACGAATTTGCTTATACTACGAGAGGTACGCCAATACCGGGAAAGGCATTTACCTTCCGTGGAAATCCTGAGAATGCAAAGTATTTGAAGGATATCGGGGTAGATGTTGTCAGCCTTGCGAATAATCATGTATTTGATTATGGTGTTGACGGAATCATGGATACTTTTGCGACGCTTGATTCTGTAGGGATGCCATATGTCGGGGCAGGAAAGAATATTGAAGAAGCAGAGAAACCTGTTTATTTTATAGCAGGCGGGCGGAAGATTGCGCTTGTCGCTGCCACACAGATTGAGCGGTCATATAATTACACGAAAGAAGCTACAGATACGACTCCGGGAGTGCTAAAGACGCTTGATCCGGAAAAATATATTTCTGTGATTTCTGATGCAAAAAAGAATTCAGATATTGTGATTGCAATCGTCCACTGGGGTACCGAAGGAAATTCGTATTATGGGACTGACCAGACCGTACTTGCAAAAAAGTATATTGACGCTGGTGCAGATGCTGTTATTGGCGGACACACACATTGCTTACAGGGTATTGAAATTATAGATGATATTCCTGTATACTACAGTCTTGGAAATTTCTGGTTTTCATCGACAATGAATATGCCAGCAGGATATGATACCGGGCTTGCTGAGTTAAAGATAAATAATGATGGAACCATTACGCCATCATTTATTCCCTGTCATTTTTCAAATGGCATTACAAGTCTGGTGACAGATGAGGAACAGAAGGCTGCAATATTCCAGAAAATTGAAAAATATTCCAACACTACAGAAATAGATGATTCAGGAACTATTAAGAAGAAAGGTTAGGTAAAAAAGAAATGAGACAGAAACCAGCTGTTATTTTGATTATGGATGGCTTTGGATTAAACCCAAAGCATGAGGCAAATGCCGTTTATATGGCAAAGACGCCAAATCTTGAAAAGATTTTTAAGACATACCCATTCCAGAAGGGCTATGCGTCAGGCCTTGACGTAGGTCTTCCAGATGGTCAGATGGGAAATTCAGAGGTCGGCCACACAAATATGGGCGCAGGCCGTATTGTTTATCAGGAGCTTACAAGAATTACTAAAGCTATTGAAGATGGCGATTTCTTCAAGAATGAAGAACTCAAAGCCGCTTTTGATAATGCAAAGAAGAAGGGTACAGCTGTCCACATTTACGGACTTCTTTCAGATGGTGGCGTTCACAGCCACATTACACATCTTTTCGGTATTCTTGAAATGGCAAAGAGAGAGGGCGTTGACAAGGTTTACGTTCACTGCTTCATGGACGGCCGTGATACTTCACCGACAGGCGGAATCGAGTATGTTCAGCAGCTTGAAGATAAGATGAAGGAAATCGGCGTCGGCAAGATTGCTTCTATTTCCGGTAGATATTATGCAATGGACCGAGACAACCGCTGGGACAGAATTGAGAAGGCTTATGATGTCCTTACAAAGGGCGAAGGAAACAAAGCTAACTCTGCTCACGAAGCAATGCAGACCTCTTACGACAATGGCAAGACAGATGAGTTTGTCATCCCTGTTTCAATCCAGGAAGACGGCAAGCCTGTCGCTACAATAAATGATGGTGACTCTATCATTTTCTACAACTTCCGTCCAGACAGGGCGCGTGAGATTACCAGATGTTTCTGCTGCGACGATTTCGACGGCTTCGACAGAGGACCACGTAAGGATGTATATTATGTCTGCTTTACAGACTACGATGCAACCATCCCGAATAAGTATGTAGCGTTCAAGAAGGAAGAGCTTGTAAATACCTTCGGCGAGTATCTTGCAAAGAATAATATGACACAGGCCCGTATCGCAGAGACAGAGAAGTATGCGCATGTTACCTTCTTTTTCAACGGCGGTGTTGAGGAGCCAAACAAGGGTGAGAAGAGATTCTTAGTAAAGTCTCCTAAGGTTGCCACTTACGATCTTCAGCCTGAGATGAGCGCACCAGAGGTTTGCGAGAACCTTGTAAATGCAATTAAGGGCGGCGAATTTGATGTCATCATCTGCAATTTTGCAAATCCTGACATGGTTGGACATACAGGCGTCATCGATGCAGCAATCAAGGCTGTTGAGACTGTCGATACCTGCGTAGGCAAGGCTGTCGATGCAGTCAAGGAAGTCGGCGGCGTGATCTTCCTCTGCGCTGATCACGGAAACTGCGAGCAGCTCATCAATTATGAGACAGGTGAGCCACACACAGCCCACACCACAAACCCGGTACCTTTCGTCCTCATCAATGCAGATGAAAAGTATGGCCTAAAAGCCGGCGGCAAGCTCTGCGACATCGTTCCAACCCTGATTGACCTTATGGGCATGGAGCAGCCTAAGGAAATGACCGGTCACTCACTGCTTTCAGACAACCCAGCTGACGGCCGTGAGCATACAGATTTCAAGATTGAAGATTATATTTAATAAAGGAGCGCAAGATGGAAACATACAAGCCATTCAAGGAAGGCAAAGTTCGTGAAGTTTATGACATCGGTGACAAGATCGTCATGGTCGCAACTGACCGTATTTCAGCATTCGACGTAATTCTGAAGAACAAGGTCGTTGGCAAGGGCGAAGTTCTCACCCAGATGTCAAAGTTCTGGTTCGATTACACAAAGGACATCGTAAAGAACCACATGATTTCAGTCGATACAGCAGATATGCCTGAATTCTTCCAGACAGAGGAGTTCAAGGGCAGATCAATGCTCGTTCAGAAGTTAAACATGATCCCAATCGAGTGCATTGTTCGTGGCTACATCACGGGTTCTGGCTGGGAAAGCTACAAGGAATCCGGCAAGGTTTGCGGAATTACGCTTCCTGCAGGACTTCAGGAATCAGAGAAGCTTCCTGAACCAATCTACACACCTACCACAAAGGCAGATCTCGGCGATCATGATGAGCATATTACATTCGAAGAGTCAGTTGACATTATCGAAAAGCTCTATCCTGGCAAGGGCGAGGATTACGCCAGCAAGCTACGTGACTACACCATCGGTCTTTACAAGAAGTGCGCTGATTATGCTCGTACAAAGGGCATTATCATTGCTGATACAAAGTTTGAGTTCGGTCTTGATGAGAATGGCGAGATCGTACTTGCAGATGAGATGCTTACACCGGATAGCTCACGTTTCTGGCCTGTAGATGGCTATGAAGTAGGTCATGGCCAGCCTTCATTTGATAAGCAGTTCGTTCGTGATTACCTGAAGGCTCATCCTGAATCAGACTACAATCTTCCTCAGGATGTCATCGACAAGACAATCGACAAATATCACGAGGCTTACACACTGCTTACTGGCAAGACATTATAATTTGAATTCATACTGAAAAATTTCTGTATTATGGGGATGATACAGAACATGATCAGTCCTGGTGGGGTTATTGGTTTTACTAGGAGATATTACCTTGGATTCAAGAGACATAAAGACACAGGAAATTATGAATAAAGGCGAGACCGGTCTTCATGAGGAATGTGGCGTTTTCGGAATCTATGATTTCGACGGAAATGACGTTGCATCTTCGATTTACTACGGCCTGTTTGCACTTCAGCACAGAGGGCAGGAGAGCTGTGGTATTGCGGTTTCTGACACGAACGGTGCATACGGCAATGTGAATTCTTATAAAGACATGGGCCTTGTAAATGAGGTTTTTGTCGGTGACAAGCTTGAAAGCCTTCACGGTGACATTGGCGTAGGTCATGTCAGGTATTCTACTGCTGGCGAGTCTACCCGCGAGAATGCACAGCCTCTCGTATTAAACTATGCAAAAGGCACACTGGCACTTGCACACAATGGAAATCTCATCAATGCGAATGACCTCCGCCGCGAGCTTTCGATGACAGGCGCCATTTTCCAAACCACGATTGATACGGAGACGATCGCCTACATCGTTGCAAGAGAGCGGCTGAAGACACCGTCGATTGAGGCGGCTGTCAGCAATACGGTAAGCAAACTCAAGGGCGCCTATTCATTAGTCCTCATGAGCCCTAGAAAGCTGATTGCGACAAGAGATCCCTATGGCTTCCATCCGCTCTGCATTGGAAAGCGTGATAATGCCTGGATTTTTGCTTCTGAGTCATGTGCACTTGATACAATCGGTGCCAAATTCATCCGTGATGTTGAGCCTGGTGAAATCATTACGATTACGAAGGATGGCGGGCTGGTAAGTGACAGAAGCCACTGCCTCGATGAAAAGGATAGGGGCAGATGTATTTTCGAATACATTTATTTTGCAAGACCGGACAGTCATGTTGACGGCGTTTCAATTTATGAATCAAGAATCAAGGCCGGTAAATTTCTTGCAATAGACAGCCCTGTAGATGCAGATCTCGTTACCGGTGTTCCGGAATCCGGAAATTGTGCAGCCATGGGTTTTGCAATGGAAACCGGAATTCCTTACGGCACTGCCTTTGTGAAAAACAGTTACGTCGGACGTTCGTTCATAAAGCCAAAGCAGAGTAGCCGTGAGTCTGCAGTTCAGGTGAAGCTGAATGCGATCAGGGAAGTCGTAGATGGCAAGAGAGTAGTTATGATTGATGACTCTATTGTACGAGGCACGACTTCAGACCGAATCGTAAAGATGCTTCGTGACGCAGGTGCAAAGGAAGTTCATGTCCGGATTTCCTCGCCGCCATTCCTCTGGCCATGCTACTTCGGAATCGATATTCCGGTAAGGGAGCAGCTGATTGCCTACAACCGTTCTGTTGAAGACATTAGGAAGGTAATTGGCGCAGATTCTCTTGCTTACCTTCGTGAAGATAGACTGATTGAACTTTCAGAAGGCATGAGCATCTGCAAGGGCTGCTTCACAGGCAAATATCCGGAAGAGCCGCCGAAGGAAGATATCAGAGGAAAATACGATAAGTAATTATTAAAGGAGCACATACATGGGAACAGACAGTTACATAAGTCCATTGTCAGAGCGTTATGCAAGCAAGGAAATGCAGTACATTTTTTCAGAGGACAAGAAATTCTCCACCTGGAGAAAGCTCTGGATTGCACTTGCAGAGACTGAAATGGAGCTCGGACTTTCAGAAAACGGAAAGCCTGTCATCACACAGGATATGATCGATGAGATGAAAGAGCACATTTACGACATCAATTATGATGTTGCCCGTGCCCGTGAAAAGGAAGTCCGTCATGATGTCATGAGCCATGTTTATGCATATGGACAGCAGTGTCCGAAGGCGGCCGGCATCATCCACCTTGGTGCAACGAGCTGCTATGTTGGCGACAATACGGATGTCATCATCATGCGTGAGGGTCTGCAGTTACTCAGGAAAAAATTACTTAATGTAATAAATAATCTCGCATTTTTTGCAGACAAATATAAGGACATGCCGACACTTGCATTCACCCACTTCCAGCCTGCACAGCCTACGACAGTAGGAAAGCGTGCGACGCTCTGGATCAATGAGTTCATGCAGGACCTTGAAGACCTTGACTATGTAGTATCTACGATGAAGCTTTTAGGTTCAAAGGGCACAACAGGCACACAGGCATCCTTTAAGGAACTTTTCAATGGCGATGATGAGACAATCGATAAGATTGATCCGATGATTGCTGAAAAGATGGGCTTCAAGGAATGCGTTCCGGTTTCAGGCCAGACCTATTCCAGAAAGCTTGATACGAGAGTATGTAATGTATTAGCAGGCATTGCTGCATCAGCAAACAAGATGGCAAATGATATCAGACTTCTTCAGCATCTTAAGGAAGTTGAGGAGCCATTTGAAAAGAAGCAGATCGGCTCATCAGCCATGGCATATAAGAGAAATCCTATGCGTTCTGAGAGAATCTGCTCACTTGCACGTTACGTGATGATAGATGCGCTGAATCCTGCCATCACATCAAGCGTACAGTGGTTTGAGAGAACACTCGATGACTCAGCTAATAAGAGGCTTTCAGTTGCTGAGGGCTTCCTTGCAACAGACGGAATCCTTGATCTCTGCAACAATGTTACAAGTGGCCTAGTTGTTTATCCAAAGGTCATCGAAAAGCACATCAGGGCAGAACTTCCATTCATGGCAACAGAAAATATCATGATGGATGCCGTAAAGAATGGTGCCAACCGTCAGGATATGCATGAAGAAATCCGTGAGCTTTCAATGGAAGCTGGAAGCCATGTAAAGGCTGAAGGAAAGGATAATGACTTGCTTGAACTCATTTCGAAGGATGACAAGTTCGGTCTTTCACTAGAGGATATGGAAAAGCATATGGATCCGGCTCTCTATGTTGGCCGTTCACCACGCCAGGTAACAAAGTACCTCGAGAAAGTCGTAAATCCAGTTCTTGAAGCAAACAAAGACGACCTTGGAATGAAGGCAGTGATTTCGGTATAATTAAAATTTCACAACAACAGTATCATCAATGACCTTGATTGAGCCGTCCTTTGGGTAGGACGGCATTTTTGTACCTCGGGACTGTTCTCTAAATCAGTAGTATTGGTGACATAATCTGGATTATATCCACACCAGAATGCCATGAAATCCCTGTACATATAATTGTTTACATAATCATTTACATTGTGATCATATGGGACGAGAGGTATTGTAAATTCAGGTATCTCTGTGAATGATGCATCATTTATTTGAAAATTATTGATTGTAGCAACAGGATATTCATCCGAATAACCATCCGTGCTCTTAATGTTTGAAATAAGAGTAGTGAAATATGAAATGGCCTGCTGCTGAACAAACTGGGTCTTTAAGTAGCAGATATTATCTATTTTGGCAAGGAAAAGGCATAATATTGAAATAGCAAATGCATCTATTAAAACAAGTTTCTTTCCATCGAATGCATCTAATATTCGCTGGATCATGAAAATGGCAAATAGAAAAGGAACTGAGAGACCATATGCCATGATCGTATAGACATCGTCCTCTGCACACATCACATATATTCATCAGGACATAATATACACCGACAAAGAGCGGAACAGAAAAGATTATTGAAACACATTTAAAAATATTTTTTTGCTGCCTGGTTCCTCTTTACTCTTCAGAAGAAAATTTAAGAACATGATAAGCATTATTCCAAGCAGTGTAGGCAGAAATCCCTGGTAAGTTCCGATAGAAAGAGACATTAGAAAAACAGCAATAATGTAGACAATGATATTATTATATTTTTTTATAAGATAAATTCCAAAAACGCCAAGCAGGAAACCAAAGAAATATGCAGGGGCAGTGTACATATAGGCAAAAATCACTGCAACGACTGGTATTGTTGTAAGAATTCCGGAAAGTGCAATCCCTAAAAAAATGTTTTCTATATCAAATATTTTGATAAGAAGAGCGGCTATTATGGCAAGAAAGAGAAGAGAGGCAAGTCCATTAAAAAGCGGTGTAGAATATGGTGAAGCTCCCCAGACTACCTTATCCTGCTCAAGGAAGAAACCCAGCATGAATCTGCCAAGAGTGTAGTCGTTTCCAAGTGTGAAGACGTAGTTCATTTCATCCTGCCAGCAGAACTTATTTGTCAGGGCAATGCCATGGGCAATGAATCCCCAGATGAATGTGCTGATAAATGTTACAATGACGCACTTAGCTGAGAATTCTGTTATTACATTTTTCCACCAATTGTTTGCATCAGTTTTGAACTTAGACATTTTTATTCCTTATTTCGTACATTGATTTTTTGCCATCAATCCATTATCATTATTATTTGTAACTTTTGCAAGTGAAATTTATTATTTCGGCGATTTATAAACGCACCAACAGCATTTGCGAGCATAACGAAAAAATGAAAGAGTCTGAAACAAAAAAGGAATTTTCTATTAAACAGGCATTCAAGACATCACTTATGCCATATCTCATCATATTATTTTTTGTATTTCTAATGAATAATATAATCACGCCATATATGGCTGATGACTATGGTGGCAGAGTTTCAGGAGCGTTTGATAAAGAAATTTTTTCATATCTTGTAGGAAGATATAAAGGCTGGTCCGGACGGCTGGTAGCAGACTTTAACGCTGCGCTTTTTATGGGACTGCCAAAGATTGTCTTTGATATTTTTAATTCTGTTTTCGCAGTATTATTTTTTGTGCTGGTGACTTTTCATGTGGTTGGTGCGAGAAAAGCAGAATTCAAAGAAAAGCTGATCATATTTTTTGCATCAATCATCACTACATTTTTCATCTTCAATGATTTTGGCCAGATTTTTCTGTGGCTTACAGGATCAGTAAATTACCTTTGGAATATGGTATTTATTCTGGCAGGCCTGCTGCCATTCAGGGTTTATGCAGATTCTGTCAGAGGTACTTTTGAAGAAAATAATATTTCTACATTTATCAAAAAGCATAAGATTTTTATGCCCCTCATCATGCTTCTATGTATCATATCAGGCTGCACCAATGAGACGACGGTATGCGGATTATTATTTATGATGATGATCCTTATGATCTATACTTTGATTAAATCAAAGAAGATCCCCATGTTTTTTGTGACAGGCTTTATCACAACACTTCTGGGTGCAGTCATTCTGATCAAGGCACCGGGAAATTATCTTAGGAAAGATGTTGTGACAGAAGACGTCACGCTTTCGAAGGGACAGACGATTGTAAATAATGTGACCAGCGTCCTGGAGATTTTTCTGAAACAGCCGGGATTATTAATTGTTTTTCTAATCCTTCTTACATTACTATTTGTTCTTCTTTTTGTTTTTCATGAAAAAAGATTTTTATTTATTACTCTCTTATATGCTGTTTCATCCTTTCTCATGGTGGCAGCTTATGCAGGAAGCGGCACTGCAGCAAGATGGTACAGGGGTGTATTTGGTGCTTTCGTATTTTTCATGATTGCAATGCTGATACCGTTATCCGTTCTAATGCAGCATGAGAGAATTTTCACAGCCATGAAAGTCGTATCGGGCGTATGTATGTCACTGATTGTGCTTCTTGCCTTTTATTCCAGTACTACGCTTTTCTATAATTTTTATCAGGAGAATAAGAGAAAGGCATATGTGATTTCACAGAGCACCGGCGGAAATACAAGTATTGTACTTCCGGAACTTGACTATTCCTATGATTCTATCTGGAATCCGAATATGGGAGATTTGTCTGACACAAAAGATAATTGGCCAAATCCATCCTATGCTGCCTATTATGGGATTGATTCTGTTGTGGTGACGGACAGGAAGAGGTGGAACCTTGCATATAAGGATGCGGATCCAACAGTAGCCGGTATCATCAGCCAGACTGAATATTTTGAAAAGGCAAAAGAAAATAGCAATAATACAGAAATAATTTATACTGGGAAGAATCCTTCGGATTCTCTTAAGAAGTTTATTTCTGATCATGGCGGTGATACAGATCAGGTTAAATTCATCACTATTAAGGGTGACTCTATAGAATTTTCAGAAGAGGATTCATTGTCAATCACCGTTGGCTGGTATATATACAATCTGTTTTCAAATGACAAATACAGCTTTATTACCCAGACGGATATAAAGAATATTCTTTCAGAGGATGTTTCAGATTCAAAATGCATTACTTTGAACCAGAATGGTGTGATTATCGATTATTGTATATTTGCTTCGGATAGCGATGATATTACAAGAAAGTGATAAATTAGGACTTGAAAATGTTATTGCTTTTTGATATTATTAAATTCGCTTTGCAAAAAAGTAATATTTTTTTTGGAGATTTGAAATGGCTGTTTTAAAGACTGTTATTACAATATTATTCATCGCTGTATGCGTTATCCTTACGATCATCATCCTTTTCCAGGAGGGAAATTCTGCAGGACTTGGTTCACTTGCAGGTCAGAGAATTGAATCCTACTGGACAAAGCACAAGTCTCGTTCAAGAGAGGGTGTTCTAGTCCGCGTCACAAGTGCACTTGTCGTAGCATTCTTTGTACTTGCTGCACTGCTGAATACCGCATTATTCTGATTATTGTATAATTCATAATGATTATTTTCGGGAGTTATCTATTTAGATAGCTCCTTTTTGATTTTACAGTTCACGCATGCTTATATACAGAATTATGCATGCTTGCAATACATCCCCCCCTCGGTTATAATCTAAAAGATTATGTGTTAGCGAGTTAAAGGAAAAAATATGGAAGAAAAAGAAAAACTTATTGAGGGAGTATTTTGTGCGAACCAGCGCGGTTTTGGGTTCGTAGCGACGGAAGATTCAGACGAAGATTATTTTATCCCAGAGAAATTTACAATGCATGCTTTTCATGGCGACAAGGTAAAAATTCGTCCGTCAAAAGAGCAGTTTGGTCAGAGAAAAGAAGCCAAGATTGTTGAGATCATAGAACATGAGATCAAGGAAGTTGTCGGCACATATGAGATGAACGAGACAAGCGGCCTTGTTATTCCTGACAACAGAAAGATTCCTTACGAAATATATATTCCAAGATTCAAGACCAAGGAAGCAAAGGACGGGCAGAAGGTTGTCTGCAAGATCACTGATTATGGCAGCATAAACCGTGACCCTTATGGCGAGATTACCGAGGTCATCGGTGATGCGGATGCGAAGGGCGTCGACATTGTTTCACTGATCCGCACCTATGACATTCCTACAGATTTTCCTGAGGAAGTATTAGCTCAGGCTGATACTTTCCCGGAAGACCTTCCTACAGAAGAAATCGCCCGCAGAACTGATTACAGGTCTCTGCGCACGATTACAATCGATGGCGATGATTCAAAGGATTTTGATGATGCCGTCTCTATTGAGAGAGATGGCGACGATTATATTTTAGGCGTTCATATTGCTGATGTTTCACAGTATGTGACTGAGGACAGTCCTCTTGATATTGAGGCAAAGAAGCGCGGCACTTCGGTTTATCTTGTTGACAGGGTGGTTCCGATGCTTCCATTCAGGCTTTCAGATGATCTTTGCTCCCTTATGGAGGGCAAGGACAGGCCTACGCTTTCCTGTGTGATGAGAATAGACAAAGATGGTCAGATTATTGATCACAAGATTTCTGAGAGCGTCATTCATTCCCACCACAGGATGACCTATTCTTCTGTAAATAAGATTCTTGAGGATGAAGATCCAGAAGAGATGGCGAAATATCCTGACATGCTTGAAGATTTAAAGGACATGGAAAAGCTCGGAATAATTCTTTTCAAGAAGCGTGAAATCCGTGGAAGCATCGAGTTTGACCTTCCAGAGGCAAAGATTATTCTCGACGATGATGGCCATGCAGTTGACATAAAGCGATATGACCGCGGCGTTTCCCAGAAGATGATTGAGGAATTCATGCTTGCGGCAAATGAGACTGTTGCCGAGGATTTTTCAAACAGGAAGATTCCTTTCCTTTACAGGACGCATGACACGCCGGAAGCAGAGAAGATGGAGAGGCTTTACCGTCTCGCCGGTGCATTTTTCTATGTGCCGCATGTGAGCTTTGCAGATGTCACGCCAAAGCAGATTCAGAATCTCGTGAATAAGGTAAAGGATACTGATGAGGAAACCTTTATCACATTAGTTGCGCTCCGCTCCATGCAGCGAGCCTGCTATACGACAGATGGCAAGGGACACTTCGGACTGGCAGCACCATATTACTGTCACTTCACCTCTCCGATTCGCAGATACCCTGACCTTCAGATTCACAGGATCATAAAGGAAACACTGCAGGGAAAGATGGATGAGGACAGGAAGAATCACTATAATGCGATACTTCCTGATGTTGCCGGACATACTTCTGATACCGAGCGAAGGGCAGACCAGCTTGAAAGAGATACAGATGACCTCAAGAAAGCCGAGTACTTAAGTTACCATGTCGGTGAAGAATTCGAAGGCACGATTTCAGGTGTCGTAAAGTGGGGCTTTTATGTGGAGCTCCCGAATACGGCAGAAGGTCTTGTTTCAATCAGGACATTAACGGATGACGACTACGAATATTCTGAGGACACCTTCGAGCTTATAGGCCGGTATAAGAACCGCCATTTCAAGCTTGGCGAGCCTGTGACCATAAAGGTTGCGTCAGTCGATGTGAAGGAGCATCGTGTAGATTTCGTCCTTCCAGAGATGGAGAAATTGAATAAAGAAAATTTCAATAAAAAAAGTGAAAGATTTTCTTCTTCTAAACCATATAATAATAATGACAGGTCTTCAAAGCCTTATGGAGGCCTCGAGAAGAAGGACAAGAAGCATCACCACAACAAGGACCACAAGAAATCCAAGAAGAAGTGATGCGCCGGAGCTGAAACCTCCGGGAAAATTATGATAAAAGAGATAATGCCACGGAGGTTTTTAATTGGCTAAGGACAGCGGCAAAAAGTTAATAGCGAACAATAAAAAGGCAAGGCATGATTATTTCCTTGAAGAATATTTAGAGTGCGGAATCGCCCTTACAGGTACTGAGGTCAAATCCATGCGTGCCGGTAAATGCTCTGTCAAGGAAGCCTTCGTACGTATTGATAATGGCGAGGCCGTTATTTACCAGATGCATATTTCTCCATTCGAGCAGGGAAATATTTTTAATGTAGACCCGCTCCGTCCAAGAAAGCTGCTTCTTCATAAGGATGAGATCAGAAAGCTTTCCCAGAAGATTTCCGAGCAGGGATATACGCTCGTACCTGTCGAAGTCTATCTGAAAGGCTCACATGTGAAGGTAGAGATCGCACTGGCACGAGGCAAGAAGCTCTACGACAAGAGAGCGGACATTGCAGCCCGGGACAGGCAGAGGGAAGCTGCCAGGGATTACAAGGTATCACTGAAGGTGTGAGAAAAGTGTTGTGAAGAGAGGGCTGTGGGGTCATCGAACTTTCACATTTTTTCATGTACTTTGAATTGAAACCAAGCGGATTTCGTGATATATTTTAAGTCAGATTCAGGTCATATTTTGGCTTGCTTTGATAATTTTATAGCATCTCTAAATGATGTTTTCTTTCGGGTCTGTAATGGTCTCGACGGGGAAAAGGATTTTAGAACTGCATGCGGAAGCGGGCTCCTTCCTTAAAAAGTCCAAAAAAATAATCGCTGATAACGATTACGCTCTTGCTGCCTAATCTCTGATTAGGTCAGTCTCTCATAAGAGAATAAGCACTTATTTAGTCCCCGGTCTTTGGTAACGAATAAGTGTTAAAGTAATATAGACCAATGATGTGGGTTTTCCGGGTTGACGCATCGGATACAGAATTTCCGGCGTGCGTGTGCAAGGTAGGTCAGCTGCTTAAAACACACCGCGTATCAAAAACAGCTGCCTAAGCATGTAGATGTTCTTCTTGAGATTTCTTCGGACAGGGGTTCGACTCCCCTCAGATCCATTTTTATTATGAAATTGCGAAATTCCTTTTACGTAGAACCGCCGGTATTTGTGTGCTCGCGCATATTTTCTGGATTAATTTGCAATTCCTTTTTTGATAATTATTTGGAGAAATATGATCAGGGCACTCACAAAGGAAAAGCAAAGCTATTCTGATACATTTATCAAAAAGGTAAATGCTGCAAGAGAGCATTTCGTAAACTTTGGCGTGCTTCCGGAAAATGACGAATTATTTCTTATTTCTTCTGTAGAAAAAGGACTCAGGGACGCATCTGTCATTAAGCTTATTCTTGAGAATTTCTACCGCTGTGGCAAAAATCAAAAATATTTCGAATTACTTTCAAAACAGCAGTCAAATCTGGACAAAGGCCTCTATATCGTCCTTCAGGATCCTGACAATATTTTCTTTAATTCCTATGTCAGGGCGCTTTCGAGCACTCCGTTTCTCACGCTTTCCAAGCCTTTGATTGAAGCCTATGTGAATTTCAGAAACCGTGAGACCCTTTCTACGAAGGATATTGTCGTTCTCCTATATCTGTGTACATATATTGGTGATGAGTCATATTATCGTGAGCTTATGAATCTGGCGCATGATGATCTTCAGTTCATTTCAATCGTGAAAATCGAATTATTCCGTGCGAGATTTTTTAATGACAGAATGGGGAGGGTATATGACAAGCTTCTTTCTGGTGTAGCACCAGATGGCGTGGAAGCTGCTTATTTTGATGCACTGCATCTTACCCCGCTTCATTATGCGATCATGACAAGAGATGAGGACACCGTGCAAAAAGTTCTTGAACATGGGAACTGGTTCGAAAATCCTGCGCCTTTTGAAGACAGAATTGCAGGGACGGTTTATGATTATCTTTTTGAAGCTGTGCTGATTTTTGGAAATACTGGCCTCATCAGGGAAATAATGAAAAAAACACGCCGCCGTTACAAGCCGCTTTTTGATTCTATTGACAGGATAAACAATCTGATTTCAATCAATGAGGCATTGCTCACCCGTACTTCTGACGAAGGAATCAGAGGGAGGATAGAAGACCTTCGTTCCATGGGTGAGGAGATAGACGCAGAAATCGACCATATTGTACGAAAGGAAATCATGGAAGCTGCTGCGAAGGCAAGGCTTATTTTTGAGACCCGCCATTCCTTTGCCTGCTACATGATAAAGTTTTTCCAGGATCCGGATTCCATCTACAAAAATGCGATGGAAACGATTTCTTCATGCAAGTTTTTCAATTACAGGAATATTTATTTTGTTTCAACAGAGGATACCAAGATCAATCTATCTTATGTGAAGATCATAAATGATGAAATCGTCGAAAAATCCATTATCTTTAAGAAGGGCGCATCAGCGAAGCGGTCATCAAAGCACAAGAACGGCAAATACAAAAATCCTTTCTTCAGAAAGACTAAGGAAGAAAATGATGAGTTTGCCGGGAAATCTATTCACAATAATACTGTTGAGAAACGCCGCAGATTCTTTACCGAAGAGGCGCACACGAATCTGAATGTTCTGAAGAAGGAGTACCATGCCCTTGTGAAAAAATACCATCCCGATGTAAATGCTGATGCATCTTCCGAAGAAATAATTCGTGAGATCATTGAAGAACGCTCGATTATTCTTTCTAATTTCTGTCAATAAAAAATACTTGACAAACTTTTATTATTCTATATAATGCTCTTTATGGAAAAAAGAGTATTTCTTGGATATTTGTATGATTTCTATGGCGAACTTTTGAACGACCATCAGAAAGAGATTTATTCTGAATATATCCTTGACGATCTTTCACTGAATGAAATAGCAGAAGAGCACGGTGTTTCGAGGCAGTCTGTCTTCGATCTTGTGAAGCGCTGCACGAAGGCTCTTGAAGAATATGAAGAAAAGCTTTCACTCGTAGAGCGTTTCCTGAAGGTGAAAAAAGAGATCGGTGAGATTTCAGAGCTTTCTGACGCAGGCACGAAGCACGCAATAGAGACAGGGGATACTGATTCACAAGACATTTTTACGAAGATAAAGGAAATGTCCGAGAACGTTACAGAGGAACTTTGATATGGCATTTGAGAGCCTTTCAGAAAAACTTCAGAATGTATTTACGAACCTCAAGAGAAAGGGCCGTCTTTCAGAGGATGATGTAAAGGCCGCACTTAAGGAAGTACGTCTTGCCCTTCTCGAAGCTGATGTAAATTTCAAAGTCGTAAAGGGCTTCACAAAGGATGTCGAGGCAAAGGCGATTGGTTCGGATGTTCTCAACGGTCTTAATCCTGCGCAGACAGTCATCAAGATCGTAAATGACTCTCTCGTAGAGCTCATGGGCTCTGACATTACAGAAATTCAGTATCGCCCCGGCCAGGAAATCACAGTCATTATGCTGTGCGGTCTCCAGGGCGCCGGCAAGACGACGACTGCCGCAAAGCTTGCTTTTAAGATGATGAAGAAGGGCAAGACGCCGCTTCTTGCAGCTTGCGATGTGTACAGGCCTGCTGCTATTGACCAGCTGCAGAAAAATGGTGCGAAGCTCGGTGTTCCGGTTTTCACACTTGGAGACAAGAAATCGCCTGTCGTCATTGCAGAAAAGGCAATCGAAGAAGCTGAGAAGAACCATCAAAACGTTGTGATCCTTGATACTGCAGGACGTCTTCAGATTGATGAAGACATGATGCAGGAGCTTGTAGATATAAAGAAAAAGGTTGACGTAGCACAGACGATTCTTGTAGTCGATGCGATGACAGGCCAGGAGGCTGTGAATGTCGCCGGAACCTTCGATGAGAAGGTCGGAATCGACGGCGTCATCCTGACGAAGCTTGACGGCGATACCCGAGGCGGTGCCGCTCTTTCCATCAGGGCAGTCACTGGAAAGCCGATTCTATATAGCGGCATGGGTGAGAAGCCGGAAGACCTGACGCCTTTCTACCCGGATCGCATGGCAAGACGAATCCTCGGCATGGGAGATGTGCTTTCCCTTATTGAAAAGGCACAGAATTCCATCGATGAAGAGGCTGCACAGGAACTTAGCGCCAAGGCAAAGAAGGCTGACTTTGATTTCAATGATTACCTTCTTTCGATGCAGCAGATGAAGAAGATGGGTGGAATCGGAGCGATGATGGGCATGCTTCCATCTATGCCAGGCGTTTCTGCCAAACAAATGAAGCAGGCTCAGGATTCCATCGATGAAAAGCAGCTTGCCCGGACAGAAGCCATCGTCTATTCGATGACAAAGGAAGAAAGAGCGAATCCAGATCTCTTAAATCCATCCAGGAAGTTTCGAATTGCCAAGGGCGCTGGCGTTGACATTGCAGTCGTAAACCGTTTCATCAAGCAGTTTAATGAATCAAAGAAGATGATGAAGCAGTTCGTGAAGCCTGGGAAGAATGGCAAGAGAAAGCGCTTTGGCATGGGCGGAATGGGTGGCATGGGAATGCCATTCTGATTACTTAGTTTGAAACGACAAAATCGTTTTCAATATATTATTTTTTATATTTTTTGGAGGTATTTACAAAAATGGTTAAGATCAGACTTACAAGACTTGGAAAGAAGAAGAATCCTTTCTATCGTATTGTTGTAGCAGATGAGAGAATGCCTAGAGACGGTCGTTTCATCGAGACAATCGGTACTTATGATCCTTCAAAGGATCCATCTGAATATCATGTTGACGAGGAAAAGGCACATGAGTGGCTTGCAAAGGGTGCCCGTCCTACAGAGACTGTCAGCAAGATCTTCAAGACTGTTGGCATTACAAAATAATCCTGGAAAGGCGTAATGCTTATGAAAGAATTAGTTGAAGTAATTGCAAAGGCGCTTGTTGATAATCCAGACGATGTCGTTGTAAACGAAAGACAGGAAAATGACACTACTGTTCTCGAGCTTCATGTAAATGAAAAGGACATGGGCAAGGTCATCGGCCGTCAGGGCCGCATTGCAAAGTCCATCCGTTCAGTAGTAAAGGCTGCAGCCCAGAAGGAAGACAAGAAGGTCTTCGTTGATATTGTAGACTGATATGCAGCTTCAATATTTACGAATTGGCAGTATTTCGACCACACATGGTCTTGACGGGAAATTAAAAATTCATCCTACGATTTCAGATTTGAGTGTCGCTCTTGAAATTCCTCATGTATACCTGCTCAGAAAGGGCTCTTATGAGTGCTTTGATGTGGAACATATTTCCAGGATAAAGAGCGAGCTTCTTCTGAAAATGAAAGGGATAGATGACATAGAAACATCCAGAAGGTACATAGGCACTGAGGTCTATGTTGACAGGGATGAGCTTGAACCTCTCGAAGAAGATGAATATTATATTCCTGATCTTTTAGGTCTTTCAGTTGTCACAGATGATGGAAAGACGCTCGGGAAGATAAATGATGTCATCGAGACCGGTGCAAATGATGTCTATTCTGTCCGTATGGAAAATGGCAAAGATGTGCTGATTCCTGCGATTCACGACTGCATTTTAGATGTTGATATTGACGGTGGGAAGATGACAGTACACCTTCTTCCGGGGCTTATTGATGAGGAAAATAAATGAAGTTTTATACACTTACGACATTCCCTGAGATTATAGATTTCTATATGTCAGAAAGCATCATGGGACGTGCCGTAAAGAAAGGCCTCATCGAAAGCGTTTCCATAAACATTCGGGATTATTCGCTTGATAAACATCACAGCACTGATGACTATCCATACGGAGGCGGTGCAGGGATGATCATGCAGGTTCAGCCTGTGTATGATGCCTGGAAGGCAGCGTATGAAAAAGCATCAGGTGACTCAGAAGGAAAGCCGGTAAGGACAGTATATTTCACTGCACAGGGCCGTACCTTTAATGAATCCATAGCAAAGGAATATTCAACTGAAGAGAGCATCATCCTTCTCTGCGGGCATTATGAAGGAATTGATGAGCGGGTCATAGAAGAGATTGCGCCGGATGAGATTTCCATGGGAGATTTCATTCTGACAGGCGGGGAGCTTCCGGCACTTACCTTTATGGATGCGGTGTCAAGGCTGATTCCGTCAGTACTTCACAATGACGATTCGGCTTCAGATGAATCTTTTGAAAATGATCTTTTAGAGTATCCGCAGTACTCAAGACCTGAAATCTGGCATGAAAGAAAAGTTCCTGAAATCCTTCTTTCAGGAGATCATGCAAAAGTAGATGCCTGGCGGCGAGATCAGGCAATCGAGCGCACAAAGAAAAGGCGCCCGGACTTATATGAGAAATTCATCAGAAATTCAAATAATACTTGATTTTTCTATTGAGTTTTGATATTATTTTGTTTCGTCGGTGTGCTATTTGCACCCGGAGAACAAGTGGACCTTCCTCTACTGTGACTGGTCAGGCTTTTATCAGCCGGCATACATTATTTTTTACACAGCAAGAAGATTTATTTTTGGAGGTTAAAATGACTGATAAGGAAATTATCGAGGGAATTGAGAATTCCCAGAAGAAGCAGGAAGCTCCTGAATTCAACGTTGGTGATACAGTTCGTGTCTCAGCAAAGATCAAGGAAGGCAACCGTGAAAGAATCCAGGTATTCGAAGGAATAGTCCTTAAGATTCAGGGCGGCGGAGACAGAACGACATTTACAGTTCGTAAGCTCTCAAACGGCATCGGTGTCGAGAAGACATGGCCGCTTCACAGCCCTAATGTTGACAAGGTTGAAGTTGTCCGCAAAGGTAAAGTCAGAAGAGCAAAGCTTTATTATCTTCGTGACAGAGTCGGCAGGAAGGCTTCAAAGGTCAAGGAACAGGTTCAGTAATTTTAAGGGGCAGCCGGCAGGCTGCCCTTTCTCTTTATACTTATGAAATTTACTTTAAAGCGGGACGGCCTCAATTTCAGGCGCCGCCGCCGGAAACTTGAAAAACCTAAGGTCATCAGATTTGTCATTTTACTAAGTGAGTTTGTTGCAGTGATTGCGCTTTCGTATTTTGTTTCCTATTCCTTCGGATACAGGATCGAGATGAACGGCGATTCGATGGAGACGAATTTTTCCCAGGGCGATCAGCTGCTCGTAAACAGGCTGATCTATCATGTGCGAACGCCAAAAAAGGGCGACATTATCGTTTTTTACCCTTCAGGAAATTCCTTTGGCAATTATTCTGTCAAGCGCGTGGTTGGATTGCCCGGCGACAAGATCATCATAAAGGATAATATTCTTTATATTAATGATACGGCTTACAAGACTTCGACGATCGATGACAACATAAAGGATGCCGGGCTGTTTAGCACCGAGGGCACGGTTCCAAAGGGACAGTATTTTGTCATCGGAGACAATATTAACCATTCCGAGGACAGCCGATTCTCTTCAATTGGAACAGTCAAGAAATCAGAGATTCTTGGAAAAATATGGTGGAATGCGACGTTTCCGAGAGTCGGTGTGGTGCAGTAGAAAATCCACTTCATATTAGCGGCAGCATTTGCTGAACAATGATAATTATGCTTTCTGAATAGGAATAATATGCAGAATACATTTTACCCGGGACATATGAAAAAGTCCCTTGAAAAGATAAAAGAAGATATCAAGGCTGTTGATCTGGTGCTGGAGCTTCATGATGCAAGAATTCCCATCCTGAGCACACCAGACAGGGCTATTTCAAATACCGGTTCAAAGCCAAGGCTTATTATCTTAAACAAGGCTGACCTTGCAGATGAGAAAGTGACAAATGAGTTCCTAAATTATTTTGCCGAAAATGGACAGAATGCGATTGCCCTTTCTTCAAATGACAAATCAATGAAGAGTAAGGTTTCAGCAGCCATTACAAAGGCTACAGCTGCAAAGAGGGAGCGGGATTTGAGGCGCGGTATAAAGAATTCTTCAGTCAAGGTGATGGCAATCGGGATTCCAAATGTAGGAAAGTCGACATTCCTTAATTCCCTTATGGGACGATCTTCACTTAAAACCGGAAACAAGCCTGGCGTTACCCGTGGAAACCAGTGGGTGAACAGCGGAAAGGGGCTTTATGTGCTTGACACAGCTGGGATTCTGGAGCCTTCCTATTCTACGGATGAGGATTTCTACAGGCTTGCTATTACTGGTGCAGTTCCGCTTGAAAATGTCGATCCGGACAAGCTGCTTGAATTTTCTTTATCTTATCTTAAAGAGAATTATCCAGGACTCATCAGGGAAAGGTACGGAGTCGAAGACGATAATGCACCTGACCAGATTATTTATGACTTTGCAGATGCAAAGAATCTTAAGAAACAGGACGGGGAGCCGGATATCAATCGTGCGGTGACATTAATGATCAATGATTTGAAATCCGGGAAATTTGGACGTATAACATGGGAAAGAACAGAGAAGTAAAAGATAAAGACAGTGATGAGGCGACTCCATATACAGCAAAGGATCTGTTTGGACTGATTTTTTATCTTGCTATTATATTTGTCATTATTTTCTGTATCATTAAGTTTGTTGGGCAGAGAACAATCGTCGATGGTTCGTCAATGGAGACGACGCTTCAGAATGGTGACAATCTGATCATAGACAAGATCTCATACAGATTTAAAGATCCAAAGCGGTATGATATTATTGTCTTTCCATACAAGTATCAGAAAAATACAGATTATATCAAGCGGATTATAGGTCTTCCAGGCGAGACTGTATATATTGATTCAAATGGAAAGATATATATTAATGGAGTCGTTCTGGAAGAGGATTATGGTGCTGCGAAAATAGAAGATGCCGGGATGGCATCATCTCCAATTACCCTCGGCGATGACGAATATTTTGTGATGGGGGATAACAGGAATCATTCTGAAGACAGCCGTTTCAGTGATGTAGGCCTTATCAAAAAAAGCGACATCATCGGGCGTGCATGGGTGCGGATCTATCCATTTAACAGGATATGTACGCTTGGACCGAAACACCACGGTTCTTTTACAGTGAAGTCCTACGAGTAAAATATGACAGAAGAAAAATTACAAAAAGAGCGTGAACGCTTAAAGGAAATGCACAGGTACGAAGAGAAGTACTATCCTGTGACGAGCCTTATTGGAGGAATTGACGAGGCAGGAAGAGGACCACTCTGCGGACCGGTTGTTGCTGCCTGCGTAATCTTACCCAAGGATGCAGAGCTATTATATCTAAATGATTCGAAGAAACTCTCCGAAAAAAGAAGAGAGCTGCTTTTTCCAGAAATAAAGGAGAAGGCTGTTTCTTTCGGTGTCGGCATCGTAGAAAATGATGTCATTGATGAAATTAATATATTAAATGCGACAAAGCTAGCGATGAAAAAGGCAATTGACTCTATGAGCGTAAGACCAGAACAGCTTCTCATTGATGCAGTTCACCTTGATGATATCGACATTCCACAGGTTGCTATCATAAAGGGTGATGCGGCATCTGTCTCGATTGCGGCGGCATCTGTCATTGCTAAGGTCACAAGGGACCATATTATGCTCGAGTATGACAAAAAGTACCCGGAATACGGCTTTGCACATCACAAGGGCTATGGCACGAAGGCGCATTATGAGGCATTGAAGAAATACGGCCTCACGCCTATACACAGGAAGACATTTCTGAAAAATCTTGGTGACCACTGAGATATTTTCTATATGAATATTAGCGGCTGCTTAAATTTTCAGAGGATTGTCAGGGAGAGAATTTATGAACATTACCACGCTAGTAAATCAGTATTATAATAATACTCCTTCTGCCGGTTCGAAGGTCTCAAAAAAGGAGAAGGGCGTGGAGAAGCTGGTTCAGTCTGCAAATATCCTTTCTGAAGGACAGATATTTGAAGGCACGGTGAGCCATGTCAAAGGAAACCGTGTGACACTTTCCCTGTCAAACGGGCAGTCCGTTGATGCGAGGCTTACAGGAAAGGTCGATCTTTCAGAAGGCCAGTCCCTATTTTTCGAGGTGAAATCGTCAACTGATACGGAGGTTCAGATCCGTCCATTTTCATCTGATGTCACAAATAATCCCACGCTTCTCGATGCGCTTTCGCAGGCAGGTCTCGATGTAAACGAGAAGAATCTTTCAATGGTAAACGACATGATGAAAAATTCTCTGCCGATTGATTCTTCTTCATTAAATGAAATGGCGCGGGCACTGATGCTTCATTCAAATGCCGATGTTGAATCAATTCTTACTCTTCAGAGAAATAATCTTCCAGTCACCGATAATATGATCGAGCAGCTTCAGAATTTCAAATCTGAACAAAATAGCGTGCTTGACCTCGTAAACGACATTTCATCTAGTATTCCGGATGCGCTGTTATCTCAAAATGTCTCAGCAGATGATGCGATGACTTTTCTCACTGAAATCAGTAATATGCTTTCTGACAATGTATCCATTTCAGAAAAAGCAGATGTTGACCCTGGTATTATTTCTGAAGAAACAGCAGATGGTCCCAAAATAGCGATAGCTGATGCAGCTGCAAAAGGCACTGACTCTGCGACGGTTTCAGATGATACAGCGGTCCAGACAGAGAATGTCACATTATCCCTGTTTTCTGAAGAAGCTCTTTCGGAACTGCCTGCAGACAGCATATATAGAAACTATGACGAAGAAATGCTTAATAATATCGCGGCTGCTCTGAATGATTTTAAGGACACGGAAAGCGTAAAAAGCCTTCTTGACGAAAACGGAGTACTTCGTGCTGATGTCTCAAACAAGGACATATATGGTGCACTTTTAAATGCTGTAAAGGAATCTGGAAACGATTCAGCGAAGGCAAATCTTTCAAAACTTCTAAAGGCTGACGGTTTCAAGGATCTGATCTCAAGCCTGCTTTCTGACAAATATTCCATGGATCCTGCGAAGCTGAAAGATCCTGAAAATGTAAAGAATTTCTTTAAGAAGACAGCGGCAGACATGAGTCTTATGAAGAATATGGCAGATTCAATGTTTCAGACGACTGACAATCCTATAGGAAAGTCTGCAAATCTGATTCAGAATAACATCAATTTCGTGAATGAAGTGAATCAGAACATTGCCTATATCCAGCTTCCAATCAGGCTTTCCGGGCAGAATTCCACAACAGACCTCTATGTCTATACGAATAAGAAAAAGGGCAATGCTGAGGATGATGAGGTAAGCGCTTTTCTTCACTTTGACCTCGAGCATTTGGGTTCAACCGACATTTCTGTAAAGATGCGCATGAAGAACGTCACGACGAAATTCTTCATGGAAGATGACGAGTCCTACGAGCTTATCAAAAATAATATGCACATCCTTGAGAGCAGGCTGAGGAATCTCGGATATAATGCGAAGATTGACATTGAAAATTCGACAGATAAGCACAATATTGTGACTGATGTGCTGGAGAAGGATATGAATACCGGAAGCAAGATTTCCAGATATTCATTTGATGTGAGAGCGTAATGGCAGAGAAAAAGAAGACAGCCGTAGCCCTTTCCTATGAACCAGGAGATGATGCACCGAAGATTCTCGCAAGCGGCAAGGGGCATGTGGCAGAAAAGATCATAGAAGAAGCGAAGAAGAATGACGTTCCTTTCTACAAGGATTCTGCGCTCGCCGAGACGCTTTCCAAGCTTGAAATAGGTGACGAAATCCCGCCTGATCTCTATGAAGTCGTTGCACAGATTCTCGTCTTTGTTGATGGCATGGATAAGGTAAAGGCGAAGCTGGATAAAAATAAGCCGAAGAAGAAGGGATTTTTCGATTAAAGGGGATTTTATTGAATAAGAGGAAAGAAGGCACAAAATACGAGGATGTTGCGGCAGACTATATGACGGAAAATGGGTACAGGATTGTCGAGCGTAATTTCCGCTGCCGTATCGGAGAGGTTGACATTATCGCCAGAAAGGGAAATGTCCTTGTCTTCACTGAGGTGAAATACCGCACAAACGATGCAAAGGGCGCTCCCGAATACGCGGTGAATTATTACAAGCAGAAGAAGATCACGAAGGTCTGCGATTATTACAGGATGACGCATCATATTCCTCAGAGTCAGCAGATTCGTTTTGATGTTTGCACTATTATGGGAAATACATTAAAATACTATGAAAATGCATTTCTATATGGATAGGAGATTATTTTGGCTAAACCAATTGTTGCAATAGTGGGGCGCCCGAACGTTGGCAAATCCACACTTTTTAATTCAATAGCAGGCGAGCGTATTTCAATCGTAAGCGATACGCCTGGCGTGACGCGGGACAGAATCTATTCTGATGTCGAATGGCTTGACCGGAAATTCGTACTCATTGATACCGGCGGTATTGAGCCGAAGACTTCTGATGCACTTCTCAAGGCGATGCGTGATCAGGCAGAGCTTGCAGTTGAGATGGCAGATGTCATCATATTCCTTACGAATGTAAAGGAAGGCGTGACGGATTCAGACAGTGATGTTGCAAATATGCTTAGGCGTTCGAAGAAGCCTGTCGTTCTTGTCGTAAACAAGGTCGATTCCTTCGTGAAATCCCAGAACGATGTCTATGAATTCTACAATCTTGGCATCGGAGATCCTATCCCAATTTCTGCTGCAAATATGTCCGGACTTGGCGATATGCTTGACAAGGTGATTTCGTATTTTCCAGAAGACAGCGGCGATGATGAGGAAGATGACACGCCGAAGATTGCTATTATCGGAAAGCCAAATGTAGGAAAATCCTCCCTTGTAAACAGGCTCTCAGGTCAGAACAGGGTGATTGTTTCAAATATGGCAGGAACTACCCGTGATGCAGTCGACACGATTGTCACCTATGAGGGCAGGAAATATATTCTCATCGATACGGCAGGCCTCAGAAGAAAGAGCAAGGTTAAAGAGGACCTCGAATATTACAGCGTGGTTCGCGCAGTTTCTGCTGTTGAGAAAGCCGATGTCATATTCCTGATGATTGATGCTGAGACTGGCGTCACGGAACAGGATGCAAAGATCGCAGGCATCGCCCATGAAAACGGAAAAGGCGTTCTGATTCTTGTGAATAAATGGGACCTCATCAAGAAGGACACGAATACCTCGAGAGAATTCGAAAAGAAGATCAGGAACACGCTTTCATTCATGCCTTATGCGGATATTATTTTCATCTCTGTTGAAAGCGGACAGCGTGTCACGAAGCTCTTTGACAGGGCAGATGAAATCATGGCAGCGCAGAATATGCGAATCCAGACAGGCGTACTAAATGACATCCTCGCAGAAGCCATGGTAATGCAGCAGCCGCCAACAGACAAGGGCAGGGTCTTAAAGATTTACTACATGACAGAAGTTGCCGTAAAGCCGCCGACATTCGTGCTCTTTGTAAATGACAAGAAGCTCATGCATTTTTCGTATGTGAGATACATCGAGAACAAGCTCCGCGAGACCTTCGGTTTCAGGGGCACTCCGATACGATTCATCATTCGTGAAAGGAACGAAGATAAATGATACTTTATAGATGCATTGCGCTCCTGATTGGATACGCATGCGGGCTTTTTACATTCGGGTATATTGCAGGCAAAGTCACTGGAAATGATCTCACAAAGAAGGGCAGCGGGAATATCGGGGCGACAAATACGCTCCGTATCCTTGGCGTAAAGCCAGCGGTAATTGCGCTGATTTCTGATATCCTAAAAGCAATCGTGCCGGCAATCATTTTTTACTTTATTTTCAGAAATATAGTTGATCACGACTCGACGAAAATACTGACACTGTACGCAGCATTCGGCGCAGTACTTGGACATGATTTTCCATTTTACCTGAAGTTTAAAGGCGGCAAAGGAATTGCGACAGATTTTGGCATGTCGCTTGTTGGCTATCCAATCGAGGCGCCGATACTTATAGCGACATTTTTCATCACGGTATTTATTACGAAGTATGTGTCGCTGAGCTCGATCTTAGCCTGCACTGCGCTCATCGTGCAGACCATCATTTTTTGTCTTACAGGTGTCGTTGATTACGGGCCGTACCAGTACGAAGCGCTCTTTATCGGCGTCTTCTGTGGTGCAGTTTCGATCATCAAGCACCATGCAAATATAGGGAGGCTCGTGCACCACACTGAAAGCAAGGTGTCGCTGCACCATAATAAGTAATTTACTACGCTCCCGAAGACACAAAACTATCACGAAAAAGGCGCCTTCAGCGGTATCGCCACGATATTTGCAAAGCAAAATCGTGGCATGTCGTCAGGGCACATGAGAATGCTGCTATGCAGCATAGTGCCCTTCCTC
>ONHZ01000025.1 GCA_900317755.1 uncultured Lachnospiraceae bacterium
ATGCTGCTATGCAGCATAGTGCCCTTCCTCGGATTCGTTAAGCAACGAGTAAAATCAAGACTTTTTCTTAGATAGTTTTGGTCTTCTCGCGCTCAATGGATAATATAGGAATTATTGATATGTACCATATTTCTGTGTTAGGTGCAGGGTCGTGGGGAACCGCGCTGGCTGCACATTTAGTGAAAAATAATCAGGATGTTGTGCTCTGGTCGCACAGGGCATCTCAGGTTAAAGAGATGCGCAAAAGCCGCGAAAATCCCAAGCTTCCGGGAAGCAAGCTCCCTGAGGCTTTAAAGTATACGGCAGATTTGGAAGAGGCGTGCAGGGATAAGGATTTATTAGTTTTTGCTGTGCCTTCAACTGCGACAAGAGAGACTGCAGAGAAGATCAAAAATCTGGTCCCGGATGGACAGAGAATCGTCCTTGTTTCAAAGGGAATAGAAGAGAATACTTTGTTCACCCAGGAAGACATCGTAAAGGATGTGCTCCCGGGAAGCGACGTCGCCGTTCTTTCCGGTCCGTCCCATGCAGAAGAAGTGATTGCAGAGATGCCGACCGTCGTTGTCAGCGGAGCAAGAAATAAGGACACTGCTGTCTTTGTACAGTCTGTATTCATGAATAGTTCTTTCAGGGTATATATCAGTTCTGATGTCCTTGGTATCGAGCTTGGCGGCTCGCTCAAGAATGTCATCGCTCTTGCTGCCGGCATGTCTGATGGACTTGGATTCGGCGATAATGCAAAGGCTGCCCTGATTACGAGAGGTGTTCATGAGATGACCAGCCTAGCTGTAAAGATGGGCGGAAAAGTGGATACTTTGAATGGCCTTACAGGCATAGGTGATCTCATCGTGACCTGTGAAAGCCGGCATTCCAGAAACAGAAAATGCGGAATGCTGATAGGCCAGGGCATGCCTACGAATGATGCCGTGAAGGAAGTTCAGATGGTTGTCGAAGGAATTTATTCTGCTAAGGCAGCTTTAGGACTCGGAAAAAAATACGAAGTCGACCTTCCTATTGTCGAAGCCGTAAACCAGGTATTATTTGAAGATTATCCTGTAAAGGATGCTGTGATCGACCTCATGACAAGGGAGAGAAAGAGCGAATTTTCAGGAGATTCGTGGTAATTAGAACAGCCCCGCAAACATCCTGAGTATCACCTGCCCAAAGTCCATGGCGCGTGATTTTCCGCTTCTGTATTCTTCAGTGACCTCGCGGCATTCTGCAAAAGTCTTTTCGAAATCATCCCGGATGTCAAAGACTGCATTTTTATTCATGATGAGACAGGAATCCTCAAAGTGATGATAAAATGATCTGTAATCAAGATTTATGGTTCCACATACTGCCGCTTTGTCATCTGTAATGGCCATCTTTCCATGCGTAAATCCCGGCGTGTATTCAAAAATCCTGACGCCTCCGTCTACAAGAGGCTTGTAATAAGACTGTGTGACACGGTAAATCATTTTTTTGTCAGGAATCCCGGGCGTTATTATTCTTACATCTACACCAGATTTTGCAGCAAGGCGGAGGGTACGTGTCATTTCATTTGTGATAATGAGATAGGGCGTCATGAACCAGAGATATTTTCTCGAAATACCGGCAAGAGCGAGATAGACATTTTCACCAACCGTCTCATTATCTAGCGGGCTGTCGCCATAAGGCTGCACGAAGCCCTCCTTTTCATGAGCCTGATAATTCGTTTCCGGGAAAAATTCAGAAAAATCATTATCATCAATGTCATTTGACCTGATGGCATTCCACATCTCAAGGAACATTACCGTTAAATTTTTCACGCCATCCCCGACAATTTTTATTCCTGTGTCCTTCCAGTATCCATAAGGATGGGTAATATTAAAATATTCGTTTGCAATATTGTAGCCGCCGGTAAAACCGATAAGGCCGTCAATCACGGTGATTTTCCTGTGGTCCCTGTTGTTTAAGAATGCATTTAATCCAGGGAAGAATGGGTTAAAGACACGGCAGTGGATGCCTTCAGACTCGAGGCGGTTCCTGAAGGATTTTGTAAGAAACTGGATGGAGCCCATATCGTCATAAAAGACACGTACAGTCAGGCCTTCGGCGGCTTTTTCTTTCAGGATTTCTTCAATGCCCGCCCAGCTTTCACGGTCTTCAATCGCATAATATTCCATAAAAATAAATTTTTTAGCGGATTTCAGGGCTTCCTTCTGTGCCTCAAGCGCTTTTGCCGCATCAGAATAATAGGTGACATCCGTATTCTGGTATACAGGAAAGTTAGAATAATTCATTAGGTAGCCAGAAAGATTCTGGAGACTTTTATCCTCTTTACGGAGTGTATATGCTGTTGAAGCCTTCTGGTGAAGGATTGGAAATAATTTATGATCTATTTCATTAAACCGGGCCTTCATTTTCCTCGTCGCGCCATTTAAGCCGATCAGGAAATACATAAGTATGCCAAAAACAGGAACCACTAAGATAAGAACCATCCATGGCGTTTTGAGCGCAGAAGTCTTTGGTTTTGAATATATATAAAAAACGAGAAGCATGCCTGCGACTCTTGTGAGAATAGAAATAATTTCATATTTATCGTTTAAGACATTGAAACCTGCAAAAATAAGTCCGATTTCAAGAGAAATGCCGACGACAGTAAAAAAGAAGCGGAGCATGCTGTTCCGCCTTGAGCTTTTCCTCTCGACACGCTCGTGGGCTTCTTTACGGGCCTCTTTTTTCTTTAATTTTTCTTCTTTATTTTCTGAATGTTTTTCTCGCATATAAAATGTAATATATTGATCATCGAATTGGTTATCTCATAAGCTTCCCTCAGCTTGAAGTCAGAGGCTTTGCTTACTAATGAAATAAATTATACAACCAAAATAAAAGAAAGTGAAGAAAATTAGGAGAGGAAATGATATACTGTTTTGTGAATTTGTGATATATGGAAATTTGAAAGGATTATTATGACATTTACATATCCGGCAGTAGTAAAGAAGATAAGTGACACAGAATACGAGGGATATTTCCCTGACCTTGAAATGTGCGAATTCAAAGGCGAATCACTTGATGATGCGCTTGATGATGCGCACGACAGCATGTACGAATGGATCCGTGTCGAACTCGAGGAAGAAGATGAGCCGAAACTCCCACATGCATCTGATGAAAGCGAAATCAATCTCGCAGAGAATGAGTCGCTTCACCACATTATGATTCACTACAGATTCTCTATCGGGTGGGATGAATGATCAATTGCCGGCATCATCTGGCTTGTCGGACTGATTGCTAATAAATTATTGTTTAGTACATTTAAATGTATGTACAAAACTTGACAAAAAATAATATGACTTTAGAATAGGTACTGGAACATCCGGTGCCTATTTTTATTATCTCTGCACACATGGTTGTTGTTAGAAATACAGTAAAATGGTAAAATATATCAGTAAATGATTATAAAAATACTAGAAGAGGGAAAAGCTTGGAAGACCAGAATATTGAATACAAAGAATCCTGGCGTGACGAATATCTAAAGTGGATTTGCGGCTTCGCTAATGCCCAGGGTGGAAAAATCTATATTGGCGTAGATGATAACGGCAAAGTAATAGGTGTGAAGGATATTAAGAGCCTTATGGAAGATATTCCAAATAAGATTGCGGAATTTCAGGAGTTCTGTGGCGGAGTACTTGTGACTATTCCAAGAGGTATTGATGCCACTAGCACCACCCAAGCACCCACCAAGCTGACCCCCCCAAGTACCCCCCCAAGTACCCATCAAGCAGTAAAAAAGCACCCACCCACCCACCAAGCAAACACCGTTGGAAAAGCTTATTCTTGCATTAAATGGTGAAATGATGCGTGATGAATTACAAAATATTCTGGGATTACATGATAAAGGGAATTTCCGTAGAAATTACTTAAATCCAGCATTGGAATCCGGAATAATTGAAAGGATAAATAAAGATATTCCAAACAGTCCGACGCAAAAGTATGTGCTTACTGAAAAAGGGAAAGAGTTGAAAAAGCAGCTGCAGGAAGAAGAAAATTAAGGTTATTCAATGTCAGAACAGATCAAGTCAAAAGAAAGAGTGTCAGAGCATGGCGAGGTATTTACGAATGAAAGGGAGGTAAATGCCATGCTTGACCTTGTGAAGGATGAATCCGAGAGAATAGAAAGCAGGTTCTTAGAGCCAGCTTGCGGAAATGGAAATTTCGTGATAGAGATCCTCCGCAGAAAACTTCACACAGTAGAAGAAAAATACAAGAGAAATAAAACAGATTTTGAGAAATATTCGATTATTGCGCTTTCAAGTATTTATGGTGTTGATATATTAGAAGATAATGCGAAAGAGTGCAGAAACCGTCTATACGATTTCTGGAATAAAAAATATTCAAGCATTTGCAAAAAAGAAGCGAATGATGATTGCAGAAAGTCAGCTAAATACATGATTAATAAAAATATCCTGTTTGGAGATGCGCTTACGATGCTTCGTAATGACGGGAAGCCTATAGTTTTTGCACAGTGGGATCTTGTCACAGGGAATAAAATTAAAAGACGCGATTATCGTCTTGACCAGCTGATGCGTGATGATACGAATATTAATAAAAATGATGGTCAGATGACTCTGGACATGTATGCTTCAAAGGACTGGGAATATGATACAGAAAGCAAAGCCTTTGTTCCAAAGCCGATAAAAGAATATTCACTTGTGGATTATTGGGAGGTATATGATTCATATGAAGAATGATGTGTTTTCAAATATTTATAAGCCTGACGTGTTGTCCTGTCTTGCTGATCTTTCAAATGATGAGGTTTTTACTCCTCCGGAAGTGGCAAACAAAATGCTCGACATGCTGCCTCAGGAATTATTCCGCTCACCCGATACGACGTTTCTGGATCCTGCATGCAAATCCGGTGTTTTCTTACGTGAAATTGCAAAAAGGCTTATTGCAGGGCTTGCAGACAAGATTCCAAATCTTGAGGAACGCTGCGACTGGATTTTCAAGCATCAGCTTTATGGAATTGCAATCACAGAACTTACATCGCTTTTAGCGAGGCGTTCAGTATATTGCTCTAAATACCCGAACAGTCCGTTTTCTATAGCACACTTTGACAACGTAGAAGGCAATATTGTCTATCACAAGATAAAGCACACCTGGGATCATGGTAAATGCATTTACTGTGGTACTTCTGAAAATGGTGATCTAAACGACATAAGCCGCGAAGGACTTGAGAGCCATGCATATGAATTTATTCACACTATCAATCCAGAGGAGATTTTCAATATGAAATTTGATGTCATAATAAGCAATCCGCCGTACCAATTATCTGATCAAGGATATGGTTCTAGTGCTATGCCTATTTATCAAAAATTTGTTGAGAATGCTAAAAAATTAAATCCTAGATATCTTAC
This sequence comes from uncultured Lachnospiraceae bacterium, assembly GCA_900317755.1. GTDB lineage: Bacteria > Bacillota > Clostridia > Lachnospirales > Lachnospiraceae > RUG306. The sequence continues at coordinate 5,379 of ONHZ01000025.1, forward strand.
AATGATTATTCCATCACGTTGGTTTTCCGGTGGAAGAGGATTAGATGATTTTAGGTATGAAATGTTACATGATAAGCGTATTAGAAATCTAGTTGATTATGAAAATTACAAAGATGTTTTCCCAAGTCTTGGAGGTTTGGCCGGCGGAGCTTGCTATTTTTTGTGGGATAGAGATCATGAGGGGGATTGTAAAATTACTAATAAAACTTTAGATACTGAAAATTCGGATAACAGATATCTAGATGAGTTTGAAACTTTCATTAGAAATAATAAGGCAATCCATATTGTTAGAAAGGTAATTGCCCAGAGCAATGGGAAAAATCTTAGTGATAGAGTATATCCCAGTAAACCTTTTGGTATAAGGACATATTATAAGCCCACAGATAAAGGTATTCCTTGCTGGTTTATTCAAAAAATAGGTAAAAGTTTTGCTAATCCTGATGATATAGTAGATACATATAATATTCTTGATAAATGGAAATTTTTAGTTCCTAGGTCACCTATTGCTGGTCAAACAGATTTTACTAAACCTGTTGGATTTTATTACGATGGAAATACACATATTGCAGCACCCGGAGAATGTTGCACTGAATCATTACTTGTTGCTGGATCATTTGATACTGAAGAAGAAACCTTATCATATAAAAGCTATATTTTTACAAAAACTGTTAGATTTTTATTATTACAATCTGTAGTTTCTCAAGATGTTACTCGTAAAAAGTTTTGTTTTATTCCAGATTTAGGTAAATATGAGGGAACATATACTGATGAACAGTTATGTGATTTTTGGGGAATTACTGATGAAGAATGGGAATATATAGATTCAAAGATTAGTAATATTGGTGAGGGAGGCCAGTAATGTCAGACATTTTCGATAAGTATGTTCACCCGAAAACTGAATCAAAGCCGATTATTTATGCATATTCTGATACGAGATTTCCAGGGCTTCTAAAGGTCGGGTTTACAAAGAGGCCGATTGAAGAGAGAATGAAGGAGCATTATCCTACGAATACTCCTGGAATTTCATATACTGTAGAATATGTGGAATCAGCGCTGAAGGCTGATGGAACCGCCTTTATGGATCACGATGTTCATCGTGCTTTAGAGAGCATGGGAATAAAGGCAGAAAAAACGAAAGACGGCTCAAAAAGCGAGTGGTTTCATTGTACTGTCGATGATGTAAAGGCAGCAATCCTTTCTGTAAAAACTGATAAAGTTAATTTCGAACACCGTACTGAAAATTTCCCTATGCGCCCTGAACAGGCCAGGGCAGTAAAACAGACTAAAGAATATTTTGAGAAGGAGCATGAGAAAAATCCTACTCATTCTGCAAAATACCTTTGGAATGCAAAAATGCGTTTTGGTAAGACTTTTACCGCTTATGAACTGGCAAAAGCAATGGGAATGAAGCGTGTTCTCATTCTTACTTTTAAGCCTGCGGTAGAGGAGTCATGGGAATCCGATTTGATGTGTCATGTTGATTTCGATGGCTGGCAGTTTTACTCCAGGGAAGTAAGCGAGAATACTGGCATGACACCTGAAAATCTTGATCAGGATAAGCCGATAGTATGCTTTGGCTCATTCCAGGATTTTCTTGGAAGAAATTCTGCAGGAGGAATAAAAGTAAAAAACGAGTGGGTACATGCTGCAAACTGGGATATGGTCATATTTGACGAATATCACTTTGGCGCATGGAGAGACAGTGCAAAGAAGCTTTTCGAGAACGAAGATGAGGACAGTTACGATGATTTAGACATCGAAAAATATAAGAGAACTGAAGCAGATAACGCTCTTGATGAAAGTTTTCTTCCTATTACTACGAAATATTATCTGTTTCTTTCAGGAACTCCGTTCAGGGCTCTTAATACTGGTGAATTTCTTGAGGACCAGATTTTTTCATGGACTTATTCTGATGAGCAGAAGGCAAAAGAAGAATGGGATGATCATGATGGAGAAAATCCTTATGCAATGATGCCTCAGATTGTTCTCATGACATACCAGCTCCCTGATTCGATAAAACGTATTGCCTATAATGAAGACTTCAACGAATTTGACCTTAATGTATTTTTTGCAGCAAAGCCAAAGGAAGAAGGAGGTTCTGTCGAGACTTCGGAGTTTATCTATAAAGACTATGTTCAGAAGTGGCTTGATTTGATTCGGGGCTCGTATCTTCCGGGAGCAGTTGATGATTTGAAGCTAGGGCAGAATGCAAAACCTGTTATGCCATATTCTGATTCAAGAATGCTTTCTGTATTAAACCATACATTATGGTTTCTTCCAAATGTTGCTTCATGCTATGCCATGTACAATCTGCTTTCCGAGAGGCAGAATACATTTTATCATGATTATCACATCAATGTCTGTGCAGGTGCAAAGGCAGGAATTGGTCTTGCTGCGCTTACGCCCGTTAGAGAATCCATGAATCCGCCTCTTGAGACGAAAACTATTACGTTGTCCTGTGGCAAACTTACAACAGGTGTTACAATTAAGCCATGGACAGGCATTTTTATGCTCAGAAATCTGTCAAGCCCGGAGACATATTTTCAGGCAGCTTTCCGCGTGCAGTCACCTTGGGTTCTGAAGAATGAAGATGGAACTGAAGAAATTCTAAAGGAAAATTGTTATATTTTTGATTTTGCGTTAGACAGGGCTCTCCGGCAGATTTCAGACTATAGCTGCAGGCTGAATATAAAGGAATCAAATCCTGAAAAGAAAGTTTCCGATTTTATTCATTTTCTGCCAGTGCTTGCATTTGATGGCAGCACGATGACAGCGATTTCGGCGACTGATATTCTTGACATTACTATGTCTGGTACTTCAGCAACTCTTCTTGCAAGACGATGGGAATCAGCACTCCTTGTGAATGTGGATAATGTGACTCTTGACAGGCTTCTGCATTATGATGAAGCTATGGAAGCCATTATGCATATTGAGGGCTTCAGGTCATTAAATAAAGACATAGAGACAATTATAAATAAATCTAATGCAGTGAAAAAAGCCCGTCAGGAAAAGGGTGACGACCTGACAGAGAAAGAAAAGAAAGAGCTTTCTGAAGAGGAGAAAGAATACAAAACCAAGCGCAAGGAAATTCAGGAAAAGCTTATTAAGTTTGCCACAAGAATTCCGATTTTCATGTATTTGACGGATTATCGTGAGCATTCACTAAAAGATGTCATTACTCAGTTTGAACCTGGATTGTTTAAAAAAGTCACAGGACTTACAGTTCATGATTTTGAACTTCTTGTTTCTATTGGACTTTTTAATGATTCTCTTATGAATCAGGCCATTTATAATTTCAAGAGATATGAGGACGCTTCTCTTGAATACACTGGAATAAATAAGCATGCAGACGAAGAAAATATCGGCCTTTTCAGTACAGTCATTTCCAAAAAAGATTATGAGGATATGGCTACCGCACAGACGGCCTCCATGATGGAAAATCCTTTTAAGACTATAGCTGTGACTGTCTCTGAGGGTGCTCTGGAAAAGAATCGTAAGGCGCCGTCAAAGAATAAGAAGATTTCTGACCAGACGATTCATTCTGGGAAAACCACTTACGATGCTGCGAATCAGATTGATATTTCTAATGATTCAGGTTCCAGAGATGCAAATTATTCTTCTTATGATAAATTTGAAGCTCTTGACCTTTCAAAGCTTCGCATAGGAACAACAGTTGTAAGTAAAAAATATGGCGAAGGCAGAATTACTAAATTCAACCAGAATGGAAAAATAATGGTCTCCTTCCCATCCGAGGCTCCGAAAACATTCCAAATCCCAGATGCTTTTGAAAAAGGATTTTTGAAGGTGAAGGAATTTTAAGGATTGTATTATTATAATAATCATTACCGAATAGAATTTCGATAAATATTGTTGATTAGATTGCAAGGAATCAGAGATGACTGATTCCTTTTTTTTGCTTTAATACAGCTGAAAATTATGCTGTTGTGGAAACATTATGATTATTACCTTTTATCTCTGTTCATAGAAATTTCACAATATGTTCGAATGTATATTCTTGACCTTTATTTCTAAATATATTATTATGTTTGTATGAATATACGAATATATTTTCTAAATTGATAGCGATTGAAAGAACCATACATGCGTGATATTATTTGAAGGAGGAGCTTATGAAAAATGAAGGGTATGTCGAGAAAACAGAAGTAGCAAAGACTGTTGAAGAAGGAGGCGACAGGCTTTCTTATGACGAGAATGTAAAGCAGCTTCTTTCTTACAAGCCGATTCTTGCTTGGATTTTGAAATGTTGTGCTGAAGAATTTGCAGGACTAGAGATTAGTGAGATTGAGGGTTGCATAGAGGGCGAACCTGAGGTCGGCAAAGCTGCTGTTCATTCTGGAGAGCAGAAGATAGTTGACAGGTCTGATCAGAAAAGGATTATCGGGATAAATACAGAGGACTTAAGCGCTTCGGATGGCCTTGTGCGGTACGATATCAGGTTTAATGCGAGAATTGACGGACAGGATGCGAATATTACATTGTTCATAAATGTCGAGGCACAGAGGCTGGATACTACTAAAGATTATCCCATTGAGAAGAGAACTGTATATTATCTTTCGAGGATGATCTCATCACAGTATGGAACAGTATTTACGAAGAGCGAATACGGCAAACTGTGCAAGGTTTACAGCATATGGATTGTGTCAGAACCTGTTGAGTACAATCGGAATACCATTGCAAGTTTCAGGCTGGTGCAGCAGAATATTTTCGGTGAGCCGTATTATGATGAGAAGAATTACGACCTGATGTCAGGTGTGCTTGTTAACCTGAATTCTGGAGACGGAACAGTAAAGAATAAGTTATTAAAGCTTATGAACAAACTCCTAGACAGCAAGACTACTGTTGAAGAGAAAGAAAATCTGCTGGAAAAAGAGTATAATATCCCTATGACTGTGAAAGTTAAAAAGGAGGTAGCTGATATGTGTAATTTGAGTGATGGAATCTATGAAGATGGACAAAAAAATATGTTAAATCAGATGATTGACAATATGCTAAAAGATAATTTGAGCAATGAGGCTATAAGTAAATATTCTGGAAAATCTGTTGATTATATCGAATCCCGCCGCAAGGCATTGAAGAGCGTCGCAACAGTCTGAATTAGGTTATGTGTGGAAGATACTCTTATGGAAAAAAATGGGGCACTGCCGCAACGAAGGATTTAGGGATTGAAATATCTGAATATTCTGTCGGAGATGTCACACCGGGGATGTCGCCTATCGTCATCAGTGCTGACGAAGCTGGCATCAAGGCACAGAATATGCACTGGGGCATGGATAGTGAGAAATATGGTCTCATCATTAATGCAAAGGCAGAAAGTCTTTTCGAGAAGCCGATGTTTTCTAAAAGCATCGAGTTGAGGCGTCTCATTATCCCCTGCGAGAAATTCTATGAGTGGGACAGGGCAGAGAGGCGTATTACCTTCAGCATTGATTCAGAAGATGTGATGTACTTGGCAGGGCTCTATGACATCGCAAAAAATGAGATTTCATTTGCAATCATTACTACCTCGGCCAATGAATCGATGGCTCCATTTCACGACAGGATGCCGCTCATTATAAAGAAGGATGAAGTGAAGGAATGGCTCCGTGATTCTTCCAGCACAAAGGATTTTCTTGCGCAGCCGATGCCAAAGCTTACGGCAGTGAAAGAGAACCAGCAGATCAGTCTGTTTGATAATATTTGAATATTGTTAGTTTCTAAAGATAAATAGCTATTATTTCTACATAACAAATACTGAAATTCCTAAAATAAAAAGTCCTTGCCAATCCACTACATATTGTTTATAATACCTTTCGGCAATCAAGATGATGGGGGTATGAGTCATTTGCTTATATTTTCGTCGACAGTCTATGATTTTGAGAATGCAGCAGCATTTGTTCTGGAAGGAAAGCAATGGAAAATTCCTTTGAAAAACTGAATTTTAAGCTTGAGGTATTTGAGGGACCGCTTGACCTTCTTCTTCATCTTATTGAGAAGAACAAGGTCAATATTTATGACATCCCTATTGCCGAGATTACGGACCAGTATATGGCATATCTTGATGAGATGAAGAGGCGCGACCTTGACATCATGAGCGAATTTCTCGTGATGGCTTCGACACTTCTTTCGATAAAGGCAAAGATGCTCCTTCCGAAGCCTGAGATTACAGACGAGGATGAGTCAGAAGATCCTAGACAGGAGCTTGTTGACAAGCTCATCGAATACAAGATGGTCAAGGAAGTTTCAAAGGAACTACGTGAAATGGAGACAGATGCTGACCAGATTTTCTATAAGGCACCTACGATTCCTGATGAAGTAAAGCAGTATGAAGAGCCTGTTGATGTAGACGAGCTTTTAAACGGTCTTACCTTAAAGAAACTGAATGAAATCTTCCAGCAGGTTCTGCAGCGACAGAAGAACCGTGTTGATCCGATTCGAAGCGGCTTCAGGGAGATTCGGAAGGAAGAGGTCACAGTAGAAGAGAAGCAGGCCTATATCTCGTCCTATCTTCTCAGCCACCATACATTTTCGTTCAGAAATCTTCTCACAAAGCAGTCATCAAAGACCGAGGTCATCGTCACATTTCTCGCAGTGCTTGAGATGATGAAGGCTGGAGAGATCTACACGACGCAGGACGGCACGTTTGCCGACATCATTATCGAGTCGAGACTCGCAGCGTAAATACTATAGATTTATTTTTATGCTCGTTTTTTAGCGTTTTCTCGATTTGAATAATATTGCAACAGAATAAATAATTATCAATATTGCTTGGTCAAAAATCACTTGAGAAAAACAAGAAAGTAAAAATAAAAAAATGGAAGACAACATTCAGGAACCATCGAATTCATCAGAACCCCGCACAAATTCAAACATTCTATCCGCCATAGAAGGCATTCTATTCGTAATGGGGGATTCCGTAAAGATTGATTCTCTTGCAAATGCGCTAGGCATTGGCTACGATGAATGCATATTCTATCTTGAGCAGCTCCGCCATGAGTACGAGCAGGAAAACCGCGGCATCAGGCTCATTCCACTTGAAGATTCTTATCAGATGTGTTCAGCAGCTGAAATTTACAAATATCTTATAAAAATTGCAAAGCAGCCGAAGAAGTACCAGCTTACAGACACGCTGCTTGAGACGCTTTCGATTATCGCCTATAAGCAGCCTGTTACGAAGGCTGAAATTGAAAAAATCCGCGGCGTTTCATCAGACCATGCCGTGAGCAAGCTCGTCGAGTACAATCTTGTCGAGGAAGTTGGCCGTCTCGATGCGCCAGGCCGCCCAATGCTTTTCGGCACGACAGAACAGTTCCTCCGTTCCTTCGGCGTGAAGTCGCTTGATGATCTCCCGCAGATAGATCCGGAGAGCGCTGAGAAATACAAAGCCGAAGCCGAAGAGGAAGCACTGAAGATTATGCCGGCGAATCCTGGCAAGGGTGGCGATGAGGGTGAGCCGGTGCCAAACAATATTATTCCATTCAAGAAGAATGGCTAACAAAGAAATGGCACTTGCGCAATTTCTGTAATAAAAATTATTATGAAAAATTTACATTTTTTCTAATATAACTCTTGATTTGTTAAAAATTTATCAGTATATTATAAAAAGTTTGTTTTATGGAGGATAATTATGAGTGACGTAAAAAGCATCGCTTTATCAAGAATTGAATCTATTCTTGACGAAAACAGCTTTGTTGAGACACTTTCTCTTGCAAAGCAGAGATCCACAGATTTTACTGATGGAAAAGCACAAGCTCCTTCAGACGGCGTGATTACAGGACATGGTATTATTGATGGTGACCCTGTATTTATTTTTGCCGAGGATCCTGAAGTACTTGGTGGAACTGTCGGCGAGATACATGCAAAGAAGATTATTGCATTATATGACCTTGCCATGAAGACAGGCTCACCTGTTATAGGGCTTTTAGATTCAAAGGGCATCAGACTTTCAGAGTCAGTTGACGCGCTTGAGGCAGTCGGCTCTATTCTTAAAAAGGCATCTGATGCAAAGGGCATCGTTCCCGAGGTTATGGCAGTTTATGGCGAGTGCGGCGGCGGACTTTCAGTCCTTACAGCTATGAGCGATTTCTGCTTCATGACAAAGGATTCCAAATTATTCTTAAATTCCCCTGATGCCATTCCAGGAAATAATAAAGAGAAGCTTGATACTTCGTCAAGCGATTTCCAGTTTGAAAATTCAGGCAAGATTGATTTCACAGGTTCTGAGGCTGAGGTAGCTTCAAAAATCCGTGAGCTTATCGCTACGATTCCTCTTTCAGACAGGGACGGCGGACGTTTCGAAGAGTGCACAGATGACCTGAACCGTGCATCCGTCGGCATCGCTGAAAAGCGTTCTGACATCAAGGCTTATGTTTCTGAAATCTCAGATGACAATTTCTTCTTTGAGACAAAGCCAGGCTTTGCAAAAGAAATGGTTACTGGTTTTATCAAGCTTGACGGTGAGACAATCGGTGTGATCGGAAACCAGGCAAAGGATGGAAAGTTCGTTCTTACAAGAGACGGTTCAGAAAAGGCTTCTGACTTCTTAGGCTTCTGTGATGATTTCTCAATCCCTGTTCTTTCACTTGTCAATGCTGAAGGCTATGAAATTTCTGAAGCTTCAGAGAGAAGACTTCCGGATGCACTTGCAGGCCTTGTTTATTCATTTGCAGAGGCTTCCGTTCCTATGGTTACGGTATATCTGAACAAGGCATACGGCACAAGCTATCTTCTTATGAATGCAAAGTCAGTAGGCGCTGACATGGTTTACGCATACGAAGATACAGAAATGGGTTCAATGGATGCCCACAATGCAGCAGCTATCATCAAGGGAGATTCAGACAAGGATCTTTCTGAGATAGAGAAGGAGTTTGCTGAGAAGGCACTTGGTGCTGAGAACGCAGCAGCCCATGGCTACATCGACAGAATCCTTACATTTGCTGATACAAGAAAATACCTTATCGATGCTTTTGAAATCCTTGCTACCAAGGAAGTATATTAAGATGGAGGAGCTTATGAAAAAAAGAAAATTTATTCTGGCTCCTGTCCTTCTCGCTTTGTCACTCGTTTTCACAGGCTGTGGCGAAAAGCCTGATACGACTTATAATGGCGTCACAAGAGATCAGCTGGAGCAGTCTTCTGAGTCGATTGCAAAGGTTTTGATTCAGCTCACACCTGATCAGGCTGATCAATATGTCTCTCAGTATGAGTCCAAAATGAAAGCCACAACTGATACTACTGAAAAGGAACAGTACAAGATGTATTATGACATGCTCAGCGGCTGGTCAGAGACATCAAAGCTTGTTGGTGATTTCAAGGGCTTTACAGATTTTAAGGTTGAGAACGCAGGAAAGACAATAGTCACAACTCTTACGATGCACTGCACAAAGAGAGATGCGACACTTGTCACAACCTATACGAAATACAATATGCAGCCTACAGCCATCAATGTAAACGCAGTTTACAGTCTTGGCGAGAAGATGGGTAAGGCCGGACTGAATACAGTCATGGGCATTTGCATTGTATTTATTATGTTCATCATTCTTTCACTTCTCATCTATGCTTTCAGGATTATTCCTTATTTACAGAAGAAGTATGATGAAAAGCACAAGACTGCTGAAGCTGAGGGTGAAAAGGCTGAAAGCGCTGCACCTGCAGCTGGAAATGATGCAGAGATTGCCGCAGCTATCGCCGCAGCCCTTGCATACGAGAATGACATGTCAATCGAAGAATTTACTGACTCCTTTGTAGTCAGATCCATTAGAAGAATTTAAGGAGGATACTCACGATGAAGAATTATACAGTTACAGTAAACGGTACAGCTTATGATGTTACCGTAGAGGAAAAAGGCGGTTCTGTTTCTGCAGCTCCTGCAGCTGCACCTAAGGCAGCTCCAGCACCTGCACCAGCAGCAAGCGGCGCAAAGGGCGCTAAGCAGATTACAGCAGGCGCAGCCGGCAAGGTTTACAAGATTGAAAAGGAGTCAGGCGCTGTCAAGAGAGGCGAGACAATTCTCGTACTTGAAGTCATGAAGATGGAGACACCTGTAGTTGCTCCTGAAGACGGAACTGTTAAGAGTATTGAGGTTTCTGTAGGCCAGGCAGTAGAGGCTGGAGATCTTCTTGCAACTATGGACTGATTTGGTTAGGAGGTTTTTTCCATGGAATACGTTGGAGAGACACTCTCGAACTTTATTCACCAGACAGCATTCTTAAATATTACAGTCGGCAATGTCATCATGATCTTTGTCGCATTCATCTTCCTTTATCTTGCGATAAAGAAGGGATATGAACCGCTTCTCCTGGTTCCTATCGCATTCGGAATGCTCCTCGTGAATATTTATCCGGATATTATGGCGTCACCTGCCGAGACATCAAATGGTGTCGGCGGACTTTTGTATTATTTCTTCTCACTTGATGAATGGTCTATCCTTCCTTCACTGATTTTCCTTGGTGTCGGTGCGATGACAGATTTCGGACCGCTGATTGCAAACCCAATCTGTTTCCTGATGGGTGCAGCAGCACAGTTCGGTATCTTCGTTGCTTACCTTCTTGCCATCCTTCTTGGATTTTCAGACCAGGCAGCAGCAGCCGTTTCGATCATCGGCGGTGCTGATGGACCTACATCTATCTTCCTTGCAGGAAAGCTTGGACAGAGCTCACTGATGGGACCTATCGCAGTGGCTGCATATTCATACATGTCACTCGTTCCGATCATCCAGCCACCTGTCATGAAGGCACTCACGACAAAGAAGGAGCGTGCGATCAAGATGGACAATCTCCGTCCTGTATCAAAGCTTGAGAAGATTCTTTTCCCTATCGTAGTTACGACAGTTGTCTGCCTAGTACTTCCGACAACAGCTCCTCTTGTTGGTATGCTGATGCTTGGAAATCTCTTCAAGGAGTCAGGCGTTGTCAGACAGCTTACAGAGACAGCTTCAAATGCAATGATGTACATCGTCGTTATCCTTCTTGGTACATCAGTTGGCGCTTCTACATCAGCTGAGGCATTCCTGAATTTCAGTACTTTGAAGATCGTTCTCTTAGGACTCTTTGCATTCATCTTCGGTACTGCAGGCGGCGTTCTTTTAGGAAAGCTCCTCTGCCACATCACGCACGGCAAGGTAAATCCTCTGATTGGTTCTGCAGGCGTTTCCGCCGTTCCTATGGCAGCCCGAGTTTCACAGAAGGTCGGTGCAGAAGAGGATCCTACAAACTTCCTTCTAATGCATGCTATGGGACCTAACGTTGCCGGCGTTATCGGTACTGCAGTTGCAGCCGGTGTATTCATGGCAATATTCGGGGTTTGATGACATTGAATTGTTTACAAACATGTTATGCTGATTGCAGCACAGCCGTTTGAAATATTTGGTGATTATCACAGAATGTTTTAATATCGAACACATTTTTAACATAATATTATTTTATATTAGTTCTCTAAAAGGAGGAAAACAATGGCAGAGGTTGAAAAGAAGCCACTGAAGATTACAGAGACAGTCTTAAGAGACGCACATCAGTCGCTCATGGCAACCCGTATGACAACGGAAGAGATGCTTCCGATTATCGATAAGATGGATCAGGTAGGTTACAATGCCGTAGAGTGCTGGGGCGGTGCTACATTTGATGCATGTCTTCGTTTCTTACATGAAGATCCATGGGAGAGGCTTAGAAAATTAAGAGCTGGATTCAAGCACACAAAGCTTCAGATGCTTTTCCGTGGTCAGAACATCTTAGGTTACAAGCCATATGCAGATGATGTCGTAGAATACTTCGTACAGAAGTCTATCGCAAACGGTATCGATATCATTCGTATTTTCGACTGCCTCAATGATATGAGAAACCTTGAGACAGCTATCAAGGCTACAAAGAAGGAAGGCGGACATGCCCAGGTAGCTATGTCATACACCATCGGTGATGCGTACACGCTTGATTACTGGGCAAATCTTGCAAAAGAAATCGAGTCACTCGGTGCTGATTCTATCTGTATCAAGGATATGTCAGGTCTTCTCGTACCTACAGAAGCTACAAAGCTGATAAAGACTCTGAAGGAAGCTACATCACTTCCAATCGAGCTTCACAACCACTACACTTCAGGTGTCGCTTCTATGACATGCATGAAGGCAGTTGAGGCCGGTTGCGATATTATCGATACAGCTATTTCTCCTTTTGCAATGGGCACATCACAGCCTGCTACAGAAGTCATGGTAGAAGCCTTCAAGGGTACAGAGTATGATACTGGTCTTGACCAGAATCTTCTTGCTGAGATTGCTGATTACTTCAAGCCTATCCGTGAAAAGTACATCAAGAACGGCCTGATCTCTACAAAGGTATTAGGCGTAAATATTAAGACACTTCTTTACCAGGTACCTGGCGGAATGCTTTCAAACCTTATCAAACAGCTCACAGAGCAGAAGAAGCTTGACAAGCTTGATGAAGTTCTTGCAGAGGTTCCGAGGGTTCGTAAGGATCTTGGTGAGCCGCCTCTTGTTACACCATCATCACAGATTGTTGGTACGCAGGCAGTATTCAATGTCCTGATGGGTGAGAGATACAAGGTTGCTACAGAGCAGACAAAGGACCTTCTCCTTGGTAAGTATGGAAAGACTGTAAAGCCTTTCAATCCTGAAATCGTTGACAAGGTTCTTGGCGATGACAAGAAGAATCAGATTACCTGCCGTCCTGCAGATCTCCTTAAGCCACAGCTCAAGGACTACGAAGAGAAGATCAAGGACTACAAGGAGCAGGATGAGGATGTACTTTCATACGCCCTCTTCCCACAGGTAGCAATGGAATTTTTCAAATACAGAAAGGCACAGGAAACAGGCGTAGACCCATCAGTTGCTGACAAAGAAAACGGCGCTTATCCTGTTTGACGAATAAATGTCAGCAAAGAATAGACTTCTTGAAGGTTTCCTTTTTTCAGATGATGCGTCTTACGAAAAAGCCAAAAAAGACAGTGAGATTATTAAATATCTGAAAAATAAAGTTAATATGTCAGATCCTGCTCAGGTGCTTCGACTTTACCAGCAGGCGATAGAGCAGGATCTGTTTAATACTATCATAGGCTATGAGTTCTTAAAGAAGCTGCAGGATTATCTTCTTTCACTCGATGATATCAATGATGCTGAGGTATTACCTATCCCACAGAAATTGACATCGAAAGATACGACAGGAGAATATGACAATGCACTTCTTCGAAAAGAGAATGTGAAGCTGACTGAAAAAAACAAGAAGCTATCTGGTGCTGTAAAGAAATACAAAGGAAAGTATAACGTCACGCTTACGGTCACCATTATTCTGATAGTGACGGTATGCGTGATGTTTTTTATTTCGCTTAGCAGCAACCTTCCTACGATCGTGAACTACAGGACGAAGATCACAGATGAGTATTCTTCGTGGCAGGACGAGCTTGACGAAAAAGAAAAGGAACTAGATAAAAGGGAACAGGAATTAAATAAAAAGGAAGTGAATCAAAATGCCGACAAAGAAGATACTGGTAGTAGATGATGAACAGCGTTTAAGGAAACTCCTTCATGATTATCTTTCTCGTGAGGGTTACGATATCATTGAGGCAGGTGACGGGGAAGAAGCACTGAAGAAATTCTATGATGAAAAGGATATTGCGCTTATTCTTCTTGATGTCATGATGCCGAAAAAGGATGGCTATGAAGTACTGAAGGAAATCCGTGAGACTTCAAAGGTTCCGGTCATCATGCTCACTGCAAAGAGTGATGAAGAAGATGAGCTTCAGGGCTTTTCTCTTGGTGTAGATGAATATATTTCAAAGCCTTTTTCACCAAAGATTCTTGTTGCAAGAGTCCATGCTGTATTACGCAGAGGCGCTCTGCCTGAAGATGAAAAAATCATCGAAAAAGGTGCCATCAAAATCGATATGGCTGCACATGAGGTTACTGTTGACGATGAAAAGATTCCTCTTTCTGTTAAGGAATTTGAGCTTCTCACATATTTCATGAAGAATGAGGGAATCGCTCTTTCCCGTGAAAAGATTCTGAATGCTGTCTGGGAATATGATTATTTTGGTGATGCAAGGACCATTGATACCCATGTCAAGAAACTGAGAAGCAAGCTTGGCAAACGTGGCGATTATATTAAGACGATCTGGGGCATGGGATACAAGTTTGATACCAATGAAGAAGCACAAAATTAACTTTAAAACTCCACACAGAAAAAACATAAGCATTTCGACTGAGCTGGCAATCTCGATTTTACTCGTGACTGCAGTTATGCTCAGTCTTGTTTATTTTATGAACTCCGTATTCCTCTCGACAATATACCTTAGGTACAAGAAAGAGGCCATGGAGGAATCCTTCAGTGAGCTTGATGAAGCAAGCGCTGATGGGACGCTTTATACCGCAAAATACAGAGTTACTTTTGAAAAAATATGCGGCAGAAATAATTTACAGATTCTGATTGCGTCTTCTAATGGAGTGCCGGTTCTTACGAGCCAGAATGAAAAAGACATGCTGGTTTCCCAGCTCTACAGGGTCATGTTTTCGAACGAACAGGAGGATGGCGATAAAATAGTTCTCAATGAGGAAAGCTATACCATTGAGCTTCGAAAAGACAGCAGGATGGGTGAGCAATACCTGATTCTCTGGGGTACTTTGTCCGATGGAAACATCATTATCATGAGAGCCGGTATGCAGCCTATTAAAGAAAGCGCAAAGATTTCGAATTCATTCCTGCTTTTTATCGCCCTTATTGTCATCTGTGTGGCAGTGATCGTTTCTTATTTCATTGGCGAAAAAATAACTGAGCCCGTAAAGCAGCTCAATAAGATTTCAAAGAGCATGACAAATCTTGATTTCAATGCGAAGTACGTACCCAGAAAGCGTATGAACGAGCTCGACCAGCTTGGTGAAAATATGAACTCAATGTCTGAAAAGCTGGAACAGACAATTCTGGAGCTTAAGCAGGCAAACCTTTCTCTGAAGCATGATATATCCGTGTTGAATGACAATGAGAAGAGACGTCGTGAGTTCCTTTCTAATGTCTCGCATGAACTGAAGACGCCTATTGCCCTGATTCAGGGCTATGCAGAGGGTCTTTCTGATGGCATATTTACCGATCCTGAAGACCAGAAATACTATGCCGATGTCATTTCTGACGAAGCAAAGAAGATGAATACGATAGTCAAGGAACTCCTAGACTTAAATCAGCTCGAAGGCGGCCAGTATAATCTTGATCTTGAGCGATTTGATATCGTTGAATTGATAAAGGGTACCATTGGCGAGAACAAGCTCCTGATAGAAGAAAATGGAATTACGGTGAAATTCCCTTATGATCAGCCGTACTATGTCGTAGGCGACGATTTCTTCATTGAAAGGGTTTTTGTAAATTATCTTACAAACGCTATTCATTACTGTGAAGGAGAAAAGATAATTGATATCAGGCTCGAGGAGATTGAAGACGGCGTGAAGATTTCTGTCATGAATACTGGAAATAATATTCCGGAAGACAGTATCGGGCATGTATTTGAGAAATTCTATAAGGTTGATAAGGCACGTACACGTGCATATGGCGGTTCCGGAATAGGACTTTCAATCGTAAAGGCAGTGATGGAGCTCCACGGCAGAGATTACGGGGTTTATAATGTTGATGGGGGAGTCGTATTTTACTTTACGCTTGATAAGGGATAATCAAATAAATGTGCAGGAATTGCTGGATTATTTCCTTAGAATGAAAGCTTGACAACTGTTTAATTTACCTTGAAAAAATTGCCTTAAAATGCTAAAGTAATAAAAGATTTTGTTTATTTTGGAGTATTGAATGAGCAGAAAGCTTTTCAGCATTTTTTTAGCATTATGTATGGTCCTTTCCCTTTCCGGATGTGGCATGATCAGCCTGACTTCTGATGAGGAAGAGAAGATTTCCATGTACTCTGCATCGATTATCCGCAAGTACAATAGGGAGGAAGACCAGGCAATTGCTTTTTATGGTCCAAAATCTCAGGCGACGTATTCCGCCATGAATTCATCCGGTGCGGCTTCGACTGATGCAGCTGATGACACTTCAGCAGATTCATCTGGAAGTTCTGAAACTACTGCATCAGTTGATTCTGTGGATGCTTCTGTACAGCCTGAAGAAAGCGCTGTTCCTGAAGAGACGAAAAGCATTTCTGATATTATTGGGATTGAGGGGCTAAATTTCTCACTAAGTGATGTCAGTGCTGTTGACAATTATACGATAGAGGGACTTATGGACCTTAGTCCGAAGGATGGAAACAGATTCATGGAGTTTGATTTCACCTGCACGAATTCCACTTCCAATGACATAAAGGTAGATTTTTCTGCCTTGAATATTACCTACACCTGTACATTTGGAGGGACTACGATGTATTCATCAGATACACTGGCTCCAGACAGTCTTTCTACTTTTACTGGTACGATTAAGGCCGGCTCTTCACAAAAGCTGGTATTATTATTTGAATTCAGCAGCGATGTACTTTCAGGCGATCTGAATGGTTATGTGATAAAGGCAAAGTCCGATAGCGGAGCTTTTAATGTTTCTATTTAATTGAGGGGGTTTACTATGGATACGAACATTCTTCTTGAATCCGGAACGAATGAACTTGAAATTCTTGAATTCAAAATTGCTGACAATTACTATGGCATTAATGTCGCAAAGATTCGTGAGATTCTTACTTTTCAGCATGTCACTCCAGTTCCGAATTCCCATCCATTTGTGGAAGGTATTTTTATGCCAAGGGATACGATGATCACTGTCATCAATCTCAGAAAATGTTTAGGTTATCCAGATCTTCCAGAAGGTGAGGGACTTTTCTTCATTACGAATTTCAATAATCTGAATACAGCATTTCATGTTGACCAGGTGCTTGGCATCCACAGGGTTTCATGGGAGCAGATTAATACGCCTGATTCTACTATTTCTGCAGAAAACAGCGGGGTAGCAACTGGCGTTATAAAGCTTGACAATCATCTTGTTGTCATTATTGATTTTGAGAAGATTATGTCAAATATTAATCCTGAGACAAGTCTGAAGGTTTCAGACATGGATAATTACAAGCCTCGTAATGATGCGGACAGATCGAAGTCTCCTCTTGTTATTGCAGAGGATTCTCCTTTACTTTCAAAGCTGATTCAGGACAGCCTGAACAAAGCCGGTTATACGAATATCCATGCATTTCCAAATGGCAAGGAAGCATGGGATTATATGAAGTCTGAAGAGGACGAGGGCAAGGCACTTCAGGATATCCACTGTGTCATCACAGATATTGAGATGCCACAGATGGATGGTCACAGACTCTGCAAGCTTATCAAGAGCGATGACAAACTAAAAGATATCCCTGTCATTATTTTCTCCTCGCTCATCAATGATGAGATCCGTAGAAAGGGTGAGTCGGTCGGTGCTGATGCCCAGCTCACAAAGCCCGAAATTGGTCAACTTGTTGAATCTGTTGACGCACTCATTGATAAATACGAGAAACGTTCATAAATGGCAAGCGACGAAGATTATCTTGACAATCTATTAAGTTCTATCAATCAGAAAAAGAGCGATGTGGAGAAGGCGTCCGTAGAAGAAAAGCGGAAGAATGCAGAACGAATCGCCCAGGAAAATGATATAAAGCCTGAAGATGACTTTCTGAAAGCGTCAGGCCTTGATCACTATACCGAAAAACCAATCGAAAGAAAAAACCTGAAAAAGGCGTTTTCAGAAGAAGATTTTCTGAAGGAATTTGAAAATGAACTGAATGATGGCAGTGCGGATAAATTTGTCGAGGAATTCGACAGAGAATTAGATGCTGAGAATAATAAGAATTCTTCCGATGAGCCGTCTCATTCTTTCGATGTTACCGAAGGCAGCCGGAATATTTCATTTGCTGATGCGAATGCTCCGGCTGATGAAATCGATGAATTTTCAGGTCTTGATGATGAGACTACTTCTGCTCCGGATTCATCAGGTGATGATTTTGTCTATGATGATCTTCCGTCAGATAAAAATGCGAAGGAAGACACAGAAGAGCAGAGCTCTGTTCTGGATAATATCGACAACATTGTAAAGAACGCGAAAAATGGCGATGTTGGCGATGACATTCATTCTCTTAGTGATTCGGATGAAAATGTCAAAAATATTGAAAATGACATAAAAGATTCAGAAAAAAGCGCATCAAAAGAGAATACTAAAGAAAATTCTACTTCAGACGATGCCTCTGATTTTGCTGATATTGAACTTCCAGATGATTTTGATCTGAACGATACCTCTGCAAAAGAGGTGCCACTAATGGATGAAAATGCAGAGAATCAGGATTTGGACTCGCTCCTGGATGGTTCTTCGGAATTTTCTGATCTTGGCGATATGCTGAATGCAGATGAGAATTCAGAGGAATTGCCTGAATCAAGAGACCAGTTCGAACAGTCTGCAGAGACAGTTGAAAACAATTCAGATGATCCATTCGCTGACCTTCAGAATGATGATGCATCCATTTCTGATCTTGAGGGAAATGCTGAGCCTAAAAAAGGCAGCTTCTTTTCAAATTTAATTTCAAAAATCAAAAATATTTTTTCAAAGTCTGATGATGAGAATCCTTCTGATGTAGATGGTTTTCCTGATGAAAATCCCAATGATTCGGGAATTGTTGATATTGCGCCAAAGAATCCATCTACTGATGAGCTTATAAAAGAAGATCAGAAAATCTTAAATGAACTTTCTGATTCGCCGGCTGCACCAGAAGGTTCAGAGGAAAAGGAAGAACCTAAAAAGAAGGAAAAGAAGAAGAAAGAAAAGAAGAAAAAAGAGAATAAGCCAAAGCCTAAGAAGCAGCCAAAGCCGAAAAAAGTCAAGGCTCCGAAACCTCCAGACAATTCTCCGAAGATTCCGACTGCAGCCATCGCAATCAATGCCATACTGGCTCTGTCAATTGTTCTTCTTGTAGTGATCATGTCTAATGCTGTTTCTCACAGGAATCAGCTTGCGACAGCAAAAGAAGATTATGATGCCGGGAATTATCATGAGGCCTATGTACTATTTTCCGGACTGAAGCTGAAAGACACCGATGAGCCATATCTTCGCAAGTCAAAGATCATGTCTTCACTCTCGATCGCTTATGATGAGTACAAGACCTGTATGGATGCAGAGAAATATGATATGGCGCTTGATGCCCTTGTGAAGGGAGTCCATTATTATAAAGTAAATAAGCCTGTGGCAACAGAACTCCAGATTGACGATATTTATGATGCAATGGAACAAGAAATTGCCTCTGAATTATCAGACAAATTCGGGCTTTCTGAAGAAGATGCAGAAAACATCTATTCAAAGAAGTCCAGGGTTTTGTACACGGTTTCTATAAATGATATTTTGAAACAAAATGGCTATGTAAACGGAGAGACCCAATGATAGCAATACTTGATTATGATGCAGGAAATATTCGTTCCGTTGAAAAAGCAGTGAAATTCCTTGGAAAAGATGCATGTATCACAAGGGATAAAAATGAGATTTTTAAGGCTTCCCATGTGATTCTGCCTGGCGTAGGTTCCTTTGGGGATGCTATGGAGCATTTAAATGCGTATGGTCTTACGCCCATCATAAAAAAACTCACGGATGAAAAGATACCGTTCCTTGGCATCTGTCTTGGACTTCAGGTCATCTTTGAATCGAGTGAGGAAAGTCCTGGAGTAGAAGGTCTTTCTCTTATACCTGGAAAGATAATTAGAATTCCTGATGGAGAAGGCCTAAAGATTCCGCACATCGGCTGGAATTCACTTCATCTTCAGAATGACGGCAGGTTATTCAAAGGGATTGATGAAGGTGCTTTTACTTATTTTGTACATTCATATTATCTTAAGGCAAACGATGAGAATGTGGTAAAAGCAACGACAGAATATGGTGTGACGATTCATGCCTCAGTTGAAAAGAATAATATTTTTGCATGCCAGTTCCATCCGGAAAAGAGCGGCGAAATTGGACTTCGGATTCTTAACAATTTCCTTTCTATTTGATTTTTAGGTGTGGCTTATGTATACAAAGAGAATTATTCCATGTCTTGATATTAATAACGGCAGGGTTGTAAAGGGAGTTAATTTCGTAGATCTTCGTGATGCCGGTGATCCTGTCGAGGTTGCAAAGGCCTATGATAAGGCAGGTGCTGACGAGGTCGTATTTCTTGATATTACTGCATCTTCGGATCATAGGAAGACAGTAACAGAGCTTGTTGAAAAGGTCGCATCCCAGCTTTTTATTCCTTTTACAGTTGGCGGAGGAATCAGGACCGTTGATGATTTCAGGGCAATCCTCCGTGAAGGCGCTGATAAGATTTCAATAAATACTTCTGCCATAGAGAATCCTTCACTCATATCTGAAGCAGCTATAAAGTTTGGTTCACAGTGCGTCACAGTTGCAATCGATGCAAAGAAATTTCCTGATGGAAGCTACCACATTTATAAGAATGGCGGTCGTGTGGACTGCGGCATTGATGCGATAGAATGGGCGAGAAAAGTTGAAAGCCTTGGTGCCGGAGAAATTCTTCTTACAAGTATGGACTGTGATGGCACAAAGGCTGGTTTTGAGCTTGAACTTACGAAGCTTGTTGCTGAAAATGTTAAGATTCCGGTCATTGCATCAGGCGGTGCAGGAAAGAAAGAAGACTTTCTTGATGTATTTAAGATTTCCAATGCCGATGCTGCACTCGCTGCTTCGCTGTTTCATTATAAGGAATTGGAAATCAGAGGCCTGAAGGAATATCTTCGTGAGAACGATGTTCCGGTCAGACTATAGAATTTTCTGATATTTCCTGTGGGGCAACATACTTTACAGTAATGTCTGCATTTGCTTAGAAAGGCGCATAATGCTACCAGAACTTCCTTCTGACTGGTGGGAGCTTCTGTCAGCGGAATATACGAAGCCGTATTATTCCAAGCTGATCGAGACACTTGAAAAAGAATATTCAGAGCATACAATATTTCCGCCTGTAGAGGACCTTTTCAGTGCGTTCAGGTTTACGTCTGTTGACCACCTGAAGGTCGTCATATTAGGGCAGGATCCGTATCACGAAAAAGGACAGGCGATGGGACTTTCATTTTCGGTCCGGCCGGGGGTGAAGATTCCGCCATCTCTTCAGAATATATATAAAGAGATTTCATCGGAATATGGCTACACGGATTTTGCGCCGGCAAGCGGAGATCTCCGTGGCTGGGCAGAGCAGGGGGTGCTCCTATTAAATACAGTGCTCACCGTCCGTGAAGGGGCTGCACGATCACACCATGGCATCGGATGGGAGCATTTCACAGATGCGTGCATTTCAAAAATCGATTCGCTTTCTCAGCCGGTCGTATTCATGCTCTGGGGAAATGATGCAAAGTCGAAGATTCCGCTTCTTCGAAATCCTTCGCATCTCATCCTCTCTTCGGCGCATCCGAGCCCGTTCTCTGCAAGCTATGGATTTTTCGGAAATGGGCACTTCAAGAAATGCGACGCGTACCTGTCCGAGCATGGCGTTACGCCAATCGACTGGACGAGGACGGGACTATGAATTACTGTATACTCGAGCGCGAGCACGGCAAAACTGTCTCAAAGCGAGTCTTGATTTTACTCGTTGCTTAGCGAATTCGAGCCGTCAGGCGAAGAATGAGCTTACGCAACGCAAGCAAAAATCACGAAGCCGAGAGGCGCCTCGCGTGAGACAGCATTGTCCGTGCGGGAGCGAGTATTAATGGATAAATATAAGGAGATTAGCATGGAAATTAAGTCATTAGCAAAAGAATTGAGCGGTAACACATACCCGGGACGAGGCATCGTCGTCGGCGTGACGCCTTGTGGGCAATTTGCAGTTACAGCATATTTCATTATGGGCCGTTCGGAGAATTCCAGAAACAGAGTGTTCGTAGAGGATGGCGAGGGCATCCGTACCGAAGCTTTCGATCCTTTGAAGATGGAAGATCCAAGCCTCATCATCTATGCACCAGTCCGCGTCCTTGGAAACCAGACGATTGTCACAAATGGTGATCAGACGGATACGATTTACGACTTTCTGAAGGAAGGAAAGTGCCTCGGTAAGGCGCTTCATACGAGGACCTTTGAACCTGATGCACCGAACTACACGCCTAGGATTTCAGCCCTTATGAATGTAAAGGATGGCGCATTTTCATATAAGCTTTCCATCTTAAAGTCTGCAGAGGGAAATCCAGACTGCACGCTCCGTTATATTTATTCATATGACAAGCCGCTTGCAGGTGAAGGGCGTTTCATCCACACGTACATGGGTGATGGTAACCCGCTTCCATCTTTTGAGGGCGATCCAACCCGTGTTGACATCAAGGGCTCCATAGACGAATTCACCGATCTCGTCTGGACCAACCTGAACCCGGACAACAAAGTCTCCCTTTTCGTCCGCTATATCGATATCGCAACTGGAAAATATGAGACACGCATTGTTAATAAGAACAAATAATTATTACTTAGGAGGAACACATGAAAGAACTAGAATTGAAGTACGGCTGCAACCCAAATCAGAAGCCATCCCGCATTTACATGGAGGAAGGCGAGCTTCCTGTCACAGTATTAAACGGTAAGCCAGGCTACATTAATTTCCTTGATGCCTTAAATGGCTGGCAGCTTGTAAGCGAGCTTAAGAAGGCAACAGGAATCGCTGCCGCTACATCTTTTAAGCATGTATCACCGGCAGGCGCAGCAGTCGGTCTTCCACTTTCAGATGTTCTGAAGAAGATCTACTGGGTTGATGACATGGACATGGAGTTCACCCCTCTTGCAAATGCTTATGCAAGAGCCAGAGGTGCTGACAGAATGTCTTCCTTCGGTGACTTTATTTCTCTTTCAGATGTCTGCGATGTTCCTACAGCAAAGCTTATCCGCCGCGAGGTTTCAGACGGCGTTATTGCACCTGGTTATGAACCTGAGGCACTCGAGATCCTGAAGCAGAAGAAAAAAGGAAATTATAATGTCATCCAGATCGATCCTGATTATGTTCCTGCACCAATTGAGAAGAAGCAGGTATTTGGCATTACTTTTGAGCAGGGCAGAAATGAACTTCACATCGGTCCTGATTTCTTCGACAAGATTGTCACAAAAAATAAGAATCTCACAGAAGAGGCAAAGCGTGACCTTGCAATTTCCATGATTACGCTGAAGTATACCCAGTCAAATTCAGTCTGCTATGTAAAGGACGGCCAGGCAATCGGAATCGGTGCAGGACAGCAGTCAAGAGTTCACTGCACAAGACTTGCAGGCTCAAAGGCAGACAACTGGTATTTAAGACAGAATCCAAAGGTATTAAACCTTCCATTCCGTGATGATGTAAAGCGTCCGGACAGGGATAATGCAATCGATATCTATATAGGTGCAGATAATCAGGACGTCCTTGCTGATGGCAAGTGGGAGAGGGTATTTACTGTTAAGCCAGAGCGTTTTACTGCAGAGGAAAAGAGAGCATGGCTTGATACGCTGACAGGCGTTTCACTTGGCTCGGATGCATTCTTCCCATTTGGCGACAATATCGACCGTGCTGCAAAGAGCGGTGTAACCTATGTCGCAGAGCCGGGTGGTTCAATCCGTGATGACCAGGTCATCGAGACAGCTGATTCTTATGGTATGGTGATGAGCTTTACAGGAATCAGGCTTTTCCATCACTGATCAATTCCTTACATTTGTGATACTGAATTTCCGGGAAGTCTCTCTTTCAATGTGCTTCCCGGTTTTTTGTGTCTGGATGACGCGATATAGATCAGAGCAGAAGATGTCCTGATTGAGCGAGTGGATTGCTGTTTTATTATTAAATGATTTTGTCTCTGAATATTCGACGAAAAATGGGACCAGCGCCCGTGTTTTCATGCATGATAATAATTTTGCCCCACGCTCACTGAAGCCTAAAATATGAAGATATGGACAGAAATGGGCATCACGGAATTTTTCACGCTCTGTTTCTGTCATATTAAGATAAATATGGCAAAGCGCCCTGGAAATACGGGATGCTGTGACATTCTTCGGTGTCATTGTTCTTACAAATGAACTGAATGAAATGAATTCATCGCGTTCGTTCATAATACGGTTTGACAGGTCAGAATTTATGTCAGCATATTTATCGAACTTCTTTAATTCATAAAGCTTTGAATGAAGAATCGATGAAAAATCATCTTCAAATACAATTTCGTTTGCATGATACTTTTCGAGAAGCTTCTCATAAGAATATTCCGGCATAACAGCTGACAGCCGTGATAAATCATGGGCTTTCACTAATTCACGGATATTCGTGGATGATGTGAAATTCATGTCTATTTTTCGCTCATGATGATTCACGAAATTTCTTGAGACGCAGTGAGGCAGAATATATGCCTTTGATTTGAGAAGATGTCTCATGTAGTAGATGCCAAGAAGATTGTTTGCACTTGAGAAAAGACTGACATATTTTTCATCATTTGTGACATTTTTTAGTGCCTTCGCAACAGCCTGCGGATATGTGAACCCCTGCCGCATGAAGTTTGAAATATCTGTGCTCATAAGCTCAGGCTCATCATTCAGAATCCTGGCGGCCTTTTCAAAAAGATTGATTCCGGCAGTTTCGGCACCAAAGATCAGGTCTGTCACGATTCCGGTATTTCTCAAGGCATAGAAACCGCTTTCACAGAAATAGTCAGCACTTGAGGTAGCAGCAATAGATGGAATTTCAATTACAAGATCTACTCCTTCGTGAATGGCAATATCTGCACGGGTATATTTGTCAAGAAGGGCAGGAGTACCACGCTGGGTGAAGTCGCCGCTCATTGTAGTAATAATGTAATCACTTCGTAAATAATTTTTTGCGTAATCAATTAAATATTTATGACCATTATGTAAGGGATTGAATTCTGCGACTATGCCTGTTATTTTCATATTGCCTCGAGATAAGGAAAACGATGGGAAGATAATGAAAACATTTTCCTCCCTAAATAGTTTAATAAAAATTTTAATATTACTTTAACATATATGTTATAATTTATGCAAGATGAAATTTTATTATTTGTAAACTTTTTTAATATATTTCTATGAACGTAAAAGCTATAGACCTCGTAAAAAAATTCCAATGCCTGAATAAAGAATGTCCATTTAATTGCTGCCATGGCTGGAAAATTCCTGTGGATGATGAGACTTACGCTAATTTTCAAGCTGAACCTGGGATGAAAGGAAAATGCATTCGAATGGCTGTCACTGGAAAGGATGACCACTTTATCAGGAAACTATTTGGACATTGTCCTTTTCTTACAAAAGAAAAATTATGCAGCTTCGAACTAAAAGGCAGGCAGGACCTCATGGCACTTATATGCAGGGAATACCCAAAGGAACCTGTATTATATTCTGATTTTGAGGAGATTACGCTGGAACTTTCCTGCTATGAAGCGGCCAGATTATTTATTGAAAATCCCGGAAGGCAGCATTTTTCAGATTATCCGGAAATGACTCCGTTCTGGATTGTAGAAAATGACGATGAAAAATTTCTCAAATTTCTTATGAAGGACAGACAGAAAATCGATGACTTTATCTGGCAGGGCGGGGAATCGCTCACTGATATGATTTATGACTTATACTTTTACATTTACAGGGAACACAGCCTGATCGTAAGAAACAGACTTGATGAACTTTCTAAGATTCATATTAACGATGACAATACGAAAATCGAAGATGCAGAATTCATAAAGGATGATGACAAATTTTCACTTGTAAAGAAGCCGGGATATGCCTTTTTCCCGGTCAGGACAATGGACAGGATGATCATAAATCATGTAAATTATGGGAATTTGTCCCTGAGGGAGCCCGGATTTTATAAAATTTTGAAGGACTATGATGACCTTTTTGGAAAGATGTCCATAAGCCGACTGGATAATTTTTTCAATGAAGAAATGGAAAATATGACTGCGGAGAATCCATGGTTAATTTATAAATACAGATCATATTTTTCATATAATATTAATCAGCTGTATCTTAAGAGCTATGAGACTTACTTTGTCCTGAGACAATATTTATTTTCAGTTTTATATTTGGAGTTTCTGATGCTCTTTGATCTGGCGGAAACTAAGAAGAAAAAGAGGCCTCTTACGAAGGAAGAACAGACTGAAATCTTAATGTATACAGAGCACGGAGTGCGCCATAATCCAGCTCTTACGGACAATCTTTTTGCTATCATAAGGCAGGAATTTCTTTAAATTTGTACAATTTTATGTTATACTTCAACTGTTGATTAGCGGATTGATTTTTAGATTTCAGGTGATTAGATGAAAATGTATGCAGTCGGAGATTATCTTATGCATGAAAAGTCCGGTGTATGCGTTGTTGAGGACATCAGTGAAAAGGCTATGAGCGGCAAAGGCTCGGAGAAATTATATTATTCCCTGAGACCTATATTCGAAAAAGATTCTACTGTTCTTACCCCTGTTGATTCGACAGTCCGTATGCGTGACATTCTTACAAGTGATCAGATTTCAGATTTACTAGACAAGGTTCCTTCGCTCCCATTTATTCAGGGAAGCAATCCTCGTGCCATCACAGAGATTTTCAAAGAGAAGAT
This sequence comes from uncultured Lachnospiraceae bacterium, assembly GCA_900317755.1. Lineage (GTDB taxonomy): Bacteria > Bacillota > Clostridia > Lachnospirales > Lachnospiraceae > RUG306. The sequence goes on from ONHZ01000025.1 coordinate 31,899, forward strand.
TTCTGCCTTTGATATTGACGAGCTTGCGACAGTCGTAAAGTCCATCTATATCAGAAAAGAACTGCGTCTTGCCAAGGGTAAAAAAGTAATGAGCTCAGATGAGAAGATTATGCAGTTTGCTGGAAAGAGATTGTTTGAGGAGATTGCCTTTGTTCTTGACGAAGATGTAAAGGATGCTGAAAAGGCATTTGATGAAAGAGTCCTTCCAGAGCTGAAGGGTTACCTTGAAGCTGCATCGTAGGAGAAACCATGGTTACATTACTTGCAGAGCAGAGTGTAGATCACAAAATTACAAATCATCTTTCCATTCTGATTGGAAATTATGAATATTACTATGCAGCCGGTCTCATTTCACAAAAAATAGATATTGATCCTGATATTATTTCTGCCCCAGAAAAGCTTGATAATGTAATTAAAAAAGGTCTTGCAGATTTTCATCCTGAAGACGAAAATACTGAATATTTATGTACATTATTGAAAAAATATGAGATGAAATCAGCTGAATTTGATGATGATATGAAGGAGCTTTTCAGGCTTGGAAAAGAGTCTGGAATCCTTAATGAAGATGTCTAAAAAAAGAAATTACAGAGCACTTCGAATCAAAAGAGCAATTAGAAACGGAATACTATATGGTCTTGCGTTAGTAGGATTTATCTCGATTATTTTTTATATTTTCTCCGGAATCAAAAAAGTAAAAGAAAAGAATGAGCAGATTTTCATTGTCACGACGAGACCCGAGATGACAGTTGATCTGCTGACGCCAAATGAATTTTCCAGGCCCCAGCTCGCCCTTGAAAAAGTAAATGCTATAGTTGTTCATTATACGGCAAATCCTGGCACTACTGCTGCGCAGAACAGGAGTTACTTTGAGGGGCTTAAGGATACAGGACTTACGCATGCGAGCAGCCATTTCATCATTGGCCTGGATGGTGAAATAATCCAGTGCATTCCTACAAGTGAGCAGTGCTATGCTTCAAATGATAGGAATGCTGATTCTGTTTCTATCGAATGCTGTATTCCGGATGATACTGGCAAATTCAATGATTCCACGTACCAGAGTTGTGTTTATTTATGCGCATGGCTTTGCGGCAGATTTAATCTTGATCCATCCGTTGACATTATCAGACACTATGATATTACAGGAAAGGACTGTCCAAAATATTTCGTAGAACATCCTGCTGCATGGACAAAGTTTGTAGAAGACGTCAAGACCTATATAAAGAACAATGGACAGTATGTAAACAAAAATTATTACAGCAGTGGTACGAGCGGGACAGACTCCACAGGAAATTGATAAATAGTAGATAAGGCTAAATATATATTGAATAAAAAACTCATAAAAATTTCAGACAGATTACTTACCATCATTATTTTTGCGCTTTATCCAGCTGCACTGGTATTTACCTTCCTCTCTGAATTCGGCGTTATTGAAAATTCCCTGACGCTCAAGGCGTCGCTAATTGTACATGGCGCAGTTCTCGCAGAGGATGTTTTTATTCCAATGATTCTGATTCCGCTCACGGGCTTCATTTTCTGTTCTATTCTTAGAAGATGCATTAATAGAAAAAGGCCCTTCGCCGTGACTGGCGAAGAACCTTTGATTGAAAAGAAAAATGAGGGCAGGAGCTTTCCAAGCCGTCATGCTTTTTCTGCATTTGTAATTGGACTTACAATTCTGTTTCTTTCCATTTCCCTAAATATGACAGTCGGCGTAATCGTTGGCATAGTCATACTAATTCTTGGTGCAATGATCTGCCACCTCAGAGTCCTTGCGAAAATCCACTATCCGTCAGATGTGATTTTCGGTGCCTGCTTCGGCGCAGTGTGGGCGGTCGTTGGACTAATCGTTTATTATTGTTTTATTTAAAGCTTTTTGATCCTGTCAATTGCACGTACTGTGTTTTCGTAGGTTCCGAAAGCGGTGAGGCGGAAGTAGTGCTCGCCTGAAGGACCGAAGCCTGAGCCAGGTGTTCCTACGACATTTGCAGTTGTAAGAAGATAATCAAAGAATTCCCAAGATGTCATATTGTCCTTTGTCTTCAGCCAGATATATGGGGCATTAATGCCACCATATACTTCGTAGCCGGCATCTTTCAGTCCATTTAGGATGTAGGAAGCATTCTTCATGTAGTATGCGACCTGTGCCTTTGTTTCCTTCTGACCTTCTTTAGAATAAACTGCCTCACCGGCTCTTTGTACGATATAAGGTGCGCCGTTGAACTTGGTGCCGTGACGACGGGCCCACATGTCATGAAGTGAAGCGCCATTTCTCTTTAAGTCCTTTGGAACAATCGTAGCGCCGAGACGAAGGCCTGTGAAACCTGCATTCTTTGAGAAGGAACGGATTTCAATTGCGCAGGTTCTTGCACCTTCGCACTCATAGATTGTGTGAGGAACATCATCCTCAGAAATATATGCCTCATAAGCGGAATCAAAGATAATGACAGAATCATGCTCATTTGCGTAGTCAACCCACTTCTGGAGCTCGTCTTTCTTTAAAGTCGTTCCTGTAGGGTTGTTCGGAAGGCAGAGGTAGATGACGTCCGGAACCTTGTCAGGGAATGACGGGATGAAGTTGTTTTCAGCTGTGCATGGCATATAAACCACATTTGACCAGACACCGGTCTTTTCATCATATACGCCGGTACGTCCACCCATTACATTTGAATCAACGTATACAGGATAAACGGGATCTGTAACAGCGATGACAGCATCTTCTGAGAAGAGCTCCTGAATATTTCCTGAATCTGACTTTGCGCCGTCTGAAATAAATACTTCGTCAGGCTCAATGTTGCAGCCTCTTGCTTTATAATCGCATTCACTCATCTTTTCACGGAGGAAGCTGTAGCCGAGGTCAGGAGCATAACCGTGGAAGCCTTCAGGTGTTCCCATTTCGTCCACTGCTTTGTGAAGTGCCTTGATGACAGCCGGGCATATAGGCTGGGTGACATCACCGATACCAAGCTTGATTACATCCTTGTCAGGATTTGCAGCCGTATATTCGGCAACTTTCTTTGCAATCGTGGAAAACAGGTAGCTTCCAGGGAGTTTCAGATAATTCTCATTTACGTTCATTTTCTTCTTGCCTTTCTATTGATCAACATGTATAAATCTTTACATCATCCTTTTCGAAATCCTTTGGAAAAGTGATTTCTCCAGAGAAGACTTCAGTGGCAGGACCTGTAAGATAAATCTGGTTATTGTCTTTGTCATATTCGACAGTCAGATGTCCGCCGAGAAGCTCTATATCTACCTTTGAATCAATGAAGCCATTCGTAAAGCAGGAGACCGCTGACGCACAGGCACCTGTTCCGCAGGCTAAGGTCTCTCCAGAGCCTCTTTCCCAGACACGCATCTTTAAGTGCTGCTTGTCAATGACATTGATGAATTCTGTATTGATCCTATTAGGAAAGAGAGGATTGTTTTCAAACTTTGGGCCGATTTCTGGAAGATTTAATTTGTTTACATCCTCATCAATGACGACAACGCAGTGTGGATTTCCGACTGAAACGCAGGTCGCATTATAGATTTTTCCGCCAACCTCAAGCGGCTCATTGATCATATTGTTTTCTGGATAAGTAACTGGAATCTTTCTGCAGTCGAATTCTGCGGCTCCCATGTCGACTCTTACAGTCTCAACCCTGCCATCCTTTACGTGAAGGTTAAGCGTCTTGATACCGGCTTTTGTCTCGATTTTCAGGACTTCCTTCTGGGTGAGCTTGTGATCATATACATATTTCCCCACGCAGCGGATTCCGTTTCCGCACATCTCGCCTTCGCTGCCGTCCGCATTGAACATAATCATTCTAAAATCTGCAGTTTCTGAAGGTGCAATCAGAATAAGACCATCAGAGCCGATGCCAAAGTGCCTGTCCGATACGAACATTGAAACCTGGGAAGGCTCAGAAATCATTTCTTTTGTGCAGTCAACATATACATAATCGTTGCCGCAGCCGTGCATTTTTGTAAATTTCATATTTCCCACCTTAATATAAAATACGGTTTTCAGTTCCTTCATTAATTTTAAAATAATAATTATTTTGCTTAGTCTTCATTTAGTGTCTGAAATAATTTCACCGTCTCATCAAAGTCCATAGCTCCACCGTAAATAGACAGCGCAGAGCCAATCGTGACATCGACTTTGCCTTTGCCAAGCTCGTTTATTTTCTTTACGTCATCAAAAGAAGCAATGCCACCAGCGTATGTAATCGGTCTTGTGAATGGAGCAGCACTGCCAAGCATCTCGACCAGTTCTCCATCAAAGCCCTGCTTTTTTCCTTCGACACCTATTCCGTGAATTAAGAATTCATCACAGTAAGCAAATAGTCCTTCAAAAAGAGAAAGAGAAACGACAAGTGAAGTCTCTTTCTGCCATCTGTCAATGTAGACGTGGTATTTGCCATCAGAAGACTTCTTGCAGCTTACATCAATAATGAGGTGCTTAGGACCGACTGTTTCAGAAATCTCTTTCAGCCTGTAGTCTGAAAAAATGCCATTTTCAAAAAGAAAGCTTGTCACAATGACATGGCTTGCACCATTTTCTATGAATTCACCGGCATTCTCAGAATTAATACCGCCGCCTACTGCAAAACCGTCTGGATATGTATTAAGAGCAGAGAGCGCTTCATTTTTTGAGCTTTGGTAAAAACCGGAGTCTTTGCTATTTAAGATAATGACATGTCCGCCCTTTAGATTGTTTTTCTTGAAAAGCTCAGCATAGTATAATGCGCCTTTTACAGCCTTAAAATTTTCTTCGGCAGTATCTCCTTCGTCAGAAAGAGAAGAGCCGATGATCTGCTTTACTGTACCGTTATGAATATCTATACAAGGGCGAAGTCTCATTTAATAAACCTAATAAATCAATATTAAACACTTTGCACTGTATTTTAATTATTAGTATTGAATGTGTCAAATATTTGTTACAGTTCACGCGCCATTTCATTCGTAATTTACGCTCACTTCGTGAGCTCTCCCACTGCTACGCAGTAAAATTACTCATGAAAAGGCGCTCCCAGCATACTTACATACAGAATAATTTGCGTGCAAGCACGCATTATTCTGTATATTAAGTATGCGTGAACTGTAACATCATATCGATTCATTAAAAATCTTCGTTAATAAATTAACTTTATTTCGTGTTGACTTTGCTTAATTATTTTGATACATTTAGGAGAAATTTGCGAGTGGAAGTAAGCCATTTGCTGGTCAGGTAATTCGACCGCATATTTTTTCAGAAAGGAAGGTAGAAATGGCAAAAATAGTAAAAGAAGGAGTTACATTTGATGATGTACTTCTCATACCACAGTATTCAGAAATCACACCGAATCTTGTCGATTTATCAACGACACTTACACAGAGCATAAAGTTAAACATACCGCTTATGAGTGCGGCTATGGATACCGTCACAGAGCACAGGATGGCAATCGCTATGGCTCGTCAGGGCGGCATCGGCATTATTCATAAGAATATGTCCATAGAGGCACAGGCAGATGAGGTAGACAAGGTAAAGCGTTCTGAAAACGGAGTCATTACTGATCCTTTCTATCTTTCACCTGACAATACACTTCAGGATGCAGAAGACCTGATGAAGAAATTCAGAATCTCAGGCGTTCCTATTACAGAAGATGGAAAACTTGTCGGAATCATCACAAACCGTGACCTTAAGTTCGAAGAGGACTATACGAGACCAATCAAGGAATGCATGACTTACGAGAATCTCATCACAGCTCCCGTCGGCATTTCTCTTGACGAAGCAAAGAAGATTCTTGCAAAGTCCAGAAAAGAGAAGCTTCCTATCGTTGATCAGGATGGCAATCTTAAGGGACTCATTACGATAAAGGATATCGAGAAGCAGATTCAGTACCCGCATTCTGCAAAGGATTCACAGGGAAGACTTCTCTGTGGCGCAGGCGTCGGCATCACAGCAAATATGATGGACAGGGTAGAGGCTCTTTACAAGGCACATGTTGACTGTGTTGTTGTTGACTCAGCTCACGGCAATTCAAAGAATATTCTTAATGCTATAAAGAAGATCAAGGATGCATACCCAGATCTTCAGGTCATCGCAGGAAACATCGCAACAGGCGATGCTGCTGAGAACCTCATCAAGGCTGGCGCAGATGCAGTTAAGGTCGGAATCGGACCTGGCTCAATCTGCACGACAAGAATCGTTGCTGGTATCGGTGTTCCACAGATTACAGCCATCATGGACTGCTACGAAGTTGCAAAGAAGTACGGAATTCCTGTGATCGCTGATGGCGGTATCAAGTTCTCAGGCGATATGACAAAGGCCCTTGCAGCAGGCGGCAATGTCTGCATGATGGGTTCACTCTTCGCAGGCTGCGACGAGACACCTGGTGACTTCGAACTTTACCAGGGCAGAAAATACAAGGTTTACCGTGGCATGGGTTCTATCGCTGCCATGGAGAACGGTTCAAAAGACAGATACTTCCAGGAAGGCGCAAGAAAGCTTGTTCCGGAAGGCGTTGAAGGCCGTGTCGCATATAAGGGTGCTGTTGAAGATGTTGTATTCCAGATGGTCGGCGGCATCAAATCCGGTATGGGCTACTGCGGCTGCAGGACAATTCCTGAGCTTCAGGAGAAAGGACAGTTCGTAAAGATCACTGCTGCATCACTGAAGGAGTCACATCCTCATGATATCCATATCACAAAAGAGGCTCCGAACTATACGGTTGATGATACGAACTAAAATATAATTACTATCAAAAAACGACATATCCAGGCGTTTTGGTAGCAGACAAAAGAATTTTTCAAGATTTATTCGTGAAAAATAAAAGGAGTTGTACAAAATGAATTAATCATTCTGCACAGCTTCTTTTTGTGTGTAAAATATTAATTAATTTATTGACAAATCTTCCATTAGGAAGTAAAGTCTGCACTAAATTTCATGGCAGCTGGAACATGGCTAATAATTAGAGACTATTTTAATAAAAAAAGCTAAAAGGTTAATAGTTCTTCTCTCAGTTATCTTATATGGCGGTTCTGGCTGCCATTTTCTGTCTTATATTCATTTATGCTCAGTTACTTTGAAAGCTTCAGACTGCCATAGACATGCTCGAGTTCACTTGCATATTTCTCTGACCAGTCAGATCGGTTCGTTGCAATAAGTCCCTTATTTGCGCCATTAAATATGATGTAGTCATATGCCTGCTCTGTATCATTTTTAATGTCGCCATCTTTGTTGTAGGTTATGTAAACGACATTTCCATCCTGCAGATAATCTTCCTTGCTGTCATCCGGGTAAAGGATGATTGCCGGATCATTAGTAGACAGGTAATTAATCTTGATAGAGCCGTTGTCTGCATCTAAGGTATTGTAATAAGCAAGCCCGCTTGGAACTTCAACAGAAAATGAGTAATCACTGCCTGCTACGGTAGTGACAGTTGCCTTCGGATTAGAGGCGGAGAGCTGCTTATCGAGATCATCTGAATTTGCAGAATCCGTTGATGCAGCATCTTCTGTTGAGCTTTCAGTAGTCGCATTATCTTCGTTAGAAGCAGTATCTAGTGAAAATTCCTCGCCTAGAGAATTATCTATGGATTTTGAGGAATCATTCGTTCCTGCAGATCCGTCTGTTGTAGATTCATCAGAAGCATCTTCAGTCGTTCCGGTGTCAAGAGCGACGTCAGTGCTTGAAGCAGTTGAATTATTCTTCTTATAAATATTTAGTGCAGAAACGAAGATGAAAATTAGTGCAACAGCAGCAGCCATCGAAAGAACTGCACGGTAGACCTGGCTGAAGGTGGTCATGGTTTTCTTTTTCACAGGCTTTTTAGCAGATTTATGAGTTTTCGCATCAGTAATATCAGAAATATTATTATTTGATTCAGAACTTTCTGAAGAGTTCGTTTCCGAATATTTGTCTGCCTCATTTATATATTTCGCATCGACATTTCCGATGGCTTTTAATAATTCATCGCTTTTCATACGGTGTAACCTTCTTTCAAAAGAGTATCTTTAAGTTTTTCCCTGATCCGAAAAAGCATGGTCTTTGTCTTTGATTCAGAAATCGAAAATTCCTTTGCAATGTCAGAGACCCTGTCAAAGAAATAATAACGCCTCAAAAAGATGTTCCGCTGCTCATTGGAAAGACTCCCTAGAAAATCATTGATGATTTCAGTAAGCTCTTCAGTCGTGATGTCGCTTTCGACATCCGTATTCCCGGAAAGGCATTCAGAAAGCTCATCGGAAAGCTCTACATAGGTGTGTGACCTTTTCATGGCATTTTCCTTCCTGAAATAGTCAATCGTGAGATTCCGGATGATCCTGCCGAGATAGGGGAAAAGGTAATCCCTTGGCTCCTGCGGGGGAATTGTCTCCCAGGCCTTCATATATGTGTCATTTTCGCATTCCTCGGAAATATCCTTGCTTCCTGAAAGGCGGAAAGAAAGAGAGCGGAGCTTAACACCATATTTAACTGAAGTTTCTTTTATGGCATGCTCATCCCGTTTTAGATATAAATCCACGATTTCAGTATCTTCCATTTATTTCTCCTTTATCGAAAGTTAACTTCCCTTACCCTGTAATACGAAAATAATAATCAAAGGTTACTAAATATTATAAAATATTTCAGAAAATAAAAAAGATTTTTTTCAAATTAACAATTCCTTGATCATATGTAGTAAACTAATAATGTTTTGTTGACAAGTGCACTATGAAGTACTGAGTTCAATTGAGAATTAGCAGAGCATATTGTGATATGTTTATTTAGTACAAAAAATCAAATAATACGAGGGGAAAAATGAAAGCATATAATCTTCACGGTATTAATGACTTAAGATATGAAGAAGTTCCGGAACCGGTACTTAATCAGGATACTGTCCTAGTAAACGTCAGGGCATGCGGCATCTGCGGCTCTGATATTCCAAGGGTTTATAAGAACGGCACCTACCATTTTCCTACGATCATAGGACATGAATTTTCTGGCGAAGTCGTAAAAATATCGGATGACGCAATAGAAGAGACAAAGAAATGGCTTGGAAAACATGTTGGAATTTTTCCACTGATCCCTTGTTTTGAATGTGCACAGTGCAAAGAAAAAAAATACGAGATGTGCGAGCACTATAGCTATCTTGGCTCCCGTGAGGATGGTGGCTTTGCAGAATATGTCCGGGTGCCTGTCTGGAACCTGATCGAGCTTCCGGAAACTGTCCAGTTTGAGCAGGCAGCGATGTTAGAACCAATGAGCGTGGCTGTTCATGCGATCAGGAGGTGCATGGGGCAGGATATTTTTCAAGAAACTGCAATAGCTGATGAAAATAACACTGATGCTAATGTTCATGATGGCATTGATAAAAATATTCCCATTACCATCTGCGGCATGGGGACGATCGGACATTTCGTAAAGATGTTTCTGGATGCGCTGGGCTTTTCCAATGTAAAGTGCTTCAAAAGGGGAGAGGTGCCTGAAGAAAATACGTTTGAATACTTTTTTGACTGTGCCGGAACGCCTGAAACTGTTTCGGAAGGCCTTTTGGCAGTAAAGCCGGGCGGGCATCTGCAGCTCATCGGAAATCCTTCCGGCGACATGACATTTGAAAAGAATGTTTATTGGAAAATTTTAAGAAAACAGCTTACCGTCACAGGCACCTGGAATTCATCATTTACGCATAGCGTAGATGATGACTGGCATATTGTACTAGCAATGCTTTCATCAGGAAAAATCCATCCGGAGGAATTGATTACACACAGATTTTCATTTGAAAACGGTGCATTAATAAAGGGTTTTGAACTAATGAGGGATAAGAAGGAGCCGTTTATCAAGGTGATGGGGATTAATAATTTGATTACCATAAATTTATTACGATAGTAGAGGAGTAAAATGGCAAAAGCGATTGTTCTTGCAGGCGGAAAAGGCACTAGGCTGAAGTCTTCGAAAGTACCGAAACAATATATCAGTGTATGCGGGGAAATGATCATTTCGTATGTTCTTGAAAACTGCCTTTGCTGTCCTGAAATACAGGAGATTATTATTGCGGCAGATGAAAGGTGGAGAGATTCGATTCTTAAAGAATATGAAAATATTTCTGCGAAAGACGATTTCTCTATGAAGCCATTATCATTTTCAGACCCAGGAGAAACAAGGCAGCTTTCAATATATAATGCACTGCTTTCTATAGAAGATAGTACTTCCGATGATGACATCGTCGCAATACTTGATGCAGCAAGACCGAATACGTCAGCTGATATTCTTTCAGATGTGATTAATGAAGCAAAAATGCATGATGGTGCACTTCCGGTTCTACCTATGAAAGATACTGTATATTTTTCACAGGATGGGAAAAGGGTTTCAAAGCTTATTCCAAGGGAAAAACTCTTTGCAGGACAGGCTCCTGAGGCGTTTAAATATAAAAAATATTTTTTATCCAATACTGTCTTACTGCCTGATAAAATTCTTGAAATTAATGGAAGCAGTGAGCCTGCCGTACTTGCTGGTCTTGATATTGCACTCATAAAAGGCAATGAGAATAATTTCAAAATTACGACAGATGAGGACCTGAAGCGGTTTGAAGCGTCACAAAATCTAAACATAAACAATTCTTGAAACGATGGGGTGATTCTTGTATAATCTTCTTTCAAAGTCTTTATGCCGCTATTATTAAGATATCGGTGTGCGACTCGTGATTTTGTTCTTTCGAAAGGGGCATGGCATTTTGAGCAGTGAAATTGATGAAGAAGAAAAGAAAATAAAAGACTTAGCCCAGCATGCGAAAGAAGATACTGAGAATGTAATGAAGCCAGGCGAAAAGAAGCTCCGCACTTCTGCAGAGGTCACGGCTGCTTACGCTGATAAGGTCGCCCATTCAAAACGTGGTTCTATCACTCTTCCGCAAGGACTTGTGCCTCCTGAAGATATGGACAGGGACGAACTCCTTCGCTGGGAAGAATCCATTACTTCACCAAACCGCGGCATTATTTCTACGAAAGATTTTTCCGATCCTGAGGACATCTATTTAGCACTTGTTGCCAGGATTAGGAAATATCATCCAAATACAGATCTCTCTATGATTGACAAGGCCTACCATTACGCCGCAAAATGTCATGTCGACCAGAAGAGAAAATCTGGAGAGCCTTATATTATTCATCCGCTCTCAGTTGCGCTTATCCTTGCAGATCTTGAAATGGACAAGGAAACGATTGCAGCAGGCCTTTTACATGATGTAGTCGAAGATACTCCGGCGACTGACGAGGATATTGCAAGGGAGTTTTCTCCTGAAGTTGCAAGGCTTGTCGAAGGCGTCACAAAGCTCACCAATCTCTCTTATGACTATGACAAGGTTGAAGTGCAGGCAGAGAACCTTCGAAAGATGTTTCTAGCCATGGCAAAGGACATCCGTGTCATTATCATAAAGCTTGCCGATCGTCTCCATAACATGCGTACGCTGAAATACATGCGTCCTGAAAAACAGAAAGAGAAATCACTTGAGACGCAGGAAATATATGCACCTCTTGCGCAGAGGCTTGGTATCAGCAAGCTGAAAATCGAGCTTGATGACCTTGCGCTCAAATATCTTGAGCCTGAGGCATATTATGGCCTGGTTGAGGCAATTGCTTCCATGAAGAGCGAGAGAGATGCCTATGTGCAGAACCTTGTAGACATTGTAAAGAAGGCAATTGATGATGCTGAGATCGAAGGCGAGGTAAGCGGAAGGGCAAAGCACATCTTTTCTGTTTATCGAAAGATGGTGTCCCAGCACAAGACGCTTGACCAGATCTATGATCTTTTTGCAGTCCGAATTATCGTAAATGACGTAAAGGACTGTTATGCTTCTCTTGGCGTTATCCATGAGCTGTTCACGCCTATTCCGGGCAGATTTAAGGATTATATCGCAATGCCAAAGCCGAACATGTATCAGTCGCTGCATACGACTGTTATCGGTCCGGACGGCACGCCATTCGAGGTGCAGATCAGGACATATGAGATGCATCGTACTGCTGAATATGGTATTGCTGCGCACTGGAAATACAAGGAATCCGGCGAGGGTGCGACTGTCGTTGGAGAAGAGGCAAAGCTTTCATGGCTCCGCCAGATCCTTGAATGGCAGCAGGACATGAGCGATGATAAAGAATTCATGAGCCTTCTCAAGTCCGACCTCAATCTTTTCTCTGACACGGTATTCTGCTTTACGCCACAGGGAGATGTCAAGAACCTGCCATCCGGCTCGACGCCAATCGATTTCGCCTACAGCGTACATACTGCCGTCGGAAATACGATGGTCGGTGCAAAGGTGAATGGCAAATTAGTTCCTATTGACTACAAGATTCAGAACGGCGACCGTGTAGAAGTCATCACATCCCAAAACTCAAAGGGACCGTCAAAGGACTGGCTCAATTTCGTAAAGTCCACACAGGCAAAGAACAAGATTCTGCAGTGGTACAGGAACCAGTCCAAGGAAGAAAATATTGAGAAGGGCCGCGATCTTCTTAATAATAATGCGAAGGGCAAAAATATTCCAGTTTCGCTTTTGAACAGACCTGAGTACCAGGAATGCGTTGAAAGAAAATACGGCTATCACGACTGGGATTCTGTGCTTGCTGCTGTTGGTCAGAATTCACTGAAAGAGGGCACTGTCGTAAACAGGATGTATTCGGAGTACCTGAAGGATCATCCTGTAGTTGTGACAGATGAAGATATCGTAAATGCCCACAACGGCACGATTGAAAATGCTGCCGATGCTGACACGAAGATTGCAAGGGGAACGAAGGCTGCGCCTCAGATTCCTACTGGTGAGCTTAAAAAGACATCCGGTAAGAATCGTTCCGGCGTCATGATCAATGGCATTCCGGATGTGGCCGTCAGATTTTCACGCTGCTGCAATCCGCTTCCTGGCGATGAAATCGTTGGATTTATTACAAGAGGCCGTGGCATTACGATCCATAGGACAGACTGCCTGAATGTCATCAATCTCCCTGAATTTGAGAGGCAGAGGCTCATAGAAGCTGAGTGGGAGCCTGACTTCATAAAGAATAAGAAGAATGAAGTCTTCAAGACTTGTCTCGAAATCTATGGTAATAATAGGACAGGACTTCTCGTTGATATTTCAAAGGTATTTACCGAGAGAAATATTGATCTCATACAGGTCACATCAAGAATCGCAAAGAATGGCATTGCGACCGTTACGATTACGTTTAATGCAAAGAACAAAGAGGAAGTTTCCGAACTCTCATCGAAGATTTCGCAGATAGAGAGCGTGCTGGATATCAAGAGGTCGGCTGGATGATGAATGTAAAATACAAAATTGAATGTTATGAGGTTGGTCCGCTTCCGACGAACTGCTATTTTTTCATAAATGACGATACGAAGGAATGTGTGATCATTGATCCAGGACCGGAGGCAGAAGAACTCATTACAACCATTGAGCGTAAAAAAATCAGGATTTCTGCAATTCTTCTCACACACGGACACTCAGATCATGCTGATGGGGCAGAGGGTTTGAGGAAGGAAATCGTTGAGGCAGGGTATGCGGTTTCATCAGATGCGGTTCCAATCTACGCTTCATCTCTTGAAACAGAGACACTGAATAATCCATCCATCAATCTTTCTCCTATGATTGTCGGAATGACAAAAAGCTATAAGGCTGATGTACTTTTAAATGACGGTGATGTCCTTGATTTCTGTGGCACAAAAATCAAGATGCTTTCCACACCTGGACACACTGCTGGTGGATGCTCGTATTATATTGAAGACGCTGCAGCTGTTTTTGCAGGCGACTCACTTTTTTGCGAGTCAATCGGAAGGACGGATTATCCTGGCGGCTTTACATCAAAGCTTGTGCACTCTGTGAAGGATAAGCTTTTTTCACTTCCCGATGATACCAGAGTTTATACAGGCCATGGACCGGAGACCAGCATTGGATTTGAGAAGAGATGCAATCAATATCTGCAATAATAAATGAATCTTAAATATTGTCATTTCATTAAGCCTGACACTCCAAACAATTTTTTTAGTGTTTATGCCATAATAACAGGCATAATCTTTTGACAATAGAAAAATACTAAAGATGAATATATTATGTACCGACCAGAGTTTCATATATGATGCCGATTCGCTTGCCCGCGAATTTTATCCAAACGAAGAAATCCTTACAAAAGACAGTTTCAAAAGCAATGTAATACCTGATATTACGCTTGAATTTTCGGATGGGCAGATTACGCTTTCTGACAGCACGAAAAAGAATATTTTTTCTGCTGACATCGTTCCGGACAGAAGAGAGACAAAGAATAATCTGAAAATCATCCTTTATCAATATCTATTCCGAAAGACTGGGAAAATGCTGCCATGGGGAACGCTTTCCGGCATCCGCCCGACAAAGCTTTCGACAAGGCTTCTTGAAGCGGGTAAATCTGATGACGAAACACGCGCATTTCTCCAGAATGAATATCTTATTTCTGATGAGAAAATCGACCTTGCGATGTCCATTTCGAAAAGAGAGCATGAGATATTAAGTTCGTTCGATTATGAATCAGGCTATTCTCTTTATATTGGAATTCCATTTTGCCCGTCAATCTGCTTATACTGCTCGTTTGCATCTTCGCCAATCGAGGCATACAGAAATAAGGTGTCTTCATATCTTGATGCGCTGTTTCGGGAAATCGACGGGGTTGCTGAGAAAATACGGAGCGCAGTTGATTATCCAGGCAATTCGTCTATTGATGAAAATTTGGATTCAGACAATGCATCGAAAGACATTGAAAATAATGCAGGAGCAGTAAATTCTTCAGAATCTGCAGAGCTCCTGTATCAGCATCTTGATACGATTTATTTAGGCGGTGGGACACCGACTGCGCTTTCAGCAGAAGATTTGGACAGACTGCTTACGAAAATTGAAGCCTCCTTTGATCTTCGTTCATTAAAGGAACTGACCGTCGAAGCGGGAAGGCCTGATTCTATCACCGCTGAGAAATTATCTGTTCTGAAGAAGCATCATGTAAACCGGATTTCCATAAATCCGCAGACCATGAACCAGAAGACGTTAGATCTCATTGGCAGACACCATACTGTAGATGATGTCATCAGGGCATTCGAAATGGCGAGAGACATGGGCTTTGACAATATTAACATGGATGTGATTTCCGGGCTTCCAAACGAAGGAGATGCAGAAATCGAAAATACGATTTCAAAAATCAAGTCCATGCATCCGGACAGCCTGACCGTGCATTCGCTTGCGAGAAAGCGCGCCGCAAGGCTTACGGAAGAATGGGATATATATAAAGACTGCACATTTCAGAACGATAATACGACGCTTGATAAGTTTTATCAGGCAGCTGCGGACATGGAATTATCTCCGTATTATCTTTATCGTCAGAAGAATATGGCAGGCAATCTCGAGAACTGCGGATTTGCAACTTCAGGAAAAGAGTGCCTATATAATATCTTGATTATGGAAGAGAAACAACCTATAATAGCACTCGGTGCCGGCGCGGACTCGAAATATGTCTCCGACCACGGCCGCACCATCACGCGCTCAGAAAATGTGAAGGACATAGATACTTACATCCAGCGTGTCGATGAAATGATTGAACGGAAGAGGATATTATGACAAAGAAACCAGTTAACGGAATGAAGGACGTGCTTCCAAGGGAGGCAGAAATCAGGGACTATGTGGTGTCCGTGATCAAGGATACATATAGGAAGTTCGGTTTTACGCCAATTGAGACGCCGCTGATGGAGGACATCCAGAATCTTTCAAATAAACAGGGCGGTGAGAACGAGAAACTTATTTTCAAGGTTCTGAAGCGTGGTGCAAAGCTTGATGTTGAGAATGCACATACAGAAAGCGATGTTGTCGATTATGGCATGAGATACGACCTTACAGTTCCCCTTTCCAGATATTATTCAAATAATGAGAACGACCTTCCAAAGCCCTTCAAGGCGCTGCAGATCGGACCTGTTTTCAGGGCTGACCGTCCGCAGAAGGGAAGATACAGACAGTTCACACAGTGCGATATTGATATCTTAGGCGAACCAAGTAATTTGGCAGAAATCGAGCTTATTACTGCGACGACTACGACTTTAGGAAAGCTTGGTTTTAAGAATTTCGATATCAATATCAATGACAGACAGATACTGAAGGCAATGTCTTCCTATGCAGGCTTTGCTGAGGACAGCCTTGATGACGTATTCATCACGCTTGATAAGATGGACAAGATTGGTCTTGACGGTGTAAAGTCTGAACTCATCGAAAGCGGCTATTCAGAGGAGGCAGTTTCGAAATACACATCTCTCTTTGATGGTCTTTCAGATAAGAAGACAATTCATGAAGGTCTTGTCTTCCTGAAGAACGAGCTCAAGGATTTCCTTTCTGATGATGTCGTTTCAAACATGAATGAAATCGAAACCGCTGTAAATGCAGTAAAGAATGCCGATTTCAACCTTGTATTTGATCCAACGCTCGTCCGTGGCATGAGCTATTATACAGGAACGATTTTTGAAATCCGCATGAAGGACCTAGGCATTTCCTGTGGCGGCGGCGGACGTTACGACAATATGGTCGGCCTCTTCGCAGGCCACCCGGTTCCAGCCTGCGGTTTCTCAATCGGTTTCGAGCGAATTATCTTACTTCTTCTTGAGAACGATTTCCAGATTCCTACTGGCGGTACAAAGAAAGCCTACCTACTTGAGAAAGGACTCTCCCCAGAGAAACTCTCAATCGTCATGAAGGAAGCCGCTGAATTACGTTCCAAAGGTGATACAGTACTTGTTGTCCGCATGGCTAAAAATAAGAAATTCCAGAAGGAAAATCTTGCTAGTGAAGGATATGAGGATATTGTAGAAGTTTACAATCGAGATTGACTGAGCTTGAGGTGAAAAGTTGTTTTCACCGAAAGCGTAGATTATTTATATTATTTTCTTGAAAGGATAAAGTGATGTCAGAAAGCATGTCAGGCTTGCACAGAAGCAAGCGTTGTGGCGAATTAACAGAAAGCGATATTGGTTCCACCCTTACTTTGATGGGCTGGGTTCAGAAAAGAAGAAATTTAGGCAGCCTCATCTTTGTAGATTTGAGGGACAGAAGCGGCATAATGCAGCTTCTGTTTGATGAAAATGTCATCGGCGAGGAAGGCTACAAGAAGGCTTATGCAGTAAGAAGTGAGTTCGTTCTTGCTGTTACAGGAAAGGTTCAAAAGCGTGGCGGTGCAGTAAATAAAGATTTAATGACCGGCACAATGGAGCTTTTAGTCGATGACATCCGAATCCTTTCTGAATCCGAGACGCCTCCATTCCCTATAGAGGAAAACATCGATACAAAGGATGAAATCAGACTGAAGTACAGGTACCTTGACCTTCGCCGTCCTGACATCCAGAAGAATCTTTTCTTCAGATCAGAAGTCACAAATGCCATCAGGACATTCATGCATAATGAAGGCTTTATCGATGTTGAGACGCCAATGCTTACAAAGTCTACTCCGGAAGGCGCAAGGGATTACCTTGTACCAAGCCGTATCCATAAAGGCGCATTTTATGCACTTCCTCAGTCACCACAGCTTTTTAAGCAGCTTCTTATGTGCTCCGGCTTCGACAGGTATTTCCAGATTGCTAGATGCTTCAGAGATGAGGATCTTCGAGCTGACCGTCAGCCTGAATTTACACAGGTCGATCTTGAGATGTCCTTTGTAAATGCAGATGATGTCATGAGCCTTACAGAAAGGCTCGTCGCCTATGTCTTCAAACAGACAATGAATTATGACATTCCACTTCCGCTTCAGCGTATGCCATGGACAGAGGCAATGGACAGATTCGGTTCAGATAAGCCTGACACCAGATTCGGCATGGAGCTTGTCGATGTTTCTGAAATTGCAAAGGATTCCGGATTCTCAGTATTCGCAGATGCCATTAAAAATGGCGGCACTGTCCGTGCAATGAATGTAAAGGGACAGGGCGATATGTCAAGAAAGAAGCTTGACAAGCTCGTCGAAGAGGCAAAGGCCTGCGGCGCAAAGGGACTTTCCTATATTGCACTTAAATCCGATGGAACTGAAAAATCTACATTTACGAAGTTCCTTTCTGATGATGAAAAGAATGCTTATATTAAGAAGTGCGAAGCAGAGCAGGGAGATTTACTTCTTTTCACTGCAGATACATTTAAGGTTGCAAGGGAAGTTTTGGGACAGCTTCGTGTCGAGCTCGGACATGAATTAGGACTTATCGATGAAAGTAAGTTCAACTTCCTCTGGGTAGTTGACTTTCCAATGTTCGAATGGTCTGATGACCAGGGAAGATACCTTGCCATGCATCATCCATTTACAATGCCTTATGAGGAAGATCTTCCAATGCTTTCTGATCCTACGAAGCTTGGCCAGATCCGTTCACACGCATATGACATCGTATTAAACGGCACAGAGATGGGTGGCGGCTCCGTCAGAATCCATCAGAATGATGTTCAGGAGAAGATGTTCGAGGCACTTGGCTTTACAAAGGAGCAGGCAGAAGAGCGGTTTGGATTCCTTCTAACTGCATTTAAGTATGGCGTTCCGCCTCACGCAGGACTTGCCCTTGGTCTCGACAGAATGATCATGCTGATGACGCATGCAGAATCAATCCGTGACTGCATCGCCTTCCCGAAGGTAAAGGATGCTTCAGATCTTATGAGCGAGGCACCGGACAGCGTTGAGGACAAGCAGCTAGAGGAACTTCACATCAAGGTCGTAGAAGACTGAAATATAATTATTATTTGTTGTTAATACATCTGTTTAATGCCAATTTATTAATTTTCAGAGTGACTATTTCAAATAATAGTTACATTGTTACAAAATTAACATTGACATAAAAACTCAAAAAAACTATAGTATATAAAATTTGCAAGATATCAAACTGCCATAAGGCAGTTGGATATCTTGCTTTCAGGTACAGGCTTAAGCCTGTACCTGATGAGCTGCGAAGCAGCAATTTTATAGCGAGCGAACGCAGTTCGCGAGCCTAGAAAAAATTTTTTTGGAGGCAAAGATGGATATTCGTTTTGAAAAAGCAGACAAGCTTAAGGAAAAGCCAGATCAGAACAATCTCG
The DNA here is from genome assembly GCA_900317755.1 of uncultured Lachnospiraceae bacterium. Taxonomy (GTDB): domain Bacteria; phylum Bacillota; class Clostridia; order Lachnospirales; family Lachnospiraceae; genus RUG306. Next base: position 50,924 of record ONHZ01000025.1, read on the forward strand.
GCTTCGGAAAGTATTTTACAGACTACATGTTTGTAATGGACTGGGACCAGGGCGTTGGTTTCCATGATGCAAGAATCGTTCCTTATGGACCTATTCCGATTGAGCCTGGATGCGTGATTTTACATTATGCACAGGAGACTTTCGAAGGACTCAAGGCTTACAGAAGAGAAGATGGAAAGATTCAGCTTTTCCGTCCTGAGATGAATGCAAAGAGAATGCAGAATTCAAACAAGCGTCTCTGCATGCCTGAGGTTCCTGTTGAGGATTTCGTAGAGGCTGTCAAGGCACTTGTAAAGGTTGAAAAGGACTGGGTTCCTTCACTTCCAAATACATCACTTTACATCAGACCATTTATGTTCGCTACAGAAGAGGCTCTTGGTGTTCATCAGGCTATTTCATATAAGTTCATGATCATCACAAGCCCTGTTGGCACATATTATGCTGAAGGTCTTAATCCTGTAAAGATCATGATCGAGGATGAGCTTGTTCGTGCCGTAGCCGGTGGTACAGGCTTCACAAAGTGCGGCGGAAATTACGCTGGTTCTATCGCAGGCCAGGTAAAGGCAGAGGCACAGGGTTATGATCAGGTTCTCTGGCTTGATGGCGCTACAAAGACATACGTAGAGGAAGTCGGCTCAATGAATATCATGTTCAAGATTGACGGCGAAATCTACACAGCACCGCTTGAAGGTACAGTTCTTCCAGGTGTTACAAGAGATTCTATGATTACCATCCTTAAGGACTGGGGCTACAAGGTAAATGAAACACATCTCAAGGCTACAGACCTTATGAAGGCCGGTCATGATGGCAAGCTTGAGGAAGTATTCGGTACAGGTACAGCTGCTGTTATTTCTCCTGTTGGAATGCTCAAGTTCAAGGACGATGAGATTACAATAAACAACAACCAGACAGGTGAGCTCACACAGAAGCTTTATGATACACTCACAGGAATCCAGTGGGGCAAGCTTCCTGACAAGTTCAGCTGGACACAGGTTGTCTGCTGATTAGCTAATAATAAATAATAATATTGCGGTTTTAAATTTTACTAATTGTGAAATTTAAGGCCGCTTTTTTATGTTTATGATAAATGAAAAGTTGACAAAGCATCGTTAAATAGATAAAGTAATACTTCTAGATGTTAATTAGGAGAATACATGAAAGTAGTTTTATTAGCAGGTGGCAAGGGTACAAGGATTTCGGAAGAATCTGTATACAGGCCAAAGCCTATGATTGAAATAGGCGGTATGCCAATTCTCTGGCATATCATGAAGGAATATTCATATTATGGATTCAATGAATTTATTATTTGCGCTGGTTATAAGCAGCATATGATAAAGGAATGGTTCAGGGATTATTTTCTATTCCAGTCTGATGTGACCTTTGATCTGACAGAGGAAAATAAAATTACAATACATGACCAGCATGCAGAGCCTTGGAAGGTCACTGTTGTTGACACTGGCTTAAATACGATGACAGGCGGCAGGATTAAGAGGGTTCAGAAGTATATTGGCGATGAGCCCTTTATGATGACATATGGTGACGGTGTCTGCGATGTTGATATAAAAAAGCTTCTTGAATTTCATCAATCTCATGGGAAAATAGCTACGCTTACCGCAGTTCTGATAGATCAGTCCAAGGGTGTTCTTGATATAGGAGAGGGGAATTCTGTCCGTTCATTCAGGGAGAAAAGCTCATCTGATGGTTCCCCAATAAATGCAGGCTACATGGTATTAAATCCAGAGATTTTTGATTATTTACAGGATGATAATACGATTTTTGAGAGAGAACCGCTTGAAAGGCTTGCAAATGAGGGGGAGCTTATGAGCTATATGCATAAGGGCTTCTGGCAGTGCATGGACTCAATCAGGGAGAAAAATATTCTTGAAAACATGATAGAGAATGGCACTGCGCCATGGATAAAGTGGTAAATATATAGAAGAATATCGTTGAAGGCATAATGTGATATTGTGCTTAAAAATATTGTAAAGTTAGGAGAAAAATGGAAAACTGGGATTCAGAAGAAGAGGCAAGGGAGAAGATCAAAGGTCTGGTAGCAGAATACTACCATGATTTCAAGGAGCCTTCAGATAAAAAGCCTTTCAAGCCTGGTGATCGAATTGGCTACGGCGGACGAATATATGATGAAAAAGAAATGATGGCACTTACGGATGCCACACTTGATTTCTGGCTCACAACAGGGCGTTTCTGTGATGAGTTTGAAAAAAATTTTGGCGAATGGATTGGAGCGAAGTTTGTTCATCTTGTAAATTCCGGTTCTTCAGCAAATCTTATTGCTTTCTCTGTGCTGACTGCACCAGAGCTTGGTGACAGGCAGATCAAGAAGGGAGACGAGGTCATTACCGTTGCCTGCGGTTTCCCTACTACAATAAATCCAATTATTCAGTATGGAGCAGTGCCTGTATTTGTAGATGTTACAATACCGCAGTACAATATCGATGTTGAGAAGCTTGAAGAAGCTTATTCTGATAAGACAAAGGCAGTTATGATTGCCCATACGCTTGGAAACCCTTTCAACATCAAGGCAGTAAAGGAGTTCTGTGACAGGCATAATCTCTGGCTTGTAGAGGACAACTGCGATGCGCTTGGCTCCAAATATACCATTGATGGAGAGACAAGGTTTACTGGTACATGGGGAGACATTGGAACGTCTTCCTTCTATCCGCCGCATCATATGACAATGGGAGAAGGTGGAGCAGTTTATACGAATAATCCTCTTCTTCACAGGCTCATTCTTTCATATCGTGACTGGGGACGTGACTGCATCTGCCCTTCTGGGCATGATAATTTCTGCGGTCACAGGTTCGACGGTGACTGGTCTGAACTTCCACACGGATACGATCATAAATATGTATACAGCCACTTGGGCTACAATTTAAAGGTCACCGATATGCAGGCCGCTGTTGGCGTTGAGCAGCTGAAGAAGTTCCCCGGGTTCATTAAGATCCGTCAGCAGAATTGGAAGTATTTGAAAGAGCAATTACATGACCTTTCTGATGTCCTGATTCTTCCAGAGGCAGCAGAGAACTCAGAGCCTTCATGGTTCGGTTTCCTCATTTCTGTAAAGCCTGAGTCTGGATTAGACAGAAATAAGGTGACTAGATATATAGAGGAGCACAATGTACAGACAAGGCTTCTTTTCAGCGGCAATATCATCCGCCATCCTGCATTTGACCAGATTCGTGGCACGGATGCATACAGGGTAGCTGGTGGCCTCAAGAATTCAGACTTTATCGTGAACAACACTTTCTGGATTGGCGTTTATCCAGGAATGACAAAAGATAAGCTTGACTATATGATTGAGATGGTGCATGAGGCTGTGAAACAGTAATAATTGTATTTACTATTACTATTGTTTTGTGTAAAAATCTGGGAGCTGAATTTTGATGATAAATAAAGAGTTTTATCAGGGAAAACGAGTACTTGTTACAGGTCACTCTGGCTTCAAAGGTTCATGGATGTGTGAACTTTTGAAGATGATGGGAGCCAGGGTCACTGGGTATGCACTTAACCTCCCGACAGATCCGTCACTTTTTGAGATTTGCAATATTGCAGAAGGAATGGTTTCTGTAGTTGGCGATATCAGAGACTTTGGGCATCTAAAGTCAGTTTTTGATGAAGTACAGCCTGAAATTGTCATTCATATGGCTGCCCAGCCAATTGTACGTGAATCATACATAAGTCCAAGATATACATATGAGACGAATGTTATGGGAACTGTGAATGTTCTTGAATGTGTTCGTCTGACAAAGTCTGTAAAGTCTTTCGTCAATGTCACGACAGATAAGGTGTATAAAAATAAAGAATGGCTCTGGGGATACAGGGAGAATGAGGAACTTGATGGTTTTGATCCATATTCGAATTCAAAGTCCTGTTCTGAACTTGTCACACATTCTTATAAGAGTTCTTTTTTTAGCGAGAAAGATTCGCCAGCCATTTCTACAGCAAGGGCAGGAAATGTAATAGGCGGTGGAGATTTTGCAAAGGACAGGATTATCCCAGATGCTGTTCGTGCGATGGAGAAAGGAGAGGACATCATAGTCAGGAATCCATATTCTACCCGGCCATACCAATTTGTTCTCGAACCTGTGACAGCATATCTCATGATTGCAGAAAAGCAGTATCAGGACAAAAAGTATGCAGGGAATTATAATGTCGGTCCTGATGACACTGACTGCTGGACGACGGGAAATCTTATTGATTTGTTCTGTGATAAGTGGGCTGAGGAGACTGGAAGGCGGCCAAGTTGGATCAACAAGTCAGACGGTGGTCCTCATGAGGCAAATTTCCTTAAGTTAGATTGTTCCCTTCTTAAAAGCACATTCGGCTGGATGCCTAGATGGAATGTTGAGACTGCTATGGAGAAAATTGTTGAATTCTCCAATGCCTATATTAAAAAGCAGGATGTTAAGCAAATAATGCAGAATGAGATTAGGGAATTCTGCAATATTGATTGAATAAAATTTATCTTATTAAAGTAAGACAGCTTGTGATTATCATTCTTATTAAATTTCAGAAAATGATAATTATTTATACAATTTGTAATAATGGAGTTACAAAATGAAAGATATTAAATTACTGGACTGTACCCTCAGGGATGGCGGTTATGTAAATGACTGGGAATTCGGTCACAACAATATTTCGAGTATATTTGAGCGCCTTGTTGATACAGATGTTGAGATGATAGAAGTTGGATTCCTGGATGAGAGGAGACCATTTGACATCAATCGAACTATTATGCCAGATGCAATAGACACAAACAAGGTATTTGGTAGTATTGAAAAACGTCCAGAGATTGTTGATGCTATGATTGATTTTGGCACTTGTACATTGCCTCATATACAACCTGCATCAGAGACATTTATTGATTGTATAAGAGTAATTTTCAAGGAGCATTTGATGTATGATGCACTTGAGTTCTGTGGCGAGCTGAAGAAGCTTGGGTACCTTGCCACTGCACAGCTTGTTTCAGTCACGACCTATACGGATGAAAAGCTAAAGGAACTTTGCGACCTCGCAAACAAGGTAAAGCCTTATGCTGTCAGCATGGTTGACACATATGGACTGCTGACTCCAGAAAAATTAATCCATATCTATTCTGTACTTGACAAGTATCTTGACCCGGAAATTTATATTGGCTTCCATGCGCACAACAATTTTCAGCTTGCCTATGCAAATGCAAGGGCTTTCGTGGATTTTGTTCCTGAAGATCCAGAAGAACTTGAAAATTTCAATAAGAGGGGAATCCTTGTAGATGCCACTTTGTTTGGAATGGGAAAGAGCGCTGGAAACTGTCCACTTGAACTTCTTGCCATGCACTTAAATGAGCATCACGAAAAACATTATAAAATTAATCCTATGCTTGAAGCCATTGATGAATCAATCATGGATTTCTATGCAAAGAATCCGTGGGGATATAAGACTTATTTCTACCTTTGCGCACTTAATAAGTGCCATCCGAACTACGTAAAGCAGTTCCAGAAGAAGGTAAACCTCAGCGTTTCTGATGTAAACAATATTTTAGGTGAGATTGAGCCTGAGCCGAAGAAGCTCCTCTATGATGCAGAAATTGGTGAAAGGACCTATGACGATTACAGTAGTCAGTATCTTTTCGATGGTGATTCATACGAGAGACTTTCTAAGGATCTTAAGGGAAGAGACATTCTTCTTATAGGTCCTGGAAAGAACATACAACTCCAGAATGACAAGGTTAGGAATTACATTGAAGAAAAGAAGCCGGCAATTATTTCTATTAATTACATACCAGGCGAATTTAATGTAGATTATGTCTTCGTTACGAATTCCCACAGATATCTGACACTTACGGATTCTCTTCTTGAAATAAAGAATAGGGAAGTGAAGATCATAGCTACTACTAATGTTTCTTCAAAGAATAAGCCTTTTGATTTCGTAGTGATGCGTGAGCCACTCCTTGAAGCAAATGAGAAGATAAAGGACAATTCTTTCCTTATGTTATTAAAGGTATTGAAGAACTGCGGCGTGACAGAAATTTCATGTGCAGGCTTTGATGGCTATTCAGACGTAGAGGACAATTACTTCAATCCTCGCATGGAGTATAGTTTCATTAAGCAGGAAGCTCTTCATTTAAACCAGCATATACGCCAGGCTCTTGTGACAGACTTCTCATCTATGAAGATAAATTTCATTACATATTCAAGATATCAGGAGACTGAGGATATCAATCTTGGGGCAATCTAAGGAAAAGAGTAAAAAATGAACATCAAGGTTTCTGATTATATAGCTGAATATTTTGCAAAGCAGGGCATTACGGACTGTTTCATGGTTACAGGCGGCGGTGCGATGCATCTCGATGATGCTATCGGTCACAACAAGGACATTCATGTTACATTCAATCACAATGAGCAGGCTACATCAATTGCAGCTGAAGGCTATGCGAGAATGACAGGAAAAATTGCATTAGCATGCGTTACCAGCGGTCCTGGCGGAACAAATGCAATCACTGGCGTAATGGGTGGCTGGCTAGATTCCATCCCTATGTTCGTGCTTTCAGGACAGGTAAAGCGTGAGACTACAATCTGGTCATGCCAGGACTTGAACCTCCGTCAGCTCGGCGATCAGGAATTCAATATTATCGATTCTGTACAGAACATGACAAAGTATGCAGTCATGGTCACAAATGAAAAAGAAATCGCATACCATCTCGAAAAGGCATATTATCTTGCCACGCACGGAAGAAAGGGACCTGTATGGCTTGATATTCCGCTAGATATTCAGGGCGCGCATATCGAGACTGATGAGCTCATTCATTTTGATCCAGAAAAGGAAGTATTCTGGGGAACGCCAGAAGTACTCGATTCTTCAATAGAGATTATTCTTGACAAAATTAAATCTGCAAAGGCTCCGCTCGTGCTCGCTGGCACTGGCATAAGGCTTGCCGGAGCGGAGGACAAGTTCTTAAAGTTCGTGGAAAAATACCAGATTCCTGTCGTAACAGCATGGAACGCAAATGACACGATTGCTTACGACAATCCTCTTTTTGTGGGAATGCCTGGCACAGTCGGTACAAGGTCAGGTAATTTCGCAATTCAGAATGCGGATCTTCTGATCAGCCTTGGCTGCCGACTGAATATTAGGATGATTGGCTATACACATTATGATTTTGCAAACAAGGCTTTCAAGGCGATTGTCGATATTGATCCAAGGGAGCTTATGAAGCCTACGATTCATGCAGACCTTCCTATTCATGCAGATCTTTCAGATTTCCTTGACAGGATGCTTGAGGCTGACTTTACGCCAGTTCCTGAGCATAAGAAGTGGGTTGAATTCAGCAGAAATTTGCTTAATAAATATCCTGCAGTTCTGCCATCCTATCATTCAGATGACAAGGATATCAATCCTTATGTTTTTGTTGAGAAGCTTTTCGAGCATCTTGATTCAGACGACAGGATCATCACCGGAAATGGCAGTGCCTGTGTTATTACTTTTCAGGCTGCAAAGGTAAAGCAGGGACAAAGAATGTTTACGAATTCTGGCTGCGCTGCGATGGGCTATGGTCTTCCGGCTGCACTTGGTGTAGCTGTTTCTGACAACAGCAGAAGGACAATCTGCATTGATGGCGATGGCAGCGTAATGATGAATATCCAGGAGCTTGCAACGATTGCTTATAATAAGCTCAATGTCAAGATTATCATTCTCAATAATAACGGTTATCTCTCAATCAGACAGACACAGACGAACCTTTTCAAGCCGCCATTCATTGGCATTGATCAGACAAGCGGTGTCGGTTTCCCTGATTTTGAAATCCTTGGAAAGGCCTTTGGCATTCCATATATGAGGCTTGAGAAGGAAAATAATGCAGACGAGATTCTGGAGAATTATCTTTCTGCAGAAGGCCCGTGCATACTTGAAGCAGTCGTTGACTGGAAGCAGAATTTTGAGCCGAAGTCATCTTCAAAGGTGCTTCCTGATGGAAGGATTGTTTCACCGTCACTGAATGATATGAAGCCATTCCTCGATAGGGATGAATTCGCTGAGGCACAATACAAAGCCTGAAATTATTCATATACTGCATCAGTTTATGTACGTGGTGAGTACAGAATGCAGATGACAATTGAACCTGCATCAGATAATGAGAATGTAACATATGGCAGCAACGGAAATAAAAAATGTAATATTTGACCTTGATGGCACGCTTCTTGATACGAGGCAGGGCGTTCTTGATGCTGTGGTTTATACGATCAAGGAATTAGGCTACGTAATGCCTTCTGATGAAGTCTTAAAGACATTCATCGGACCACCGATTCAGCTTTCCTTTATGAATACCTATGGCGTTTCAAAAGAAAAAGCGCAAAAAGCTGCAGATGTATTTCGGAATTTTTACAGCACGAAGACGCTTCTTGAGGCTGAACCTTATGATGGCATTTATGAGCTATGCGAGCAGCTGAAAAAAAGAGGCTATCAGCTCGCAGTGGCAACATATAAGAGAGAAGATTATGCACTGAATCTTCTGAATCATTATCATTTCGATGAATACTGCGATCCAATGCACGGTGCCGACAATATGAATGTCCTGAAGAAAGAGGACATCGTAGATATGTGCATAAATGAAATGGGAGGGGCTAAGGAAGACAGCGTGCTGATTGGAGATACGATGCATGACGGAACAGGTGCTGAGAAAGCGGGCGTTTCATTTATCGCTGTGACCTATGGCTTTGGATTCCGAGAAGGCGATGAGATCAAAGTGAATTCGCTATTAGGCGTTGCGAAGAAGCCTGTTGAAATTTTGGATATTTTGAACTAACCAAAATATGTGCTTATGTTTTAGTGTTGTACCATCACATCATTCGTTTTGGGATGGCACGTACTTTATGATTTATTTACTAATCGATATTTATTCGAGATATATTATTTTATTACGAGATAGTTATTGAGGGATTGATTTGAACATAGTTGTTACCGGTGCAACAAGCATGATAGGAGAGGCTGTCATTGAGGCTTCCTTAAAGAGAGGTGACAGGGTTCTTGCCATTGCAAGGAAGAATTCTCCGAAGCTCAGCCGTCTGCCTGAGTCAGAGAATATTAAGCTTTGTTTTTATGACCTTGCAGGACTAAAAGATATTGAGGCTCAGGAAGAAACATATGACGCATTCTTTCATTTTGCATGGGGAAACACAAATAGGAATTTCCGTGATGACCCGGTGTTGCAGGAAGAAAATGTGAAATACACACTCGATGCGGTTGAACTTGCGCACAGACTTGGCTGCAAAAGCTTTGTTTTTGCAGGCTCACAGGCTGAATATGGACTGAAGACTGAAAGGATTACACCTGAAACAAGACCAGATCCTGTCGTTGCCTATGGTATGGCAAAGCTATCTGCTGAGATGCTGAGCAGAAAACTCTGTGACAAATATGAAATGAAACACGTCGCACTTCGTATTTTCAGCGTTTATGGTTCATATGACAGTGACAGTACGCTTGTTTCTTATGCTGTAGATACATTCTTAAAGGGTGAAAAGGCATCATTTTCAGCTGCTACGAATATATGGAATTTTCTTTATTCCACTGATGCAGGCGAGATGATTTACCGTCTTGGGACAAACGATGCAGAGAGCGGCATATACCTGATCGCTGGAAAGGAATCTACTTCATTAAAGAATTACATTAATACCATTATTTCACTTTTTGAAAATGCGAAATCAGAGTTTGCTGAAGCAGATACTTCGAGACCAACTGTGAATCTCGATGTTGATATTTCAAAGACTATCGAAGCTTCAGGTTATGAACCCGAAACTTCTTTTGAAGATGGCGTGAAGAAAGTAATTGAATACAGGAAGACATTAAAATAATTATTTGAATTTGATACGCTGTTATTGGAAAATATTATCAAGCAAGTATAGAGAATAAAAAAATGGAAGAAGAAAAGAAGAAAATCAGCATAATGATTCCCTGCTTTAATGAAGAGGAGAATGTCGTAGCAATGAGCAATGCGGTTGTCGACATTGTTACAAAAGAATTGCCTCAGTATGATTATGAACTATTATTCATTGACAATGATTCAACTGACAATACGAGACCTTTGATTCGTGAAATCTGCAAGAAGAATCCAAAAGTAAAGGCTATTTTCAATGCTAAGAATTTTGGACAGTTTAATTCACCATATCATGCTATGTGCCAGACTACAGGTGAATGCACTATTACTATGTGTTGTGATTTTCAGGATCCCGTGGAAATGATACCAGTCTTCGTGCATGAATGGGAAAAAGGTGCGAAAATAGTTTGTGGTATAAAGGCAACAAGCAAGGAAAATAAATTTATGCGTTTCCTTCGTACCTGCTACTACAAGCTCATAAAGAAGATGTCAAGTGTTGAGCAGATTGAGCATTTTACAGGCTTTGGTCTTTACGATAAATCCTTTATTGAAGTCTTGAAGAATTTAAATGATCCTACTCCTTTTCTTCGTGGAATTGTTGCAGAGCTTGGCTTTAAGAGAAAGGATGTTGTTTATGAGCAGCAGAAGAGACGTGCGGGAAAGACGCACAACAATTTCTTTACTCTTTACGATGCAGCGATGCTGAGCTTTACATCCTATACGAAGGCTGGTCTTCGTGCTGCAACAATAATAGGCTTTATTGCATCGCTTGCCAGCTTTATTATTGGAATAGTTTATTTAATATTAAAACTTATTTATTGGGATAGATTTCCAGCTGGAATCGCCCCGCTTATTATTGTAGTATGTTTTTTGGGCTCACTTCAGTTATTTTTTATTGGTTTTCTTGGAGAATATATTATGGCAATAAACCAGAGGGTCATGCACAGGCCTCTGGTTATTGAGGAAGAGCGCATCAATTTTGATGATAACACGCCAAAGAATACAGAAAAATAGGAATTGTTTTGAAAAATTATTTTCGTTTACTTCGACCCAAACATTGTATCAAAAATTTGATAATATTCTTTCCACTTATTTTTGGAAGGGAATTATTTAATATGCATTTATTCATGAATGCTGTTATTGGCTTTTTTGCTTTTTGCTTTCTTGCTGGAAGTGTCTACATTATTAACGATATTAAAGATGTTGAAAAGGACAGGAAGCACCCTACAAAGAAAAACAGGCCTATTGCATCTGGGGCAGTTACAGTTTCAAGTGCAAAGGCAGAAGTGATAATTGCGTTGATTCTTGCTATTTCCTGTGAGGCTGCACTCATAATAAATGGCTCATCATATTATTCTGCTTTATGTCTATTTGTATATTTTGTGTTAAACATTCTCTATAGTAATGGGTGGAAGAATATTCCGATATTGGATATTGTAATACTTGTTTCTGGATTTATTCTTAGACTTATTTTTGGAGCAACTATTACTGGAATTGCGCTTAGCGGTTGGATGTATTTAACAGTTCTTTCTGTATCTTTTTATTTGGGGCTTGGAAAGAGAAGAAATGAGATAATGATAAATGAAAAAAATAGCACCAGAGGAGTTCTAAAACATTATAATTATTCATTTCTTGATAAGAATATGTACCTTTGTCTTGCACTGTCAATAGTTTTTTATTCAATGTGGGCAAATGATACAAATAATAAAGTTATTTTATTTGGTTCAGTTCCGCTCATTATAGTAATGGCATTATGTTACAGCCTTGATATTGAAGGTGATTCTGACGGTGATCCTGTAGAAGTCATTTTTAGAGATAAACGATTAATTGTTCTTGCCATAATATTTGCAATTTTAATAATTTTTTCTATTTATGAGCACTTGTGAAGATATTATGAGAAATATAGCTAAAAAACGTAATCAGATATTTATAGGGATAATGTTTGTATCACTTTTTCTTTGGATTGCGTGCATATTATTACAAGGTACCGATAGCCGATTCTATAATGTCTTTTTTGGAAGGACGGGCAATTTTTTAGCAGATTGCCTTAATACAATTGGTTTTACTAAAGACAAAAATCCCTATTTTGATACTTCAATAGAGCCTTGTGAACACTCATATCCTCCATTGGCTTATCTTATTTTTTATGCTTTTCATAATATAGTTATACAATATATTTTATTATTGCAACTTTGGTGTTTTTAATGACAGCTGAATACAATATGACAAATTTTATATTGATGATGGTTCAATGCTTTTTATATTCGATTTTCTTTTATGGCTTTGCAGGTAAATTTTATAATATTATTATTCCGATATTGACCGCATATTTTGTAGTAGTTAGTATAACAAATATATACAAAGGCATAAAAAAACAACCCTTGGGGAGGGTTGTTTAAAGGGGGTTATAAAAATATAAAGGGGAAACATTTGGAAATATCTATTGGGGGGTGGATATTTCTTAATGCTCCTTTAGTATACTCACGAAAACTAAATTTAACAATAGAGTATTCATACAAAACTCACAAAAATAAAAACGAAAGATTATTAAAAATGCATAAATGCTAGTCTCCTTATTCTTTTTGACATAGTTTTATTATTAGAGTAAAATACTTATGTTTATTAGGTTGACAGAGTATTATTTTCTGTACTGTTGATCTTAAAGGCAGAATAGTATTCTTATTACAAGATTTTTTCCGGAGGGGTTCATGAATCTTTCAGGTATTTCTGAAATAAATGATGATTTCAAATCATTATTAAAGCATTTTTCTACTGTAAATCATGTCTATATCAAATATTTTGATGAATCAGACGAGCTTCTTTATACACCGGAATATTCCGATGAGGTCCGGACATTTATTAAACAGTATATTGATTCTGAAAAGGAACAGATCATTATTAATTCATTCATTGATGAGAGTCCGGAAACACTGATCGAGGGAGAGACATTCTGCCCGTTTATGAGGCTTCAGGCAGTATGCATCAGGGATAGTGCGAACAGGATTACCAGAAAGGCATCCATCATCGGCATTATTTCTGCAAAGGTTCCTTCAGATACTGTGCTTCCTCCAGATATTTTCGTTACCAATGACCGTGACTTTGAGCAGGTTGGCGTGCTGTTTTCAGAACTCACTTCTTATTATTTCAAAGAGGTATACAAAAATTCCGGTCTTCAGGATGAAATCAAGAAATTAGAAGATGAAAGCGAAGAACTAAAGAATTCTGCCAGGAGAAATGAAGCGCTTGCAGAAATTCTTAAAGGTCTTGAAACAGAAAAGTATTTTATTGATGCGGCAGAAGATGTTCTGAAATCTGCCGGAGAATATCTTTCCGTATCGAATGCTTTTCTTCTGGAGAAACGTTCAGACAGCAATATGGTATTTATGCCAACTGAATGGTCCGTTTCAGAGGAAATAGCTTTGCTTCCTATTTTCGACCATGTAGAACTAAAGACACTGCCATTTCTTACGGACAGGCCATATACGATTTCTTCTGACTCTGTATTACCTGACAAATTTAAGACTTTCTTTGAACGGTTCAATATTACTGCAGGAATTTTTCTTCCGCTTGTGACAGGCGTTGAAAATATTTTCTATATCTGTTTTGTCAATATTCGTTCTCCTAGGCGGTTTACAGTTCCTGACCTTCAGTTTGCCGAGGATGTCCGCCAGGTGCTGAAGACCATCTATACAAAGAGAAACAGTGAACAGTCCCTGAAGAGCTCATATTCTTCGCTGGAATCTATCCTTGCGAATTCTTCATGCGGTGAAGTAGTCTTTGATTCCGTATACAAGATGATACTCTATTCAAACGAACCATATGATTCGATGTTCTATAACGATAATGACCGCCGTGCAATCAGCCGTTTTCTGTATGAACATGCATTGAATGAAGAAAAATCAGAATTCTATGCCGAGGATGCTGAAAAGTATTTTTCAATCCATTTTGCAAATATCAAGTGGCATGATGGCCGTGATGTCTATTTAGGCACAGTCACAGACATCACAGGAATGAAGAATTACGAGAAGAAGATTTTCGTAGAATCTAATTCTGACTATGTCACTGGGCTTTACAACAAGCACAAATTCGATATCGATATTGAAAATGAGATAAAGGATGCTGTCCGTTCTGGAGATGACGGGGCACTGCTTCTTATTGATCTTGATGATTTCAAGGCTATTAATGAAGGTCTTGGAACAAAAAACAGCGAGAGTCTTCTTAAAGAAGTAGGGGAGGCACTGAGACTGATCTGCGGAAAACGTGCTTATGCCTACAATATTTCAGGTGATGAGTTTGCCATCATTCTGCCTTCTATATATAAAGATGTCCTGCCAAGACTTGTAAGTGCGCTCGAAAAGAGATTTAACAGGGCATGGCAGATTGGTGATGCCCAGTATTACTGCACGATGTGCATGGGTGTTTCCCGTTTTCCAAAGGATGGAGATACGCCAGCAGATATTTTTCAGCACACTGATTTTGCACTCAGAGTGGCAAAGAAAAGTGGGAAGAGTCAGACAGAGTACTACAATCCACACATGGATGCGTTCTCAAAGAGGCGTCTTGAAATAGAAAGTGCCATGCATGAGGCTGTCGCAAAGAATATTGATGAATTTGTCGTTTATTATCAGCCGCTCATAGATGCAAACAGGGTTGACCGTCACTGCGTCGGAGCAGAGGCGCTTGTCAGATGGAATTCTCCGACACTTGGCTTTGTTTATCCGGATGAATTCATTCCGGTTGCCGAATATTTAGGACTCATTGTCCAGATAGGAGATCATGTTCTGGAAGAAGCTACGAAGAAGTGCCGCTACTGGAACGATTATGGACATCCTGAATTCAGGATTAATGTGAATTTCTCAATGATCCAGCTCATGCAGAAGGACATTGTTGCTACGATAAAGAAGGCACTTTCGGTTTCCGGCCTTAATCCTGGAAATCTTGTCTTAGAGGTTACAGAAAGCATTGCTGAGAAGGACACGAATTACCTTGCAGAAACGCTGCAGGAGATCAGGAAATTAGGTGTACGTATTTCGCTTGATGATTTTGGTACAGGCTATTCTTCCTTTGCAAGGCTTAAAGATATGCCTCTTGATGAAGTGAAGATTGACAAGTCTTTTGTCACTGGAATTGGTGAGGATGATTTTTCAGATTCATTTGTAAAGAATATCTCTGACATGGCAAGTGACGCAAATATGGATGTCATTGTTGAGGGTGTCGAGACGAAAGCGCAGAAGGAAAAGCTCAGGGACATGAATGTTGACATTATTCAGGGCTACCTCTACGACAAGCCGCTGAAGGTTGAAGAGTTTGAAAAGAAGTATTTGAATTGAGTAAGAGATGAATAAAAAAGAAGTAAACGAATTAAAGAGGAGATACACAAAGGACGGCTGTTCAGTTTCACAGATTGCAGGCTGCTATGTTGATTCCACCAAGGATAAGATCCTTACATTTGATGAACCATTTTTAAGCCTGCCGGAAGAAGAATTTTTCAAATATTTAGAGATTATTAAGAAATGCCTTTCCGGTACAGTTGGAAACAATCTTCTGACACTTGATTTTCCTACAGAGATAGTAATGCAGAAGGATTCCTTTCACCAGGCGCTTCAGGCACTCAGGGATTCTGCCTTAAAGGATGAGAATATATTAAATGCTGTTTATGACAGGATTATTGAGACATACGACTATCCGTCGAATTACCTCATATTATTTTTCTATGATGCATATGACGTTCCGATGAAGACAACCGATGATATTGGTCTCGGAGATTCAGAGGATGTGTATAATTATCTGATCTGTGCCATCTGCCCGGTAAATCTTGACAAGCCTACGCTTTCATATCACAAGGATGAGAACAAGATTGCACCGAAGGACAGGGAATGGGTCGTCAGTGTCCCGGATTCGGCTTTTCTTTTTCCTGCTTTTACAGACCGCGCTGCAGACATACATCATGTCCTTGTTTATACAAAGAATGTCAAGGAGCCGCACAGGGAATTCTGGGAGAACGGACTCGCATGCCCGGGCAAATATACAGCCAAACAGAAGCAGACCGCTTTCAACAATATTATTGAGAACCGTGTCGGCGAGAATAATGACAATTTAGACGATATAAAGGTCAATGTCCAGGAGAATATAAATTCACTGATCGAGCGTGACGAAGAGATAAATAAAGGAAATCCGGATCAGGAAGATTTCATCATTCCAGATGAAAAGATGAAAGAGGTCCTTACGGACAGCGGTGTTTCAGAAGACCGTTCTGACAAAATCGTTGAGGACTATAAGGAATTTTTCTCTGATGACAAGCCGCTTGCAGAAGACTTAATCGATTCCCGAATCATGAAGGATCATGAGCTTCGTGAGGAAAAAAACGAGTTGAAGGAACAGGTTCACGAGCTTCAGGAGAAGCTTAAAAATGCCGGTGTTTCTGAAGAAAATGATGATACAGATGTTGATCTATATGTCAAAATCCGACCTGACATGGCAGATTCCATTGATACTTCCTTTGTAAACGGTGTGAGGTGCCTTGTCATTCCTATTGAGGATATGAAGCATGCCACGATCAACGGAGAAGTGACGGAACTGTAGGGTGTTTCATATATTATTAGAAGTATTTGCAATTGTTATGATAAAAATTCAAACATAATATCAGATATGTGATTGATATTTTTTTAACGATGTGATATAAATTAAAAGGTTTTTTTTGAGAACAATTTGATTATTTTTTGGAAAGGCGGGTTTATGAAGGTTTTAGTAATCAACTGCGGCAGTACGACACTCAAATATCAGGTAATAGATTCTTCAAATGAAGAGATGCTCTGCAAAGGTCTCTGCGACAGAATTGGCATCGATGGCGGCAATTTCACATACCAGAAGACTGGCGGCGACAAGGAACAGAAGGATGTTCAGATGCCTTCACACAAGGAGGCAATTGAAGAGGTTCTGACCGCTATTGCAAATCCTAAGACTGGTGTTATTTCTGGTCTTGATGAAATCGGCGCAGTTGGACACAGAGTCGTACATGGCGGTGAGAAATTTACTGCACCTACGCTTATTACTGATGACGTCATCAAGGTCATTGATGAATGTACGCCATTTGCTCCCCTTCACAACCCTGCAAATATTATCGGAATAAATGCCTGCAGAGAACTGATGCCTGATACACCTATGGTTGCTGTTTTTGATACCGCTTTCCATCAGACAATTCCTCAGAAGGCATATATGTATGGTATTCCTTATGAATATTATGAAAAGTACGGTGTCAGAAAGTATGGTTTCCACGGCACATCACATTCTTACGTTTCAAAGAGAGCAGCTGAAATCGTAGGAAAGCCTTATGATAAGCTGAAGACGATTGTCTGCCACTTAGGCGGCGGCTCATCTCTCTGTGCTGTAAAGTTTGGCAAGTCTTTCGATACCACGATGGGTTTCTCACCTCTTGAGGGTCTGATCATGGGAACCCGTTCAGGCGACATCGATCCAACCGCTGTAAATTATATTGCAGAACGCGAGCATATTTCTGTTGATGATGTTCTTACTATATTAAATAAGAAGTCAGGCGTCCTTGGCGTTTCTGGTCTTTCATCAGATTTCCGTGACCTTGCAGAAGCTGCCATGGTACAGAATGAGAGAGCAGCACTTGCCCTTGACATGTTCTCCTACAGGGTTGCTAAGTACATCGGTGCTTACGCCATGGCAATGAAAGGCGTAGATGTCATCGCATTCACAGCCGGAATTGGTGAAAACAACGGCTATGTTCGTGCAGAAATCATGAATTATATTTCCTTCCTTGGCATCGAGCTCGATGAAGAAGCAAACAAGCTCCGCGGAAAGGAAGTAAAGATTTCCACCCCTACTTCAAAGGTAAAGGTATATGTCATTCCTACAAATGAAGAGCTAGAGATCTGCAGACAGACAGTTGCGCTGCTTCAATAACAATTCACAGTAATTTATTTATTGTGTACGTGCGAATTGTTTAGCAAAGTTTTACTTGACAAGGTAATGTCAAGTCTGTATAATCACATCTGTTATGTCTAAAGGAGGTGGATAAAGTGTCTATTTGTCCTAAGAATAAGTCTTCAAAGGGAAGACGAAATCAAAGAAGAGCTAACTGGAAAATGAGCACGCCTACTCTTGTGAAGTGTCCTAAATGCGGACAGCTTATGATGCCTCATAGAGTATGTAAGAATTGCGGTTCATACAATAAGAAGGAAATTATCGCCCAGGATTAAGCTTAATGACTCCCCTGTCAGATTAAGAATCTCACAGGGGTTTTATGTTTTGAGGATATATTTTGGAAGATTACATCGTAGTTGCACTTGATGCAATGGGCGGAGACAATGCGCCAAAGGAGATTATCCTGGGTGCTGTTGATGCCTTAAAGGAGAATTCCAAGTTAAAGGTCCTGCTTGTCGGTAAAGAAGATATTATAAAGCAAAATCTTTCAGAACTTTCATATGACAAGGACAGGATTGAAATAATAAATGCTACAGAGGTCATTGAGACAGCTGAGCACCCTGTAAATGCAATCAATCATAAAAAGGATTCGTCTATTGTCGTTGGCATGAAGACTGTTCGTGATGGAAAGGCAGATGCATTTGTTTCTGCCGGGAATTCCGGTGCAGTACTTGTCGGTGGCCAGCTCATAGTCGGAAGAATGAAGGGTGTAAAGCGTGCTCCTTTTGCACCGCTTATCCCTACGGAAAAGGGAGTTTCACTGCTTCTTGATTCAGGGGCAAATGCAGACTGTCGTCCTGAGCACCTTCTTTCATTTGCAAAGATGGGTTCCATCTATATGGAATATGTCATAGGAAGGAAGAATCCTACAGTTTCCATTCTTTCAAATGGCGCAGAAGAGGGAAAGGGAAATGCCTTAGTTAAGGACACTTATCCTCTGTTAAAGGATTGTGCGGACATTAATTTCATTGGAAATATTGAGGCACGCGACATTACAGCAGGGAATTCCGATGTCATTGTCTGCGATGGTTTTGTTGGAAATGCAGTCCTAAAGATGATGGAAGGCACGGCAAAGTCCCTTGGACATGTGATGAAGAAGGCTTTTTACAAGAACCTTGGCACAAAGCTTGGTGCTCTTATGGTGAAGAATTCTCTTAAAGAGAGCCTGAGTGCTTTCGATGCTTCAGAATATGGCGGGGCACCGCTTCTTGGTCTGAAAGGCCTCGTCGTAAAGACGCATGGTTCGGCAAAAAAGACTGAGGTTAAGAATTCGCTTTTACAGTGTATTACGTTTAAAGAACAGGATATCAGCGGGAAGCTTGTTGAAAAGCTTTCTGTCTGATCAGTACACATAGTTTATTATTATTCTTGTTGGAGGTTATTTATGGAACTTGATGTACTTAAGAAGGTTATAGCAGAGGTCCTCTCTGTTGATGAGGATGAGATTCATCCTGATACTACTTTTGTTGATGATCTTGGTGCTGATTCTCTTGATATTTTCCAGATTATCATGGGTGTTGAGGAAGAGCTGGACATTGAGATAAATACAGATGAGATTGATGAAAACAGCCTGAAGACTGTTGAAGACGCAGTCGAGCTTATCAAAAAGACCGAGGGTAACGAGGACTGATTCTTAAATATTATTTTTGCTTTTGAACCCTTTTATTTTATGTAAAAGGGTTTTTTTATAGGTTTTTTTACCATGAACGATACGAATTACCATGCATTAATGGAAAAAATCGGATATATTTTTAAGGATGAGTCTATTTTTACCCATGCTTTGACGCACAGTTCTTTTTCTAATGAGACAAAGATGCCGAAATTTTCTGATAATGAGAGGCTGGAATTTTTAGGCGATGCCGTACTCGAACTCGTGTCAAGTGATTTTCTTTACAGGAATTATCCGGATTATCCGGAAGGTGAGATGAGCAAGCTTCGAGCTGCACTTGTATGTGAACCGACCCTTGCTGATGTGTCGAAATCTCTTGGAATTCCAGATTTCATCAGGATGAGCATTGGTGAGGAAAAGACAGGCGGAAGAGATTTGAAGTCGATTACTTCTGATGCGCTTGAGGCCGTCATCGGTGCGATTTATCTGGATGGCGGAATCGAGCCTGCAAGGGAATTTATTCTTAAATATATACTTACGGACATCGAGGAGCGAAAGCTTTTCCATGATTCAAAGACGGTTCTTCAGGAAAAGATCCAGGGAAAGAACCTCGGCAAGCTTGCTTACGTAGAGACTGAGGAGTCCGGACCTGATCACAACAAAACTTTTTGCATTAATGCTACCCTAAATGGTAAAATAATAGGCCGTGGCACGGGACATTCGAAGAAGGCGGCAGAGCAGGAAGCAGCATATAATGCGCTGAAGACTTGCAAATTATTCTGATTGATTATTTGAAAGAATATTAGCGCAGATATTGCAGTAAAAATAGAAATTTGGTAATAAATGTACTTAAAATGTATTGAAATGCAGGGCTTTAAGTCCTTCGCAAACAAGATAAAACTCGATTTTCACAATGGAATCACAGGCATCGTAGGCCCGAACGGTTCAGGCAAATCTAATATAGCCGATGCCGTGCGCTGGGTTTTAGGTGAGCAGAGCGCAAAGCAGCTTCGTGGTGAATCCATGCAGGATGTCATCTTTGAAGGAACGGAGAACAGGAAACCGCTTTCATACGCCTATGTGAAAATCGTTTTCGATAATTCCGATCATGTGCTTCCTATTGATTATGATGAAGTTTCTGTAGCCCGTCGTGTCTATCGTTCAGGTGAAAGTGAATATTTACTCAATGGTTCGCCCGTGCGTCTTAAGGATGTAAACGAGCTTTTTTACGATACAGGTATCGGAAAAGAGGGCTACTCGATTATCGGGCAGGGCCAGATTGAGAAGATTATTTCCGGCCGTCCGGAAGACAGGCGTGAGCTATTTGATGAAGCTGCCGGCATTGTCAAATTCAAGAAGAGAAAAAATGAGACGATAAAAAAGCTTCAGGAAGAGGAGGACAATCTTCTTCGTGTCAACGACATTCTCTCAGAACTTGAAAAGCAGGTCGGTCCCCTTGAAAAGCAGGCGGATAAGGCAAAGGATTATCTGAATAAAAAAGAGAGACAGAAGAATCTTGACATCAATCTTTTTGTTATTGATAAGAAGACCTTTGATTCAGAGGCGGAGTCTGTCCAGAAGGACATTGATAACGCTAATAGTGAGCTTGGTACTGAAAAAGCAGCAAATGATTCCATTACGGAAAAATATTTAAATCTTGAAAATGATATTGCGGCGATAGATAAAGAGCTCGAAGAATTAGATATTAAAAAAGATGAGAATGCAGGAAACCGCGCAAAATTAAACGAGCAGATTTCTATTCTTTCTGAAAGAATAAAATCCTCTGAAAGGTCATCTAAAGATCTTGAAAACCGTATCAAGATGAATGAGGAGGAAAAAGCAAATAAAGAGAAAGAAAAGGAAACGCTTTCCAAAGAAAAAGATGAATGTGAAGAGCAGCTTCGCATTGAATCTGAGAGACTCTCGCAGGTTCAGGAGGATTATGATTCTCTGGAAGACGCAATCAAAAATCTCTCCAATGAGCTTGAAAAAAAGAAGGCAGAGCTTGTCGACCTTTTGAAAAACAGGGGCGAGATCCATTCTGCATCACAGAAGAATGAGACGCTTTCTGAGCAGATACGTCTCCGTAAGGTCGAGCTACAGAAGAGACTTCTTGAGCGAAAGACAAAAGAAGAATCAAATGAGAAAGAGAAGTCTTCATTAAATGAAAGGCTTGCAAAGGCTGAGGAAAATGTAAAGGCATTTCAGGAACGTGACAACGAATTCAAGGCAAAGCGAAATGACTGGGCAGTTAAAAAAGCTGATGCTGAGAAGCACCTTCTTGAAGCAAATAAAAAAGAGACAAGGATCAAGTCAAATCTCGATGTTATGAAGGCCATGGCCGAACGGTACGAAGGCTATGGAAATGCCGTAAGGCTCGTCTGTGAGCAGAAGGAT
Organism: uncultured Lachnospiraceae bacterium; assembly: GCA_900317755.1. Taxonomy (GTDB): domain Bacteria; phylum Bacillota; class Clostridia; order Lachnospirales; family Lachnospiraceae; genus RUG306. The sequence goes on from ONHZ01000025.1 coordinate 72,748, forward strand.
GAATATCCTGGCATTATTGGTCCGGTTTCTGACATTATTTCTGTTGAAGGTAAATACGAGACTGCCATCGAGACAGCGCTCGGCGGAAACATCCAGAATGTCGTTACTGAGGATGAAGAAATAGCAAAAAAGATGATTTCTTATCTGAAGGAAAACCGTCTCGGAAGGGTTACATTCCTGCCGCTTACAACGGTGACGCCTCATGGGCTGAATGATACTTCTGTTTTACGAGAGAGAGGCATTATCGGCCTTGCCTCTGAAATCGTAGATTACGATTCAAAATTCCAGAAAATTGTGGATTTTCTTCTTGGAAGAATCATTGTCGCTGATAATGTTGACTCAGCGCTCGCAGTTCAGAGAAAGAATCATTTTTCTTATAATATCGTGACGCTTGACGGCGATTTTCTTCGTCCAGGCGGTTCGCTTTCGGGTGGCGCTTACAAGAATAAGGGAAACCTTCTTTCGAGAAAGCGTTCACTTGATGAGTCTGAAAGGGAACTTGAAAAGGTCCGTGATGAGATAAAGGAAATCGAGCAGCGGATTTCTGACATTGAAGTTGCCCAGGCCCTTATGGCTGATGATTTCGAAGCCAATGCAAAGGGGCTTTCGGATGCGCTTGTAAACAGGAACTCAATTTTAATTGAGCTTCAGAATGCCAAAAAGCGCGAGGATGAAGACAAGGCATCTTATTCTTCCATAGAAAATGAAGGCCAGTCTCTCAATGACAAATTAAAAGAAATCGAAGATGAAAAGGCCAAGTCTGATTCCCTTTTGAATGATTCAATTTCAAGAGAGGCTGAGCTTAATAAAGAGATTGAGGCTTTACAGAACGAACTTGACGAAAAGACTTATATTGAGGGAACTTCGACAAGGACGCTTTCAGAAGTACAGGTAGATGAGTCATCTGCAAGGCAGAAGCTCAATTTCTCAAATGAAAATCTTCAGAGAACGGAAAAGGAATTAAAGAAGACTGAAGGAATATTAAAGGAACTCTATGACAAGTCACTCGCTGAAGAGGTTGACCGTCAGAAGATGGAGTCTGACATTGATGAAATCAAGGAGACGCTGAAGGCCTGCGAATCATCTGATGAGAGCATCTTAACAGACAGGACTGAAAAACAGAAGAAGAGAGAGGAACTGAATTCCCAGTACAAGGATTTCTTTGCTGAAAAAGAAGAGGTCACAAAGAAGATCACGAATCTCGAAAAAGAGCTTCTCCGTCTTGATACGAAAAAGGAAAGGATTGACGAAAACAGGAAGTCAAGGATTGATTACCTCTGGACAGAATATGAGCTTAGTCCGCATGAAGCACTTGAAATCCCGGTTGATGAAAATGCCGATGAAAATGAGCTGCGTAAGGAACTTGCTGATATAAAAAATGCAATCCGGGATATGGGCTCAGTCAATGTAAATGCGATTGAGGAATACAAGGAAGTTTCTGAGCGATACGAATTCCTAAAGAAGCAGCACGATGATCTGGTAGATGCCGGTGACAGGTTGCGCGGCCTCATCGATGAACTTGACAAGGGAATGACAGAGCGTTTCACCGACGGTTTCAAGGATATAAAGGAGCAGTTTAATAAAGTCTTTAAGGAGCTTTTCGGCGGCGGCCGCGGAGATATCCAGCTTCAGGATGAAGACAATATTCTGGAAAGTGGCATTACGATTATTGCTGAACCGCCAGGAAAGAAGCTTCAGAACATGATGCAGCTTTCAGGTGGAGAGAAGGCGCTGACTGCAATCGCCCTGCTTTTTGCTATTCAGAATCTGAAGCCGTCACCATTCTGCCTTCTCGATGAGATAGAGGCTGCCCTTGATGACTCAAATGTTGACAGATATGCAAATTATCTGCACAAATTGACAAAAAATACGCAGTTTATTATTATTACACATCGTAGAGGCACGATGAATGCGGCCGACAGGCTCTATGGCATTACAATGCAGGAGAAGGGTGTTTCGACGCTCGTCTCTGTAAACCTGATTGAGAACCAGCTGACGAACTGATTACCTGTCGATGCGTGTGTTATATGCGAGAATATGACCTGAATTTCCAAGGAGAAATGTATGTGGAAATGGGGAAAGAAGAAAAATAAGGAAGAGGCTGAAGATAATCCGACTGAAGAATTAGAGAATGCAGATGCTTCTGAAACTTCTGAAGTGAATGCTGAAAATGCAAATGAGCAAAGTGCTCCGGAGTCTGCAGAAGATGACAGGGCAAATCGCGAGACTGAAGATTTGAATTCTGACGCTGAGATTTCAGGGGGTGCACCTGAAGATAATCCCTCTGCTACTGAAGCATCTGCCTTTGCTGAAAACGCTGCCGAAGATACAGAGTCAGCTGCTGAAGCAGAAGCTTCAGATGATGAGGAATCTTCCGAAGAAAAGAAGGAAGGCTTCTGGGCACGGCTCTTCAAGGGATTATTTAAGTCCAGGAAATCTCTTCGTGAGAAGCTTGCCTATATCTTTGGCGGCGTAGAAATCGATGATGAATTTTATGAAGACCTCGAAGAAGTGCTGATTACCTCTGACATGGGTGTTGAAGCAACTGAGAAGATTATCGAAGACCTGAAAGAAAAGGTCAAAGAGCAGAAACTGAAGAAGCCTGCAGAATGCCGTGAACTTCTGAAGGACACCATCAAGGAAGAGATGAACATCGGCGAGACCGCATACGATTTCGAAAATAAGACTTCAGTTGTTTTCGTCATTGGCGTAAACGGAGTCGGCAAGACTACGACAATCGGCAAACTCGCACAGAAGCTGAAGAAGCAGAAAAAAAGAGTGCTTATCGCTGCGGCAGATACCTTCAGGGCAGCCGCAAATGAGCAGCTTACAGTCTGGGCAAAGCGTGCAAAGTGCGATATCATAGGCGGAAATGAAGGACAGGATCCTTCATCAGTCGTATTTGATGCAGTAAACGCAGCGAAAGCCAGGAAGACGGATGTGCTTCTTGTCGATACAGCAGGGCGTCTGCAGAACAAGAAGAACCTCATGAATGAGCTCTCAAAGATGAACAAGGTCATCGACCGCGAATTCCCGGAAGCCTACCGTGAGACACTGCTTGTGCTTGATGCGGCTACTGGACAAAATGCCTTGATGCAGGCAAGAGAATTTTCATCTGTCTGTGACATCAGCGGCATTGTCCTTACAAAAATGGATGGTTCTGCTAAGGGCGGCATTGCAGTCGCCATCCACTCCGAGCTCGGCATTCCTGTCAAGTATATCGGAGTAGGCGAGACTGTCGACGACCTTGAGAAATTCGACTCGAACCAGTACGTTGATGCACTCTTCGCGGAGGAAGACTGAAATAAGCAATTTACAAGTGCGCGAGAAGACCAAAACTATTTAAGAAAAAGTCTTGATTTTACTCGTTGCTTAGCGAATTCGAGCCGATAGGCGATGAATGAGCTTATGCAACGCAAGCAAAAATCACGAAGCCGCGAGAGGAAGAGCGCTTTGATGCGTAGCATCATTCTAATGCGCTCTGACGACATGCCACGATTTTGCTTCGCAAATATCGTGGCGATACCGCTGAA
>ONHZ01000044.1 GCA_900317755.1 uncultured Lachnospiraceae bacterium
AGGTATCGCCACGATATTTGCAAAGCAAAATCGTGGCATGTCGTCAGGGCACATGAGAATGCTGCTATGCAGCATAGTGCCCTTCCTTGGATTCGCTAAGCAACGAGTAAAATCAATGCGTTTTCTTAGATAGTTTTGGTCTTCTCGCGCACTTGGTTATTAGTCAAATATTTTTTATCATGATACATTTTGTTGGTGCAGGTTCCGGGGCAGTTGATCTGATCACGGTCCGCGGAGCAGAAATTCTTAAAAATACCGATATGGTCATATATGCAGGCTCTCTTGTGAATCCTGATTTAATTTCGACATATTGCAGGAAGGATGTCGAGATTTATAACAGTGCAAAGATGACGCTTGAAGAAGTTACGGCTGTCGAAATTGAGGCAGATAATGCAGGGAAGGATGTTGTCCGACTTCATACAGGAGATCCATCTTTATATAGTGCGATTCATGAACAGATTGAGATCTTGCATGAGCACGACATTCCATTTGATGTAACGCCTGGTGTTTCCGCATTTTCTGCTGCGGCTGCGGCTGTCGGAGCTGAGCTTACGATACCGAATGTTTCACAGTCACTTACAATTACGAGAGTTGATGGAAGGACGAGGGTACCTGGGAAGGAATCGCTTTCTTCCTATGCTTCGCATCATGCGACGCTTGCTCTTTATCTTTCTGCCAGTCAGGCGGAGAGGGTGAGGGAGGAACTGTCGGTCGGATTTTCCTCAGACACTCCAGTCGTCGTTGTCTATAAAGCATCCTGGCCGGATCAGAAAATTCTCCGCACAACACTTGGACGGATGCCAGAAAGAATGGCGGAAGAAGGCATTCATAATTTTGCCCTGATTCTAGTTGGTGATGCACTTTCTGAAGGAAAAATCAAAGGCGAAGAAAATTCGCAGCTTTATGATAAGAATTTTGAGACTGCATTCCGCAAAATTAATAAATCTGGCTTTCTCCTTATTTCCTGCACCTCTGTCGGCGACTGTGTAATGAATCAGGTCGCATCATTTCTTGCAGAGAATTACCCGGAAGATAAGATTACAAGAATTAAAAAACACGACGATCTCGAGCCGCGTCATCTTCAGGATATAGTTTCGTATTATTTTTCTCATGTGAAGGCAATATTTTTTATCTCTGCGAGCGGCATTGCAGTGAGAAGCATCGCACCATTCGTTCATAAGAAAACCGAGGACCCCGCAGTCATTGTCATCGACTGTCTCGGAAAATATATAATCCCGATTCTTTCCGGACACGAAGGCGGAGCAAATCATTTTGCGGATGAGACTGCCAAAATCCTGCATTCCCAGAGCATCGTCACGACGGCAAGTGAAGTCATAAGCCGAAATAAAAAGAAAGCAGTGACACTCGGGATTGGCTGCAGAAGAGGAGTTTCCACAGGAGAAATTGAAGACGCTTTGAGAAACGCTATGGTTGAGAACTCGCTTGATTACCGCACAATTGAAGGCGCAGCGACTATTGACATCAAAAAAGACGAAGCAGGACTGACAGAATTCGCAGAAAAACATCATATTATACTTTCGTATTTTTCAGCCGACGAGCTTCGAAAAACAGAGGGCAAATTTTCAAAGTCAGACTTTGTGGAAAAGACTGTCGGCGTCGACAATGTTTCAGGCAGGGCAGCGCTGCTTCTTGCCAGATCGAAATATGAAAATTTGTCTGAAGACGAGAAAAAATATTATGAATTGCCAAGGATTTTGATGGACAAAAAAGCATATGGAAATGTGACAGTGGGAATTGCAATGATTTGATTTTGACATATTTCATATTATTTTGTATATTTGAATTGCGGGGAAAAAGATGATTTTTCCTGCAAATATCATAAAGACACATAGAGGGTGTAATAATGAAAAAATTATATGTTGTTGGCTTTGGTCCTGGTTCAATGAACGGCTATACGATTGAGGCTCTGAATGCACTTGAATCAAGCGAGCTGATTTATGGTTACAAGACCTACATTGATTTAGTAAAGAAGAATTTCCCAGGGAGAGAATATATCGTTTCTGGGATGCATGAAGAGAAAGACCGCTGCAAGGAGGCACTTTCGAAGGCAAATGAAGACCATACAGTTTCGATAGTTTCTTCCGGAGACGCAGGCGTCTATGGGATGGCTTCACTCATTCTTGAAATGGCGAAGGATTATCCAGAGGTAGAAATAAATGTCGTCGCTGGCGTTACGGCAGCACTTTCTGGAGCCGCAAGGCTTGGCTCTCCGCTTGGACATGACTTTGTTGTGATCAGCTTAAGCGACCTTCTTACGCCATGGGAGGTAATCGAAAAAAGACTCAAAGCGGCAGCTGTCGGAGATTTTGTGACTGTTCTTTACAATCCTGGAAGCCACTCGAGGACAGATGCACTTGAGAAGGCCTGTGAGATTATGCTCGAAAACGGCCGTGACAAGGACACTGTCTGTGGCATCATCAAAAATATTGACCGTGAAGGCCAGGAACGACATATCATGACACTTGAAAAACTTAAGGATTATGAAGCTGACATGCTTACGACAGTTTTCATAGGTTCTTCTACGACGAAACTCATCGGTGAGAAGATGGTGACACCGAGGGGATACAAAGTCGATTAATTGCCCATATGCCAAAGACGGTGTATGAGATATTTTGATAATACAATGAGTACTTTTTTTGGAAAACCAAAAGTAAATAGAAAGGCTATCCTTTTTGGCGGCACGACCGAGGGCAGGATTCTCTATGGTGTTCTGCATAAGAAAGGCTATGCTACGAATACTTACGTCGCCACGCAGTATGGTGCATCACTCATCAATGAAGATGATCAATCTATTCATGTCGGCAGGCTGAATGAAGAAGAGATGTCAAGGCTCTTCTCTGAGGAAAAACCAGACTTTATTATTGATGCGACGCATCCGTTTGCAGACGTAGTTACGAAAAATATTTCTGATGCCGCAGTCGCAAATGGCATCACATACTACAGGGTGGAAAGAGAAGCTAATGACACATCTTTTCAGAATATTATCGTTGTAAATTCTTTTGAGGAAGCAGCCATCGAGGTTTCAAATATTGATGGAAATGTTCTTCTTACTACAGGAAGTCTGCATCTTAGAGAATTTTCGTCAGTACATGACTTCCAGCAGCGGTTTTATGTCAGGGCGCTGCCATCTGAAGATTCGCTTGAGCGCTGCAGGCTCGCAGGGATTTCAAATGATCACCTGATCCTGATGCAGGGACCGTTTTCTGTGGCATTGAATGAAGTGCTGATGAAGGATCTGGACATCAAGTGCCTTGTCACAAAGAATTCCGGTGAGGTCGGCGGCACACCCGCAAAGGTTGAGGCGGCTGATAAGATTGGTGTTCCAGTCGTGATGATCGGCCGCCCGGAAGAATACCTGCCTGACACGGCAATCACACTTGAACTTTCAAAATGTGTGAAGATGATAATGAACGGGCAGATCTGAATTCTTCCATGGCAGATATACCAGGCTGATGCGAATAGACAGATTGGACTAAAGGAAAAAATATGGTTTCAAAAATTTTCATCATAGGTGTTGGCCCTGGAAATCCTGAATATCTGACGAAGAGAGCAATCGATGCAATATCGGAATCTGACATTGTTTTCGGTGCCGGAAAGGTTCTTCAGAATATTCGAGAAACATTTTCTGATAAGAAGTTTGTAAATGAATACAGGGCTGAGAAAATTTATGAAATTTTGAATTCCTCTACATCTACGGATAAATCTTTAACTTTATCAGCTGATACGCAGACTGTTTCGATATGTTTTTCAGGAAGCATCAACCTATATTCCGGTGCACCTTCCGCCATCAGATTTTTCGCGGAAAAAGGTATTGATGTAGAAGAAATTGATGGTCTTTCATCAGTATCATATTTTCTTTCAAAACTGCATATTTCAGAGAATGAAGTAAAGATTATTTCTATTCATGGACGTGACTTTGATGTGCTTTCACAGGTTCGTACACATAAATACACAGCTGTGCTCCTTTCAAATACTGCTCAATTAATTGAACTTGCAAAAAAAATAAATCCTGATGGAGAATTAAATAAAACAAAAATCTATTTAGGCGAAAACCTATCATTGCCAGATGAAAGAATAACTATTGGGAATCCACGTAACTTTATTCTTTTTAAGCCAATCGACAGAGCATTATCTATTGTAATTTTTCAGAATGATAACTTCGACAAAAGTGAGGGATTTTTCATTCCTGACAAAAATTATATTCGTGAATTTGGGGATTCTCATTCGAAAAAATCAATCCCAATGACAAAAGAAAATATTCGGACAATTGCTTTGGAGAAACTTTCTCTGAAAAAAGATTCAGTGCTTTGGGATATCGGCGCAGGCACGGGTTCAGTCTCGATTGCTGCAGCATTGCGTATTCCTGAAGGTCGAGTTTATTCTTTTGAAAAAAATTCTGAGGCTGTCAAGCTTTGCAAAAAAAATATTCAGAAATTTGAGATTTCAAATATTGAAGTGATTGAAGGCATGGCTCCCGAATCCTTTTCTGTGATCATGGATACTCCGACTCATGCATTTATTGGTGGGGCAGGAAGGAACCTTTCAAGTATTGTAGAAAGATTATTATCAATAAACCCGGATATTAAGATTTTGATTTCGGCAGTAACGCTTGAAACCATTTCAGAATGTGAGAAAATGTCTGAAAGGTTCACTGAATATGAATTTTCATTTTCAGAAATTGCCGTGACTGAATATGAGAATCTTGGACATTACCATTTACGAAAAGCGTTAAATCCAGTGATGCTTATTTCTATCAGATGATAATTTTTTATTAATTTTTTGCGTTTTTTTCTAAAATAATAATTTCAGACAAAAGATGATCAATGGTAAACAGGAAAAAATACATATTCCAAGAATAGAGATTGCCGCTCCAAAGTCTGGCAGCGGAAAGACATTATTTACTGTCGGGCTGCTTGCAGCACTCAAGTCTAGTGGAAAAAATCCATGTTCATTTAAATGCGGTCCGGATTTTATTGATCCGATGTTTCATAGATCAGTGCTTGGAATCAATTCCGGAAATCTGGACAGCTACTTCACAGATGATGACACCCTGCGTCATATTATGATTTCAGAATTTTTAGATGCAGGTGCTGACATTGCGGTGATTGAGGGCGTGATGGGATTCTTCGATGGTCTTGGCGGAACCTCTGACGAGGCCTCAAGCTATGAGATTTCATGTATTACGAAGACATCTGTGATTCTGATCCTTGATGCAAAGGGTGCTTCACTTTCACTTGTTCCGCTGATCAATGGATTTTTAAATTTCCGAGATGATGCGTCGATTGCAGGTGTTGTACTAAATAGAGTTTCATCATCATATTTTCCAGTTCTTAAGAAAATGATAGAAAATGAGTGCCATGTGAAGGTTCTTGGATTCTTGCCCGAAGATAAAAATTTAGTTGTTCCATCGAGGCATCTTGGACTCGTTTCTCCAGAAGAGGCAAAGAAAAATTCTGATTTTGTCGCTGAAGCAGAGAAACTTGTTTCTGAAAATGTCGATGTGGAGGAAATCATAAAGCTTGCCGAAAATGCATGCGAGCTGGAGGACAGAGCTATTAACCCAGTCACCCGAACATTTGATGTTAATATTAATAAAAACGAAAGTCATAAAATCAAAATCGCTGTTGCCCACGATGAGGCTTTTTCCTTCTATTATGAGGAAAATCTGAGGCTCCTTCGTGAACTTGGTGCGGAAATTATTTTCTTTTCACCGCTTCACGACACAGCATTTCCTGAAGGTATCAGTGGCTTATATCTTGGTGGAGGCTATCCGGAGCTATACGCAAAAGAACTTTCTGAAAATGTTTCTATGAGATCACAGATTAAGACAATGATTGAAAATGGGCTTCCCACGATAGCAGAGTGCGGCGGATTTCTTTATCTTTGTGATTCTCTTGAAGAAGAAAAAATGGCTGGACTTTTTCACACGAAGGCAGAAAAGCAGAGTCATCTGGTTCGTTTCGGGTATGTTGAAGGAACTTCGAAAAAAGACGGTCTTCTTGGCTCTTCTGGAGTCTCCCTTCGCGGTCATGAATTTCATTATTATGATACCGATGACAATGGCGATAGTTTTTCTATGACAAAGCAGGTCTCAGGAAAATCATGGCAAGCCATGCATTATTCTGAAACCTATGCCATCGGCTTCCCGCATTTTTACTGGTACTCGAATCCTGAAGCAATATGCCATTTTATCGAAGCATGTATAAGCTTTTCTAATTAGCTCCTGTCACAAGCATCTGAAATTACGTATATATTATCATAAATACCTCATTGACATAATTTACAATTCATTTTAGGTATTAGACTTATTATTTTTTCAATGTTAACATTATTGGAAAAATGGAGATATTTAAGATGAAAAGCACAATAAAGAAAATCGTAGATCTTGCCATGATGGTGATTATCGTGATCCTCATGGCGTATTTCATCACAGGTCGTGAATTTCACGAATATATTGGCACGGCGATGCTTGCACTTTTTATTGAACATACTATTTTGAATTACAAATGGTATAAAGCGATGTTTAAGGGAAAGTACAGCCCCTACCGCATATATAATCTCATTCTGATTCTGGCACTTGTGGTCGCAATCGTCCTTTTAGGCTACAGTGGAATTACCATGTCAAAATATGCTTTCTGGTTCCTTCCGGCATGGGACGGAGTAGCTACAGCACGCCGGATTCACCTTGCCGCATCATACTGGTTCTATATCCTCACATGCATGCATCTTGGGAATCACTTCAGCCTGATGGCAAATCACATGAAGAAAAGTTTCACTGAGTTAGTTGTAAAGAGTTGTAAAAGAAAATAAAAGTTGTAAAGAGTTGTAAAGACTTGTCAAAGCAAATATGAAAAATTTCACTTACATTCTTGAATTCGGTCTGCTATAATACCGTGCGAAACGGATGGCTCATGCTCAAGTATGCATGAACTGTGAGGCAAAATTAGATGTAATTCCAGCTATTTAGCGTGTGTTCTAATACATAGGGCACACGCTTTTCTTGTGCAGAAAAATGCATCAAATCTGGTCATTTTTTTTCAAAGTAATTCTTGTGCTCAAATAATTTGTTATTCTCTTTGAACCGTATTTGGAAGCACCAGAGACTTGGCAAAAGAGAGAAAAATTTGGAAAGGAAAAATGAAAAAAATGGGTTCAGGAGTTGATGTGAAAAATGAGGTACAGGATTCCCACGAGGACAAAGGCGCAATGGCAAATGCGCCGGTTGGGAGGTTGATGCTGAAAATAGGCATCCCGATGATTCTTTCGATGATGCTGCAGGCTGTCTACAATATCGTTGATTCGGCTTTCGTTTCTGCAATTCCAAAGGTGGGAGAGCAGGGATTGAATGCTTTGACGCTTGCATTTCCGGTACAGATGCTGATTGTTGCGATTTCAATTGGAACAGGCGTAGGCTGCAATGCGCTTCTTTCGAAGAGCCTCGGTCAGGGCGACAAGGAGAAGGCAAGCCGTACCGCAGGAAACGGACTTTTCCTTGCGCTGATTATTTATATTGTATTTGAAAAACTCTTGCAGGCGACTGGACGTTCACTATATTCTACAATTGCACAGGTTGCCGGCGCTGTGGCAAATATGATGCTCGATCCTATTTTCATTTTTGGCTGGCTCGGCCTTCCGAAGATGGGCGTCACCGGTGCTGCAATTGCAACCGTTATCGGACAGATTCTTTCGCTCGTCCTCGCTTTGATTTTCCATTTCAAATATAATGTAGAATTTAGCAAGAATATGAAATACTGTAAGCCTGATAGTCAGATTATCAAAAATATCTATTCAATCGGTCTTCCTGCTATCATCGCCCAGGCACTGATGTCTATTCTTACTTATCTTCTTAATATTATCTTCGTAAAGATAGGTGAAAATGTCGTCACCGCATACGGTCTCTATTATAAGATTCAGCAGTTCATTTTGTTTGCAGCCTTTGGACTTCGTGATGCGATCACGCCGATCGTTTCTTTCAATCACGGCTTGAAGTCAAAGGAAAGAGTAATGGCGGGAATCCGCTATGGTCTTCTGTACACAATCGTCATTATGACAGCTGGCATGATCGCACTTGAGATTTTTGCAAATCCGCTCGCAGGGCTTTTCGGACTTTCTGGCGAAACAGAAGCGCTCTGCATCAGTGCAATCAGAATCATTTCACTGAGCTTTATTTTTGCCGGCATCAACATCGCTTTCCAGGGCATTTTTCAGGCACTCGACAGCGGCGTTGAATCTCTGATTATTTCTGTCTTAAGACAGTTTGCATTCGTCCTTCCGCCCGCAACTATTTTCACTTCGATGGTGCTTCATGGATTTTCCTTTTCAGGAATCATCTGGTTCTCATTCCTGATTGCTGAAGGACTGACTGCGATTGTAGGGTACGTGCTGCTCAAGAAAGTAATTCGAAATAAGGTTGATACGGTATAATTGCATTTATTTTTTTCTGTGGTAGTCACTTGAAATTTTCCTGTGATTACCACTTTTTTTGCATATGAATTTGCCTGTTAACACAAACATTACAAAAATTCAGTATCTGCAATTTGACAACACGGGGCTGTATGATATGATAAAGCAATATTGTAATAAGTAAGTTTTCAGAAGGATTAATAATATGGATTATATGAGACTGCTGTTTTTGCTTACGGTTGCTCCGGCAATCGTCATATTTTATATTATCATCAGGCAGGATCAGGAAAAAGATAAAGACAAGGGATTTCTCTTTGGCGTATTCATGATGGGCGTGCTTTCAGTCGTTCCTGCGCTTATTCTGGA
>ONHZ01000046.1 GCA_900317755.1 uncultured Lachnospiraceae bacterium
GCATGATCATAAGTAATAAGAAAAATAAGAGCGTACAGGGATTTTCCAATACGACAATTCAGCTTTTCTCAGCTTTCATTACCGTACTTATTTACAATCTAATCAGACAGGCGGTCTCCGGCAGCTTCAACCTCAACATTTCAAGAAGTGACATCTTGCCCATCCTGCTGCTTGGAGTCCTAAACACAGGCATTGGCTGCTACCTCTACTTTGTCGGCATAATAAAAATTCCTGCCCAGACCGTGGCAGTCTGCGACTACCTCGAGCCTATGACAGGAATTTTCTTTTCAGCACTGATTCTTCATGAAACAATTGGACCAGAAAAAATAATTGGCGCTGTGCTAATACTTTCAGGAACATTTTTCTGGAATGTGAATCTTCAACAATTACATCTCATCAAACCGATAAAAATAATACATGTAAAAACAAATAAACAGTATTATGTGGGCAAACAAAAAGTACATAAAGAATAGAACAAAAAAGACTCTGTGAAAATCACAGAGCCAAATCATCTAGTAGCGAGAGGGAGACTTGAACTCTCGACACCGCGGGTATGAACCGCGTGCTCTAGCCAGCTGAGCTACCTCGCCACGATGACGCCGTTTGAAGCGTCAACGAATGATATATTAACAAAGTCATATGACATTGTCAAGGAAAAATTTTGATAATTATTTCATCGCTCTTTCGAAAATAGGTATGCTTTCAGATTTTTTCTTCTTTTTACGTACAAGACGGTACATGTCATTTTCCATAGCCATGACCTGCTCAACCGAAAGCGGCTTAAATAGCTTTATCTTCATTACTTTCTTGATCCAGATTACTGAATAAATTGCAAGTGCAACGAATATTATGCCTACGACTCTATAGATAAGGCCTCTTGTAGCAGGATCAGGTGAAATATTATACATCATAAAGACATTACCAGTGATGCATAGGATAGGAATGACAGGTCCAAGCGGAACTTTAAATGTCCTTGGTGCTTTCTTCAGCTTCTTTCTGAAAATCAGCACGTCGATTGCAGAAATCGCATAGGCAGCCATCCAGAATACGCAGCCGATCAGAATCAGTGTAGAAAGCTGCGACGTTGTTGAAAGGCCGGTCGCATTGATGATGATCATCAAACCGCCAATCAAAAGTGTTCCAAAGAAAGGTGTTCCGAATTTGTTCCTCTTTGCAAAGATTTCCGGAAGAAGGCCAATCTTTGCCATGCCGGCGCAGATATATGGAAGCGAACCGATGACCGAATTTACTGTGCTGACAACTGCGAAAATCGAGACAATTGCCATCCAGTATTTGCCGACGTTTCCGAGAAGATTAACGCCATAGAGGACATGTGGTGCAGAATTGCTTGCAAGTTCATCCCACTTTGTGTAATTATGCATTCCGAGGACTACGATAATCTGCATGCCAAGGACGATAAGAAGGCTTAAGATCATGCCAAGCGGAACATTCCGTCTGCCGTTCTTTATATTCGGTGCAATCGGGATGATAAATTCGCAGCCCAAAAATAAGAAAAATGCGATTCCAAGCATCGATAAAATATCTGAAGGTGCTGAGCTGATGACAGCTGGCTGATCTACGACTTTACCTGTACCGGCCTTGAACATTCCGATGAGACCCATGATTACCAACGAAAAGATGAGTCCATATGCGACTACATCCTGAATCTTTGCAAACATATCCACACCGCAGAGATTTGTGACAATAAGAATTACAAGAAGAATGATACAAAAGAAACTTGACGGAAGCGGTGTATGGAAAACTGAATTCATCGTATTACCAAACATCGCGCACTCTGCAGAACCTGAAATCGTGTTGCAGACGATGTAGCCGCCGACCATGACAATGATCGATGCAAAAGGTCCCATGGCAGCAAGTGTATACTGTGCAAGACCGCCCGTGAGGTTTGGCATCAGGGCATTTAATTCTGAAAGACCAAGTGCAGTGAATATGTTTATCGCACAGGCAATAATCATGGAAATAATGAATGAAGTACCAATCGTACCAGCACCCTGTCCTAATGACATCAGGCAGCTGGTTGCAACAATAAGTCCAACACCCGTTGCTATCGCACTTGGAAGACCCAGTTTCTTCTCCATTTGTTAACCTTTCTGAACGTCCCTAAAAGAGCTTATTATACTAAAACATGGGGACGGCCCGGGAGTACCCAAAGCCTTCCCCATAAAATATGACTTATTAATATTATCCAAGAATAGGCTTGTGCCAAAGATTAAGTTTTGTACCTATACCTTTTTCAAGCGCATTCTTATATACTACTGAACCCCAGGCAACATCTTCAATTGGCATACCACCTACTGAATAGATGACAATCTCATCATCTTTTCTGTGTACAGGAATATTTCCCATCAGCACATCCGGAAGGTCGTCGATCTGATCCTTTGTCATCTTTCCTTCGGCAATCAGATCCTCTACCTTTACGCCTGGAATAGGGATTGTATAATATGCATTCGGAGCAAATTCCTCTTCCCATGCTTCGTAAAGCTTGACATTATCTGTAACTGTTCTGGCACGATTGATGAGGAAATCTTCGTCAAATTTGAGTGCAGATGTGGTGCAGATCATTGCGCCCTTTTTAATCCAGTCCTCTGCAATATAAGGATACTGTGAATCATCACCAGTAGGGCTTGAAGTTGCTGCATAAATAACGTCTGCATCCTTTACTGCATCTTCAATAGTATCACAAACAATAATATTCTTTATTGATGGATATCTCTCCTTAATGAAATCAATATAAGCGTCCATTGACTTCTTGCCACGGCCTTTGATCTTTACAGTCTCGACCATAGGACGGACCGCCATGACAGCCATAAGGGCTGTCTTACTCATGATGCCAGGTCCGATGATGGCAACTGTCTTTGTCTCTTCAGGTGCAAAGTACTTAAAGCCAACACCAGGAATGGCACCTGTTCTCATGGCAGAAAGAACATTTGCTGACATATAGCAAAGTGGTGCGCCTGTATCCTTGTCATTTAATGTAAGCATAAGGATAGATCTTGGAAGACCCTTGTCACGGTTTGCTGTATTTGAGCCATACCACTTCATGCCGGCTAAATCGAATTTTCCACCAAGATAAGCAGGCATTGCCATAAATCTTCTGTCTGGTCCATCTACTGGCATTTCAGGGAAAGGTGATTCCTTAGGGAAAGAAACCATGCAGCCATGTGAATTGCCATTCTGTCCACCCATACGGTAGTCCCCAATTTTCATGAGCTTCAGCATCTCTTCCATTGTCTCGATGCAAAGCGGCATGTCCTCGACGCCAGCCTTCACAGTGTCCTCTTCATTCAGATACAAAAAATCAATTTCTGGTAAACTCATAACAAACCTCCAAAAAAAAAGACACTGAATCTACCTTTCGTAAACCCAGCGTCTTTGCTGCTTGCGAAGTATCATACTTCGTTGTTAATAAATATGCAATCATTCTAATACAAAAAAATGAAAAAAATTGTAAAAAAAAGAAGTGTTCTCACATGGAATAAAGAATGGCATTTACTATAGCAGCAGCGACATTCGAGCCGCCTTTTCGGCCTCGTGCCACGATATGTGGAACCTTCGTCTCAAGGATCAGTTCCTTTGCCTCGACCACATGAACAAAGCCGACTGGAACAGCAATGATACCTGAGACAATGCTTCTTCCATCAGTGATATTACTATCAGCAATTAATTTATTTTCAGTGAGTAATTCATATATTTTCATGAGTGCAGTCGGCGCATTTCCTGAAACAAAAATAATATTCTTTCCAAGCCCTGCTGCCTTTTCCATAGAAACTGCTGCCCTGGTAATGCTTCTCTTTTTTGCTTCTTCTGCCACGTCAGAATCTGCCATAAAACAATAGACTTCTCCGCCAAATTCGGCTAGTTTCTTTTTATTAATACCGGCTTTTGCCATATTCGTGTCGGTGACTATTGATGCACCATTTCGAATCGCATTCTGCATCTTTCGTACAGCGTGTTCTGAAAATGAAAGATTATCCGCATAGTCGAAATCCGCAGTCGCATGAATCACCCTCTTTACCACAGGGTCTATTTCAGGATCAAAGGTTCTATCCCCTAATTCGTTTGTGATGATTTCGAAACTCTTTTTTTCGATATCTGCAGGAATCATGATGTCCTTATAATCAAAATCCTTATCCATTACATCTCAACTCCAGTCCGTGCCATCACGCCTCTGTCAAACGGATGCTTTTCCTTACGAAATTCTGTCGCATAATCAGAAACATTGATGATCTGCTGGGATGGCGCCCGTCCTGTAAGAACTACTTCGACATCCTTTGGGAGATTTTTCAGAAAATCAAGTAAATCCTTTTCATCAATAAGTCCAAAGTGCACCGCATGAAGCACTTCATCAAGAACTAATAATTCTTTTATTTCTGCATCATTTTCAGGCTTCGTGAAAATCTTCGTACCAGGAGACTTCTTTTCTTTTATCGCAAAATTCTTAGCACTTTCAAAAATCTTTTCGGCTTCGTCCTTTGCTTTTTTCTTCTCATCATCATCCATATTTGGAAAGAAGCCTTTGAGACCATCTTCTGTCAGAATTTCTACTTCATCGATTTTCTTTAGAATTTTTAGCTCACCGCTGCTGCCATCCTTTAAGAACTGAACAAACAGCACAGGCACATGATGCCCTGCTGCCCTGACCGCAAGCCCTATTGCTGCAGATGTCTTTCCTTTTCCATCCCCATAGTATAGTTCTATCATCATTCACCTTCGAAGTTCAATATCATACCTTCAAAATCATAATCCAATAATATTCATGACTTTTTCTATATCAAGATTCTGCTCTATGAGATCCGCGGCTTTGTCAAACTGTTTCTCACGAAAATCGTGGTAGGAAAAATGAGTCTCTTTATTATCCTTATTTGTAAGCAGGTGCAAAAACGCCTTCCGGAATTCATCATTTTCAAAAAGACCATGAAGATACGTTCCAAAGACGTTATTTTGCACATAGCCAAGAGAGGCACTTACATCATCAACGATAAATGGCATGCCTTTTTTATCATCAGCAACATCAGAAATTTCAGTATTTTTTTCCTGTCCTGATGGTTTATGAATCTTTACTGTATGGCTCTGTCCCATATGGATTTCATAGCCTTTTATGTCAATCCCTGACAAATTCTCAAAAAATCCAGGCAATGTATTTATTTTTCCTTCAGTATTTGTAGTCCTCTTCTGTTCATCAAATACTGTTTCAACAGGGAGAAGTCCTAAACCATCTCTTTCATCACTTTCTCCATCTATATGATGCGGATCAAAAAGCCTCTGCCCTAATATCTGGTAGCCACCGCATATTCCAATGACAGGAACGCCTTCATTATGTAATTCAATAATTCTTTCGGCAAGTCCGGTTTCAAAAAGCCATCTTGTGTCATGCATCGTATTCTTCGTGCCCGGAATCATGATGCATGAAGGACTCTCTAAATCTTCTTTTTTGGTAACATATCTTAGACTGACATCCTGCTCAAGCTCAAATGGCTCAAAATCTGTAAAATTCGAAGCCCAGGGAAGAGAAATCAAAGCAATTTCAATACGCTTCTCATGAAGCTGGCTTTTACCTGATATCTTCCCGGCCTTCTCATCCGTGACAAGCGAATCCTCTGCTTCTATTTTCGCATCCAAATATGGCAATACGCCAAGAACCGGTCTTCCCGTAAGTCTTTCAATCTCATCAAGCCCGCTTCGGAGCAGTGCCTTCTCTCCACGGAATTTATTAATAATGAGCCCTTTGATCAGCGTTCTCTCATCTTCTGTGAGAAGTGCCATCGTTCCATAAAGCTGCGCAAAAACACCACCTGGATTGATATCGCCGACGAGAAGCACTGGAGCATCAATCATCTTTGCGAGTCCCATATTTACAATATCATCTTTTTTTAAATTGATCTCCGCAGGACTTCCAGCGCCTTCGATGACGATTATATCATTTTCCTTTGCAAGCGATTCATAATCTTCCAGAATATACGGAATATAGATTTTTTTGTTTAGGAAATATTCCTTTGCACTTTTCTCCCCAATGGCCTTTCCATTCAGGATAATCTGTGAGCCCTTATCACTCGAGGGCTTCAGCAGAATCGGATTCATTCTGTAGTCCGGCTCAATCCCTGCTGCTTCTGCCTGGACAGCCTGTGCCCGTCCTATCTCCGCACCATCTTTTGTAATAAATGAATTAAGCGCCATATTCTGGGATTTAAACGGTGCGACACGATATCCTTTTCTCTTAAAAAATCTGCAGAGACCAGTCACGACGAAGCTCTTTCCAACGTTTGACATGGTGCCCTGTATCATTATATTTTTTGCCATATTCTTTATGTTATTTTGCTTGTCTAAAAAGCACTACCTAATATTGCACGATATATTATTATTTTAATTTTTTCCTAAAAGCAAACTCAGTCCTCATAAAGGCTTGTAAGAATAGTAAAATCAAGCTTGTCATAATATGCGGGCATGTCGGAAATTCTGCCTGGCATGAGGACATTATTTAGTCCTAAATATTTTACAAGCTCACGGCACTCCTCTGCATACTGCTTGTCCTCATCAGGTCCTAAGATGTGAAGCCTTGCATTTGGGAAGCTCTGCGTGACTTCATAGAATGCATAAATCATCGTCTTTATATCCTTTATCTTTGCAAACCTGACTGCCGCCCCGATATCTATAAAGCCATCAGGCTTTTTTCTCTTTGCACCGGAAAATCTCGGATAATCGATTCCGTTTGAGATGACCATGCATTTTTCTTCCGGGGCGCCTATATCCTTCTGAATCTGAGATGCAGCAGAAAAAAGGCTCGTGATTTTTACTGCCCTCTGGTAAATCGCATTCGAAAGCATATAGAAAAAATCAATTAGGCAGACACAGTATAACCCTGCCTGCCTTGCAGCGGATGCAGTTCTCCAGAATCCTATAGAGATTCCTGTTCTCGCTTGCGCCGTCAGACAGAGGGTCCAAAAAATCTAAAACAAAAATGACATTATTAAAATCATGTATGTCAAAAAGAGAGTCAAATGAATCACTCTCTGGACTAATATCAGTATATATGATCCTGGATCCGTGAAACTTCCTTCCTGATGAAGCAGCCGAAACCACGATTTTTTCGTTAGGCAAATAATCCTCGATTGACACTCCAGTAAAGAGCATCGCACGTCCTGCTATAAGTGTAGCCATATCCGCCCTTTCCTTTTTCCTCTCCGATTTCATGCATTATACATAGTATATCGAAAAAATACAAATCAATATAATGGTCTAATGCGTGGAAGTGAACGAATTCACAAAATTTTGACACAAAATGCAGCGTTCGAAAGTCGCATACAACTGGCAGTTGTCCAAACGGTTTTATGGAAATGTGATTGGCTAGTGAAATATTCCCCACAGAATCAGGGCGGAAAGTGCCATGAAGAGAGCCTCTGTCATATACATTAATTTCTCTGTCCGCTTTATGTCTTCTGCCTCAAGCGGACGGATTGGATCTCCAATCGTCGGCTTCTCAAAAAGCACGCCAAAATAATATGCATTTCCAAGAAGCGAAATGTCAAGTGCTCCTGCCGCTGCCGCTTCGCACTGTGCAGAGTTCGGGCTTTTTGATTTTCTGCTGTCTCTGCGCCATATCTTCCAGGCATTCTTCCCATCAAAATGAGTGAAAAATGCAGATACCACCATCAGAAAACCGGAGATTCTCGCTGGAAAGAAGTTTACCACATCATCAAGCCTTGCAGCAAAGGTACCGAAGTGGATGTATCTGTCATTCTTGTAGCCGATCATAGAATCCATGGTATTTATGGCTTTATAGATGATGCCGCCAAGAGGTCCGAAAAGGATTAGGTAAAACATAGGAGCGATGACACCGTCTGAGGTGTTCTCAGCTATAGTCTCGACTGCGGCTTTTGTCACGCCTTCGTAAGAAAGATTTTCAGTGTCGCGGCCGACGATCATGGAAACATTACGCCTTGCTTCAACAAGATTATTTTTATGTAAAGAAACATAGACTCTGTTGCTTTCTCGAGATAATTGTCTTGCAGAAAGACATTGAGTAGTCAGAATTAATGAAAACAAGAATGTAAGCATTCCATTGATTCCAAAATTGTCCTGAACAAAAGCATTTACATTCTTCAATACTGAAATATTATTTTCAATTATTGTGAAAATATAAAAGATTAATATTGTAATGCCGCTTGTAACAATAAGTACAGATATCGCTAATAAAGCTCCCGCAAGAAACTCTCTTTTAGCAAATATTTTTCGATATAATTTTTCAAACCAATTGATTAATTTTCCAATACCCCTGACTGGGTGCCAGAGAAAATGTGGGTCGCCAATGATGAGGTCAAGCAGAACTGCAAGAAAAAGTATGATGATTTTCGGTCTTAAATATGCCATTTACTTCCCTAATGAAAAACCAGTAATATCCGTAATGCTGATATTATAGTCGACCGAAAGCATTCCTGCAAATCCTGACAGCGGCTTCGTCTGATAAGAAAAATAATCTTTTTTTGGCACGCCATATTTTGAGAGCAGAGCCATGATTGTCCCACCATGAACAAATAAGACAAGCGGCCTCACATCATTTTTCAGTTCATGCATTAATTCAGCAAAAGCCTCGCAGGTTCTATCCGTAAATTCCTGCTTCGACTCGCCATTTGGAAATGCCTTTTCGCCATTTGAGTCTATATACGCCTGGTAATAAGGATTACCGTCAAGCTCAGTGAAATTTTTATACTCTAAGTCGCCGAAATTCATTTCTCGAAGACCATCGCAGATCATGTCAGGCTCCCTGCCTGTCAGATAAAGGCATGTTTCTCTGCAACGCCTCATAGGACTTGAAATGAGCACGGCATCATTAATAATTTCCATACCCTGCAAATGCTTCTTTAGATTATTTTCAGAAACACTTCTGCATTCAGATATAGAAACATTATGTAACAACTCTTTTTCTGAATCAAGAATGTCCTCATTCGTTGAACCTACATAGCGCTTCTCAATATTTCCCTTT
This sequence comes from uncultured Lachnospiraceae bacterium, assembly GCA_900317755.1. GTDB lineage: Bacteria > Bacillota > Clostridia > Lachnospirales > Lachnospiraceae > RUG306. The sequence goes on from ONHZ01000046.1 coordinate 8,999, forward strand.
GTCATTCCGTGTCTTACTAGAATTATTTTTTTATTCATTACATTACTTGATTTTTGTTCCGATGCCCATTGTGACAAGGAAGACCTCGTCTGCTTTTTCTGCAAGAACACATCCTGCCCTGCCGACTGCCTCACGGAAAATGCGGTCATCTTTTGATAGCGGAATAATTCCGCAGCCTGCTTCGGTGAGTATGATTACAGAATCCTTATTTTCATCGGAAAAATCCATCGCAAGCTTTTTTGCTGCAGACTCTGCCTCGTCAGGTTCCAGACCTTTTACTAATGCTTTTATTTTTTCATCAAAGTCAGAAATTATTTTTTTTGAAGGCCAGTGGGTTTTTGAAAATTCTTCTTCACCCTCATATTTTCCACCTGTAACAAAAATCATATTTTTACAACCTAATAATATTTGCGACAGTGTCACAAATATTTAAAATACTAAATTTCACAATCTGCATTTTTTATATCAGATTCAGTTTCAGATTCTGAATTACTCCTGAAAAATCTAGTACGAACAAAACCACCAGCATGACAAGTTCAGTAATGCATACAAAGGCTCCTGCCTGGTCTCCGCTCGTGCCGCCGAAGGTTCTTTTTGAAATCACAAAGTATAAATAAAAACAGAAAACTGCGACTGCAGTCGGAATCAGAAAAACAGGTCCAAGAAAATAGACTGACGCAATAATAGCGGCAATCAGCTCGACAATCAAACTCTTAAAAACATTCCTGTCAGCATTGTCTGAAAATGTCTTCACAAGTCCTTCCTTTGCCTTAGGAAATGAGACGACAGAAATTCCGCTTAATATTCTTGAAATAATAAATACATAAGCCATGAAGCCCGCCGTTCTTCTGGAAAGTGCGCTGGTAAATGTAAAAAACAATATGAGATAAAGACAGCCATAGATTACAGCAAAAGAACCGACATGCGGATCGTCTAATATTTTTAGCTTCTCTTCTTTTGATTTGTATGAACTTATGGCATCTATGGTGTCAAGGAATCCATCAATGTGAATTCCGCCAGTGATTAATATCGGAATAAGCGTTAGTACCGCACCAATGACGAGCTGTGGCACTTTCAAATATAAAAGACAGACTGCAAAAAGATATTCTATGGAGCCGATTAATACGCCGACGAACGGGAAAAAACAAAGCGCATAGCGCATGTTTTTCTTCGTCCATTCGACCTTCGGCATCGGGATTTTCGAATACATCGAAAAAGCTATGATAAACGAACTCAAATCAACTCTCCTTCAGGATTACGGGAATCCCATAGATTACTTTTACGACCTTGTCGGCTTTGTCAGCCAGCATTCTATGGACTATCCCTAATTCTTCCAAAAATTTTTCAGTCGAATCATCATAACATATACCGTCACGAAAAACATCATTCATGACTATTACAATATTTTTGACTTTGTAAGATACTGCAAGGACGTCTTCTAACACTCCTGTCGATGAACAGGGCTTTTTGGCATCTGAAAATAAGAAATTAGACAATAGATTTGTCAAATCCTCTAAAAGAACTGTCTCATTTCCATGAAAAGATAATTCAGATAAGTTTCTTTCTTTTTCTAATGTGAAAAAGCCCTTGCCTTCTCTTAGTTTTCTGTGCCTCTTCACCCTCTCTTCATAAGCTTTAGAGCCATCATTTTTCATGGTGGCAAGATAGAATTTTTTATTACCATCCGAAAGTTTCTCACAAAGTCTCTCAGCATATTCACTTTTTCCAGAGCCAGCGCCACCGATGACTAATATTATTCTGCCCATATTTTTCCAATAAAAATTTCAGGCTGGATCTAATCTAAATCCAGCCTGAATAAACCATCTAACCGAATTTCGGAAGCTTACAGATCCTTGACTGAATCCTGAATCGTCTCGGAAAGTTCCTGAATATCCTGGCTCTGTGCAGAGATTTCCTCTGTCGTTGCAGCGATATTTGAAAGCTTCTCGTTCATCGCTTCGATTCCAGTGAGAAGTCCCTTGATGTCTTCGATGCTCTTATTGATCTTTGGAATCGTGCCAGCGGCTTCTTTCTTGTTTGCCTCAATGAGAGACTTCGTTGATTCTGAAAGATTCCGGATTTCGCTTGCAACTACTGCGAAACCTCTTCCTGCCTCGCCAACTCTTGCGGCCTCGATGCTGGCATTCAGTGAGAGAAGGTTCGTCTGGCTGGCAATACCAACAATATTTTCATTACTCTGATCATAGACCTTAATGAATTCAGCGAAAACACCAAGCGATTGTTCGATTGCCTTGCACTGCTCACTGATGTCGGAAACTGCCTGCGTAATTTCAGTCGTATCATTTGCAGTCATCTCATTTGCATCGGCAAGCTGGATAACTCCTGAATTCAAAGATTCAAACTTTTCTATGATGTCATCAAGCTTCTGATTCCTGACCTCCTGCTCCTGAATACTCTTCTCATGAAGTTCTTCTACTTCCTTCTTTTCTTCCTCAGCCATAGCCTTGGCATAGTGGATGCAGTTTTCCTTTGTATTGACTCCGTTGAAGATTGCCTTTGCCATTTCCTTGCAGGTATGATAACCGCAGCAGCTGCAGTTGATTTCACGAGATTCCTTCGTGGTCTTCAGCATATCATTGAAGATCTGGTCTTCTTCAGCAGGCGTCAGCGTCTTGATGTTGACAGCCTTGTTGTCATAAAGTCGTACGAAGTCGTTTAGATTGAGATTGCTAAACTGCGCATCATAATATTGCCATCTCTCATCAAGCGTAAGGGCGCTGTTCCAAGGATAATGATAACCATTATCTTTCTTATTATTAAAGAGACCCTTCTTTTCTGGCTCGTCAACGACACGCTTGTTCATCTCATTAATTGCAAGCTCGACATCGACATCGTCAATACTATCGTCTGTTGCAGTGCCTCGGATGCAGCCCTTCTGGCAGTTTAATATGTCGACAAGGAATGGGAAATTGTTCTTTCTCTTTGCGTATTCTTTAAGGAACTTGTAAGCTTCCTCTTCTCCCTCAACCTGGAGCACGGATGTCTGCGGTCCAAGGAAGAAATGAACGCATTCCTTGAGTCCGCCCGGCTTCGGATATCTCGAGCCAAGGCCGTATGGATAAGCTGATTCTTCATCGGCTTCCGGAGCATTCATGTATTTGTCACCGATTGCTTCCATCAGCTTCTTGAAGGTAACATTATATTTAACAAATCCGTGATTATTCTTGTCTGTAATCTCGTATTTTTTGGCGATGCATGGAGAAAGAAATACAAGCTCTTCCTGAACATTCTGGTATTTCTTCAGATAAATTGCCTCATCCATCATCGGGCTCTGAAGTGGAACCATTATTGGAATAAGCTCAGGCTGGTATTTCTCAACGTAATTGATGATCGCAGGACAAGGCTGGGAAATCATGCCAAGCTTTCCTGTCTGCTTTATGTATTTGATGTAGCTCCATGTCGTAATATCGGCACCGAAGCTGACAGGATAAATGTGAAGGACGCCAAGCGACTTCAGATAACCATAAACTTTTTTGTAAATATTTGGATAATTTGCGATAAATGCAGGTGCGACAATAACTGAATAATGCTTGCCAGCCCTCAGATCTTCAAGGAAAACCTCCGTATCATCCCTGTAGTCCCTTGCACCATGCTCGCAGTGATCGAAGCAGGCACCACAGGCGATGCACATGTCCTCATCTACTTTGAATCTGCCGTCCTCGGCAACATTTGCCGCAATCGATGGACAGCTCCTGATACACTTGTTGCAGCCTATGCAGTTGTCATTAGTAAAAACCATTACATCCTCCCCTCAATATTCTTTACAAAAAAGATACTCTGCAATAAACACAGGCTCCCTTAAAGTCATGTCTATACAGAATAAATTCACTGCTTGTTTATGCAGCCAAATCTGTAATTTGTTTTGTGCAAAATCAACATAATGCTCTAACAAAACTATAATTTAATTAGATATTTTAGCACATTTTAATGTAAATTAATACAAATATTGAAAACTTTCAGAAAAATATTTTCATTTATTCATTGTTTCAGCTGGAATACGCATGTTTTTTTGAGATATTCAGAGAATAAAATTTTTGGTGCCACGATCAAATTTGAAAGCAGTGACATGATAAAGACTTCTGAGCTTTTCTTCGGTTAAAATCTCTTCTTTAGTACCAAATTCAAAATGTCCATCGTCGAAAAGAAGCAGAACCTGATCAGAAATAGCATAAGCCTGGGAAGGCTCCTGAATAGTTAAAATAATCGAGATATTTTTTTCGTGCGCTTTTTTTACTAAATATTTTGAGATTTTCAGTCTGTAGTTGATATCAAGATAAGAAAAAGGCTCATCTAAAATCAGAATCCTGGGTTCCTGACAAAGTGCCCTGGCTAAAAGGACACGCTGTTTCTGGCCATCGGAAAGAGTCGAATATTTTTTATCAAGCAGGTCTGATATCTCAAGTTCCTGAGATACCTTTTTTGTGATACGTTTGTCATCTTCTGTAAGTGCACCAAAGTGACCGGTATACGGGTAGCGGCCTGCTTCAACAACCTCGCGGGCATCCAGATTTCCGGCAGAAAAACGCTCCGTGAGAAGCGCGGAAATTTTTCTCGCACGCTGCGCCTGAGTAAGATCATTTAGGTCAGTGCCTTCGATTCTAATCTCGCCATTCTCTCCTACTGGAGTTATCATTGAAAGCATGGTTTTTAATAGTGTACTCTTTCCAACGCCATTCGGACCGAGCACAGACATAATCTCACCTGGTGCCAGAGAAAACGTGACATTTTCTGCAAGCACCTTACCGGGGTAACCGATATTCAATTTTGTTGCTTCTATTTCGTTCATAATATTTTATTAACTCGCTGCATGCCA
>ONHZ01000043.1 GCA_900317755.1 uncultured Lachnospiraceae bacterium
GAAGAATGACTTTCGTCTTTCTTATTTTCGTCTTCTGTCCATATCCGTTTGTCAAGGTACTTGTTCGTGTCCTCGTTTTGAGCGACAGCTTCTATACATTATCACAGTCACTATCGCTTGTCAAGGATTTTTTTATTTTCTTTTGAAAATCTTTTGTGGATTTTCAATTGAAAGCATTCGGCAAACTAAGTTTTAAGCAACTTCGTTTTTTGCGAGTGCGAGTAGTATATTATCAAAGTGTAATATCTTTGTCAAGCACTTTATTATTTTTTCATAAAGAAATTTGCAATAGGATTATGAGTGTATAAAAAGCCTAAGAATGCGTTACCAGAAATGTCTTTTGCAAAGAGCTGCCCATTCGTAATCATGCTCACAGCAGATATGATATAAAGAATGATAAATACCAGCAGAAATCCTTCTGCCAGTCCAAACACGAGCCCAAGCCAGTGGCTTGCTGTTTTTACCCCGCGATTTAGCTCAATTACTTTTATGATGATTACTACGATCAGCACAATTACCCAGGCAATTAAAAGAGTAAATACAAACGCCAGCACACTGATCACATAATTTGTAACTGTCTTTGTGATTTTAGCCGTGACTGCTTCTTTTACTGAGGCCACCTGCTGAGACGCACCGTTCTGGATATCTGAAATTATAGAATCTGTATCAAGCGATCCAGATACTGTCATGCTTTGAATCTGATCCGCAAGCCCTGGCGGCAGAAGAGAAAGATTCTCCTGTACCTTTTTATTTATCTCATCCTGTGAAATCATCCCAGTAGCACCTGACCCGTAAGAATTTATCTTCTCTGCAGCTCCTGAGCCCAGTGAATTTATCGTGTCAGAAGATACATCCGGAATACCTGATTCATCCACTTTCGCAGAAACATATTTTTCTACACTTGAATATACTTTATCATAAAACGAAGCATTTGCCCTTAATGTCTCATTCATCTTTGGCGTACCATAAATCAGGCATACAGTAATAAAGACCCATGAAATTATGCCAAAAATAATTCCAAAAAGACCTTTTTTATATCCTCTTATTGTGCAAAACAGAAGTATAGCTATTACTATTAATAATAATATACTCATTTTAGCTTTACCTTATGGAGCTTGCCATTTTCAATAAAAATATAATTTGAGCTTCCGTCCCATGGTATCACTGCCGAAATTCCATTATCAAACGAAAGCTTTACCTTCTTTACGCCAAAGGTATTGTACAGTGAAATAGTCTTTCCATCGGAAATATAAAGTATATTGTTTGACAAAAGACTGAAATCAAGATAGGTATCATCTATCTTTTCCGAGAAAAGCTGTCTTCCAGTTGCCGAATAAAGCGCCAGCTCATCCTTCTTTTTTTTGAGCGTGCTGTCTGGGTTTGTGGTAATGACAGAGAAATAAGTCTCGTTCATCGTAACGCTCTTGATATTTCCCTTAACAAATATTTTCTTAAATACCTCCGGCTTGCTTCCAACAGAAAACACATCTATCTCGCTGTCGCCAAAAGCCACAGGCCTGTTTCCAGCAATATAATCAACCCTTGGTATTACCATGTCTGAATATGAAAAAGTTCCTGTAATATTATTCTTCTGCTTCTTTCCTGCACTTCCGAAGTTGTAAAATTCAATCGTTGATTTTAGGGTCCCGTCCTTGATATCTAGAAGTGACACCATCAGGTCCTCTCCATTTCCAGAGAGTGCCAGAGATATCGGGTAGCCTGTGTTTGAAATATGAAGGCTTCCTGTGGCAAGAATATTTCCAGAGACATCATATAATGATACACTGCTTCCCTCAGCCCCTGTCATCAGGACTGCACTCGTCCCCTTTGAAGCAATATCAGCTTCAACAATCGGCGCAGTAGTCGTGATTTTCTTTACTATTCCGGATTTCTTCATGATTTCAATGAGGGATCCGCCTTTATCATAAAGCATGAAATATTCGCCGTAGCTGGCTATATTAGGCGCATCCATCTCAAACGAATCAGACCACAATACATTGCCATCGAAATCCGTGCAGGAAACACCATCCCTGCTGTATTTGATCAGATTTCCCTGAAATTCAGCGTATTCCGTGCCGCTTTCACTGGTAATCTTCACAGTCTTTGTATCCTCATAGTCAGTATATGTCCTGAAGATCCCATAAAGCACAAGGGAAACCACAATTGCAGCTACTACAATAATGCCTGCTATAAGCCGGCTTCTTCTGCCAGTATGCCTGCCATTGTCATTCTCATCTGATTCTTCAGAACCCTGAGCCCCGTCCTCAGCCCCCTCAGCATCAGAGTCCGCTGTTTCAGATTCTGTTTCTTCTGTATCAGAATCAAATTTTCCGGAATCCGAACTGCTGTCAAGTATAGACCTTGTGATCTCTTCCGATTCATCCAGTTTGTCAGTATCTTTTTTCTCTATATCGCTCATAAGGAAAAAAACAGCTGTGCCAGCGAACCAGCACAGCTAAAACGCATCAAATTAATCAATAAACGAATTCAGCCACACCATACGGCGCAAGAGGATAAGCAAATGACGTCTTCTTGCCATCACAGGCAACCGCCTCAGGCTTATACAATTTCTTTACCTTCCTCTTCTCATCCCAATAGGTTTCAGAATCGAGAATCAGCCTGTGCTGCTTTGTGGATAGCGTGCCAACTCTGTAATCCGGATAAGCCATAGGCGTAAAATTAAATACGCAGAGAATGTTGTTCTTTCCATTCTTTGACTTTCTGACAAAGGAATATATGCTTCTGTAATTGTCATCTGCATTGATCCACTCAAATCCGGACCAGTTTATGTCCTGCTCATAAAATGCAGGATACTTTGTATAATTGTGAAGGAGCTCCTTCATCCAGTCCTTTACATGCTGATGGTACGGCTCATCAAGAAGGTACCAGTCAAGCTCTCTTTCCTCAGACCACTCGCGAAGCTGTGCAAAGTCCTGTCCCATAAAAAGAAGCTTCTTTCCTGAATGTGCCATCATGAAGGCATAGCCAACCATCAGGTTCTTGTACTTGTCCGGTCCAAGGCCAGGCATTTTATTCAGCATGGAGCATTTCAGGTGGACGACTTCATCATGTGAAAGAACAAGGATGTATTTCTCAGCCTCATTGTAACTCATTGCAAATGTGAGCTTGTTGTGATTGTCCTTCCTGAAGAAAGGATCAAGCTTCATATAGTCAAGGAAGTCATGCATCCAGCCCATGTTCCACTTGTATGAGAATGCCAGGCCATTGTCTTCGACATCTCCTGTGATCTTTGGCCATGCTGTAGACTCCTCTGCAATCATAAGGAAGCCCTTGTATCTGCCACGCATCAGTGTATTAATATGCTTAAAGAATTCGATTGCCTCGAGGTTTTCATTGCCGCCGAACTTGTTCGGAATCCACTGGCCAGGCTTTTTGCCATAGTCAAGGTAAAGCATGGAAGCAACAGCATCAACCCTTAAGCCATCAATATGGTAGGTTTCAGCCCAGTTTATGGCAGAGCCAATGAGGAAATTCTTTACTTCAGTCTTGCCATAATCAAAAATCTTTGTGCCCCATTCAGGATGCTCACCCTTTCTGGGGTCTGCATATTCAAACAGCGGCTGGCCGTCAAAGTCTGCAAGACCATGCGCATCCTTAGGGAAATGGGCAGGAACCCAGTCAAGAATAACGCCAATGCCTGCCTTGTGAAGATGGTTCACAAGGTACATAAAATCCTGCGGCGTTCCATACCTGGACGTAGGAGCATAATATCCGGTAACCTGATAACCCCATGAACCATCATAAGGATATTCGGCAATTCCCATAAGCTCTACATGGGTATAGCCCATATCAACAACATAATCCGTAAGCCTGTCTGCAAGCTCCCTGTATGTATAAAAACCATCATCATTTCTGCCAGGATGCCTCATCCAGGAACCAGGATGGACTTCGTAAATAGCTACCGGCTTTTCATAATAATGAACATCATTTTCTTCACGCTTCTTCATCCAGTCTGTGTCTGTCCATTTGTAGCCATTGACATCACAGATTCTCGAAGCCGTGCCGGGACGCATCTCTGCAGTGGTTGCAAAAGGATCAGCTTTGTAAAGCTTTCTGCCATCGCCTGTATATATAAGGAATTTGTAGAGCTGTCCCTCCTTTGCTTCCGGGACAAAGAGTTCGAAAATGCCCATATCCTGAGGAGTAAGCCTTGTCATGTAATGTGAAGTCTCGTTCCAGCCATTGAACTCGCCAATCACAGCAACAGAAGCCGCATGCGGAGCCCAGACATCAAAGCAGACGCCTTTTCTGCCCTGATCATCCTTACAGATATGAGCGCCGAGCTTTCTAAAAAGATCATAGTTCGTACCCTGGCCAAACAGGTACATATCATACTCAGTAAAATTCCTCATAAACTTTCCCCCTTGTAACTATTAAATCTGAAAATTCTTCTCCTGAAGGATACGCTTTCCATTTTCATCAACCTTCTTGCCAGCGACACGGGAGAAGAACCCTCCATGCTCGGCATTATCAATTGCCTCATCAACAATCTCTTTTACATCTGTAAGATATGTAGGATGATCAAGGCGGAGTATCCTGTTTATTCTGTCATATAAGGCAAGAACGCCCATCTCATCAATTGTATAGCCCAAATCATCAGCATAAGCCTCACCGAAATTTACAAGCTCATCAATTGTAAGGATAGGAATAGAGATTTTCTCTGTAAACTTTCTTGAAAAATGTCCATCAAGCGTAAGAACTTTTTCTATGCCCTTTCTGTCATCCTCAAGAACGATCAGAATGCCACTCTTATCATTGTCCATAAGGAGAGACATGGTCACGACAGTCTCACGCTTCAACTGTCCGGCACCCTCGACAATCAGACAGCCGCCTTCAATCTTTGAAAACAGCTGCTGGATATCTTTTTCATTCAGCTTATCACCATCAATCTTGCCGACACGGTTATTCGGCTTGCCGATTTCCTGTCTAAGGACCTTGATAATCGCAAGTGCAAGCGTCGTCTTCCCGCTTCCATGGCCGCCCTCAATAATAATATTTCCATTTGAGGATGTACCGGAGGTAAGTCGTTCCTTCGCACCATAAAGCACCTGGGCAAGTGCAGCTTCCATACCGCTGATCGGCGTGAAATATGTAAACTCTTCCTTTTCTTCATCCGTGAGCTCAAGATCAGAATATTCCCCACTTATTTCTGACGCCAGCCCTTCAGAAGAAACATAATCAGGGTCTTCCTTTTCATCATTCTTGATCGTACGAGTAGTCTGGTAAATGATCCTGTCTTCAATATCATCACCATTTTCCTGAATGGCATTGAAGAACTGTTCATTTCCCTTCTTCATATCTCTTGTAGGAGAAGCATCAAAAACTTCGGTTTCTGCCTCTCTCTTCGTCATGCCAGCCTTCTGCGCCTCTTTGATAGCAGACTCATCAGACTTTATTTTCTCTTCCTCACCCATAATGGAGGCTACAGTATCTGCAAGAATACCGCTCTCATCATTTGTCTCAGGCATAAGCGATTCAGCAACAGGAGTAATGGTTTCCGGCTCCGCCTCTGCTTCAGATGAAGGCGCTTTTTCCTCTGTTTCTACTATGCCTTCCGGCTCTATAGACAAATGCGGCATCAGAATCGTAGCATTGCTTACAGGCTGTGGTTCCGGTTTCTTCGGTACTTCCGGAACAGCCTGTGCAGGCGCATCATGTCCTTTATCTACTGCAGAAAGCATTTCATCAAGTCTTGCTTCATTTTGCTTTGCAGAAGCCCGGTTCTTCTTCTCCGCATCATCACGGCTGATCTCCTCGATCTGCTTCTGCAGCATGTTGTTCATATTCTCTAATATTCTGGATGCTTCTTGTGTATTCACGGTATCAATATCATCCTTTACATTAATTTCAGGCGAAGGTTCATCAACAGGAGCTTCCGGTGCTTCAGCCTGAACAGATTTTGACAGATATTCGTCCTTCAAAACCTGCGCCGGTGACACACCTGCCTCAAGCTTTGGTGCGGCATCTGACAGCTTATCTGCTATGCGGTTTGCTTCCTCAAGCGCATCGCTCTTTGCATTTTCAAGCTTCTCTTTATCTGCATCTGCTATCGCTTTTTCAGCAGCCCTTTTTGTCTTTCCCCAGTCATCCATGATATCCTGGATGGTAATCTGACCTTTTATTGTGTCATCTTCATAAGAATTCGTCTCTGGAAGCAGCATTGAAATCTGTCCATCATGCTCTTCAACAAGGTATTTCTGGAAATTATCCTTCAGGCTCTCATCGATCTGCTTTCCTTCTGCCTCTTTCTTTTCCTCCTTGGCCTGTTTCATCTCTTCATTTTCTTCATCTATGGAAAGAAAAGGAAATTCTTTTGTAAGGTCCTTGATCGCATCGAGATTCTCTTTAACATCACTCTGCTCAGTGGCCTGCATGATCTCATTAATGTTCCGCTTGATTTCAGCCTGGAGGTTCACCGTGTCATATTTCTCGGAAGGCATCTCAATCTTTGGAATACGCACCGTATGGCTCAAAATCTGGCTGTCATCCTTGGCATCCTCAGGATGAATCTCAGTGAGTTCTTCATCCTTGTGATGGAAGAAACGGTACTTCTCCTCCTGCTCATGTGTAAGAGGTCTGTGAAGCATCTTAAGCTCGAGCGCCCTTTCAACATAAGGTCCCTCGCCAAACCAGAGAACGATCTCATCACAGAGATCAGTACATTTATCCGCCTGTCCCGTCTCATGATATAGCTTAGCGAGTTCGTATGCCCACTTCTCAATAAATTCACGATTCTTCAGTTCCTCAAGAATCCCGATAAGTATTTCCGGATCCGCATCTGCCGCCTTTGCAATCTCGTAACGAATCTCGTATTTGAGATTGTCATGAGGCGCAATATTTACAAAGCGGTCATAATATTCCTTTGCCTCATCAAGATTTCCCATCTTTATGGAAAGAAGGGCAAGGCGGTAAATAATCAGACGGCCTGCAGGAGATCTGTCATATGCAACAAGCAGTACTTCAAATGCATCATCGTATTTGCCAGCCTTTTCGTAGAGTTTGCTTGCCTCAAGAAGCGTGTTGATATTATGAACCTTTCTGAAGTTCATGTCATCAAGCTCGGAAAGTGCCTCCTCGACTTCGCCGGAGTCCATCATATCCTGGATCTCTTCTATTTTGTTTTTATACTCTTCTCTTGTTGTAGCCATTTTTTAGTAAAATATTGTTCAAAAACTAATTTTTGTTTCACAATAGTTTATTATAACCTATTTCTTTTCTTTTTTCTTTATTAATTTTTTTATTTTAGAAATAAATCGAGATTTCCGAAAAGGATTGCTGTATCTCTTCTCTTCCTCGGTCTTTATGATCATTTCATTCGTCTTTGGATCTATAGCCTTCAGATCAATATATTCTGTTGAATTCGTAGTGTGCCCGCGCTTTTCAACTGCCCAGTTTGCAATCTTTCCGCCAATATAATAAAGAAGCGCTACTGTCGGCACACCAAGCAGCATGCCAATCACGCCAAAAAGTCCGCCGCCGATTACAATGGCAAAGACAACCCAGAAAGGTGAAAGACCTGTAGAATTTCCCAGGATTGCAGGCCCTATGATATTTCCATCCACCTGCTGCAGGACGATGACAAAAATCAGGAAATAAATGCCCATGACAGGATTGTTCATAAAGACAAGCGGAACTGTGAATAGTCCGCCGATATATGGTCCGAAAACAGGGATGACATTCGTGACACCAATGATGAACGAACATAGCATAGGATATGGGAATCTGAAAAGCAGCATCAGGAAATAACATAAAACTCCGATGATGACCGAGTCAATAATCTTTCCGGAAATAAAGCCGTAGAATACTTCCTTTGCCTTTCGCCCGATATCCAGGACTTCATTTGCATGGGATGTATTAAAAAAACCATAGACTATCTTTTTTGTATGGCTCTTGAAAACTTCTTTGCTGTTTAATACATAGACAGAAACGATAATGCCAAGGAACGCATTCAGTATGCCTTTTCCTACGCTGATACCGAGATTCGTAAGCGTCTTCACGATATTGTCGGATGCACCAAGATTCAAATAATCCCTGACATAGCCAAGTGCAGAATGAAGGGCGTTCTCTATATTCTTCGTGTCCCTTGCCGCCTTCATCTGGTCTGCAAAATACCCCTTTGTGAGATTGTCCGCCCAGTCTATGACGCCAACGATCTGATCATCGATATTATTTATGAGGTCATTGACCGTATCAACCAGCTGAGGTACCACTGCCCAAAGGAAAACGGCAATGATTCCAAGGAAGATAGCAAGAGAAATAAGCGAGCTGGCATTTCTGACCCTGTGCCTTGTCTTTTTTTCATTCTTTGAACGGGAGAGGAAAAATGGAAGCATGCCTTTTTCAAGGGCGCGCATGATGGGATTCATTAAAAACGCCAGCACAAAGCCTATGATAATTGGCGAAAGTATGCTGTTCAGCTTCGAAAAGCCCTTGCCAATTCCCGCATACCTCTTGACGCAAAAATAGAAGATAATGATAATGAAAGCCGCAAGAATTACAACGCTCGCCTGAATCCAGTATCTTCTGTACTGTTCGCGGGTGATCTTCTTTGCTTTCTTCTCATTGTCTTCTATCTGTTCAGGCAATCATTTCTCCCCAAATTTTATGCGTTATGCTTTTTATAATAATTAATCAGGCAGCCGTCTTCAATGATTTCTCTTTCATCATCGGTAAGCTCGCCGAGCGTAAGGGTAATAGGTGAAAGTCCGCCATCACGCACTACATACGCCTCAATGTCGTCAACCTTGTCTGCTACTACTTTCTTTACATTTGGAATGAAAATCCAGTCGCCCTTCTTGAAGGAAAGTGCTGTATGGTCTTCCTTTGTGATGAATGGAAGCATGCCCCAGTTGATCAGGTTTGAACGGTATCTCTTTGTAGCATATTCATTTGCGACATTTGCCCAGCCGCCAAGCACCTTCTGGCAGGAAGCTGCCTGCTCACGGGCAGAACCGTCACCAGGCTTTACAGCAAAAATTGTGCTGCCGAAGCCGATGTTTGTTCTGTTGACATCAGTAAACTTTGTATGGATGGCATCCATGACTCCGTGAACCTCGGCAAGTGCGTCGCCCGGGCAGGAATCCTGAAGTACGGCATCCTCAGCTGCCTTTACCTTCTTTGCCTCACCGACGTATTCCGGATCCTTACGGGAAAGTGCAAAGCTTGCAAGTTTCTCAGGATTTGACCTGTAGGATGAAGTCTCACCTGAAGGAATAAGCTCATCTGTCGTCGTAACAGGATCATGAATCTCGGAAACTACCTTGATGGCAAGATTTTCCGGAAGTGCTGGCATTTCCGGCCAGTCTTTGATGTTCGGTCCGAAGCGGAGCTCTTCATTTGGATCTGCTACGCCATGGCTGTCGAATACCCTGTTCTTATAAATCTCAGAATCGAAGAAATATTTTGGCTTCGTAAAGTCAATTCCGTCGAGCTCATCTGCACCTGTAAGGAAGCCCTTGTTTGCAGCTGTTGCAGCAATTGAACGCGCATCCATAAGTGCAACTGAAGAAATCTGCCCTTCCTGAATCTTTGAACCTTCTCTGTTCGGGAAGTTCCTTGTAGAATGACGGATGGAGAAGCCGTTGTTTGAAGGCGTATCACCTGCGCCGAAGCACGGTCCGCAGAAGCAGGTCTTTACGACTGCACCAGCATTGATGAGCTTGGTAATAGCACCATTCTTAACAAGTTCTGCATAAATCGGCATTGAAGCAGGATACACTGAGAAGGTGAATTCATCAGGACCGATATTCTTTCCTGCTACAATATCAGCAGCATCGCAGAGGTTTTCAAAACCGCCGCCTGCGCAGCCTGCAATGACGCCCTGGTCAACATAGAACCTGCCATCGACAATCTTGTCAGAAAGAGAATAATTTACACTCTCGCCGAAAGAAACCTTGGCCTTCTCTTCTGTATCGTGAAGGATATCCTTTAAGTTTGCTTTTAATTCCTTAATCGTATACGTATTACTCGGGTGGAAAGGCATGGCAATCATTGGCTCGATCTCTGAAAGATCAAGCTCGATGAAGCCGTCATAGTGAGCGACCTCTGCAGGAGAAAGCTCCTTGAAGTCTCCTGCCCTGCCGTGAATCTCGTAAAATTCCTTTGTCCTTTCATCTGTCTTCCAGATTGATGAAAGGCATGTGGTCTCAGTCGTCATGACATCGACGCCGATTCTGTAATCAACAGAAAGGTTTGCAACGCCAGGTCCTACGAATTCCATGACTTTGTTCTTGACATAGCCGTTCTTGAATACTGCACCGATAATAGCAAGCGCAATATCCTGAGGTCCGACACCCTTTCGAGGGCTTCCTGTAAGGTAAATGCCAACGATACCAGGCATGTCAATATCGTAGGTTCTCTGAAGAAGCTGCTTTACAAGCTCAGGACCGCCTTCGCCGATTGCCATCGTTCCAAGGGCACCATATCTCGTATGGCTGTCTGAACCAAGGATCATAAGGCCGCCGCCAGCGAGCATTTCACGTGCGAACTGATGGATGACTGCCTGATGGGCAGGAACATAAACACCGCCATATTTCTTTGCGGCAGAAAGACCAAAAAGGTGATCGTCTTCATTAATAGTGCCGCCAACTGCGCAGAGGCTGTTGTGGCAGTTTGTAAGTACATAGGGAATAGGAAATTTTGTAAGTCCTGAAGCTCTTGCTGTCTGGATAATTCCGACATATGTAATATCGTGGCTTGTAAGCTTATCGAACTTAATCTTAAGCTTTTCGTCATTTCCTGAAGTATTGTGATTCGTAAGAATGCTATAAGCTATCGTACCTTTTTTGCCTTCAGCAGGACTTACATCCTTACCTGTCTTTGCCTTTACAGCTGCCTTAGCATCAGCAGAATCTGCTACGATTTCTGTGCCGTTGATTAGATAAGCACCATTTTCATAAAGCTTCATGAACTTACTCCTTCCAAAAAACTACTATATACATAAGAAGTCAGTCTTTTTTACCAAATAATGCAAAGCCCTTCCGCTTTGCTTTTTCCTTAGCGGTCTCCGGCTTGTCTGAATCCTTCTTCCAGTCAAAATATTCATTATCAAGCGCTTCAGAATCTTCTGCAGAAAGCTCTCCGCTTTCGTTTGCGTTTGATACTGGATTCTGACCGCCCTGATCTACTGCATTACCTTCAACTGTGCCGCCATCTGAGGCCTCATCTGTTCCGGTCGCTGCATCTATAGCATCAACCTGCCCGGTCTTTATGAAATATTCCTGATTAACTTTTATCTCAGGAATAACATCTGCATAGGAAGGCTTTGAATCCTCTGAGGAATGCGCAGGCTCACCAGCTTCTTTTTCTTTTCGAAGCCGCTCATTCTCATCCTCAATAAGCCTCATATATTTCTGGGTATCAATAAGATCCTGGAAACTGGATTTGAGATCTAGTGAATTGTCCCGAATCTTTGATTCCTGTCTGTCAATCTTCTGTATAAGCTCTGAATGGATATTTTCAATATCTGCTCTTGCTTTGTCAAGCTGATCTACCAAATCGCTAAGCGTCCTGTCGGAAAACATGAGTGAAGCAGCATAGATATCCTCGGCGCTTTTTCTCGCCTCAAATACCCTTTCATCCGCCTGTTTCTTCTGACGGCGCTCAGCCTTGTCCCGGCTCTGCTCTGTGAGCTCATATTCATCCATCATTTCGTAAATGCAGTCATTGAGCTCTTTCAGAAGATCCATCATTTCATTCTTGTCAACAACAACGGACCGCTTGCTGCCATTATATGGCTCTGCCTTTGAAAAGAAAACATGAATTTTTCTGAGAACAATCTCTGTCTTTTCCCGTGCACCCATAATTGCCTCGAAATATAATTTATTTACAGTTCACGCGCCAGTTCATTCGTAATTTACACTCACTTCGTGAGTTCTACCACCGCTACGCGGCGAAATTACTCATGAAATGGCGCTCCCTGCATACCTATATACAGAATAATTTGCCTGCAAGCATGCATTATTCTGTATATAAGTATGCGTGAACTGTAAAATCACAAAACCGAGCGCATTTCTTCGAATCATCATCCTGGACTGTTTCTCAAAGAGCAAGCTCAATCCAGGCAACCTTGCGGCACATAGAATCTCCTGTTTAGTGCTGCTTCATTCCTGACCTGACACGGTTCACAGGTTCCTATTGCGCAAGACCCAAATCTCAACACCGCACCCTTGAGGCATATACAAAAATCAAACCCTCTAAAACGCATCACTCCGGCTAAGCGGATTTCCGGTACAGGGTTCCGCTACTTCCCCAGCTGCTCGGATTTTCATATTCTATCAAATTCGTCTTTTGTATGCAAGAGAGCATCATAAATATCTGGTATTATAAAAATAAATTATTTTGGTACTTTATTTATGACCAGATTAATATTATCATCTGTTTTCAAAATCAGAGATTAGAAAGAAGGATAGTTATGTCAAATAATACAAACACAGCCACCGGAAGTGCAAAGGTGTCAAATTCCAGTGCAATAAAAAATGTCGTGCTTGCAGCTGCATTTGCTGCACTTACGCTTTTAGCCACAAGCGTACTTAAGATTCCAACACCTACTATGGGATACATCCACATCGGTGATACTTTCGTAATCCTTTCAGGAATCTTCCTTGGACCATTACTCGGAGGTCTCGCAGCCGGAATCGGCTCAGGACTTTCTGATCTTCTCGGCGGCTATCCTGTATGGGCTCCTGGAACCTTCGTTATCAAGTTCCTTACTGCAATGGTAGCAGCCTTCGTATTCAAAGCTTTTGAAAAAGCCGCTGCATCAAAGAACAAGAAATTATTCGTTGCGGCAGTTCCTATTTCTGGTGTCATTGGCGAAATCGTAATGGTAATTGGATATTTCTTCTATAATATCATCATGATGATTTTCGCAAATGGTGGTGCGAGCGATGTGACCTTTGCTGCCGCAGCTGTAGAAAGCGCTGCCGAGATTCCTTTCAACCTCGTTCAGGCTGCAGTCGGCATCGTGCTTTCGACGATCCTGTACCCGATCATCAAAAAGGCAATGAATGCATTTACAAGATAAGTTCAGTTCGGCTAATACTGCTTTTTCGTAAGAACCCGCCACCTCACCGTGGCGGGGTTTTTAGTTAAGAAAATAGATGGGGAATCCGCATTGTCACGAGAACGGTGTTTAGACAAGGAAGGGTAATGAAGCTGTAGTGGGCTACAGCGAAGAGCCCTGACGCTGTATAAATACCGCTCTCGTGGAATGAGAGTAAATAAAAGATAGCCAGATGGAAAGCATATCCATCTGGCCGTGTGAAGAAACATAGTGTCTTGCACTTCGAAAACAAAGATCCGATGATGTAGGGAGGAGGGAGGATCGGAAGTGCTCTCTGTTTTCGATAATCTTATCATAACATCTTTCAGATAAATTGCAACCCTTTTTTGTGAAAAAACAGTGAAAGAATCCCTATTTATCAATATTTTCCGTACATTTGCATGAGTTCGTATATCTATGTTTCTGCATGTCAATCCGTGTCTTTAATATGCGCCAGAAGAACATCATCGATATACTTTCCATTCAAAAATGCCTTATCATGAAGCAGCCCTTCCCTCTCATAGCCAAGTCCCTGAAGAAGATCAATCGAATGCTGGTTTGAAGGCAGTACATAGGCTTCTATCCTGTGGATTCCCGACTCAAATATCCGCTGGTCACAAAAACTGATTGCCTCATGCATATAGCCCTGATGACGGAAATCCAAATCCATCTTGTAGCCTATCTCGCAGGTACGTTTGTACCCATAATGAATATTTCTATAGCTCAGCGTTCCAATGATCTGAAATGGATTATCCTTAAGAAACAAATAATACCTTACGATTTTCCCCTGACAGTATGCAGCATATTCATACTGCATGTTTCTCGCCTGATAACTTAAGGAATGGACTTCCTTTTTAGGAATCGGCTCATATTTTGAGAAGTCCTCCAGATTTTTCTCATAAAAATTAAGGACTAATGGTGCTTCCTTATCCGTCAGCACCATTAAGGACAGTCTTTCTGTTTCATATTCTGTATTCATATTTATTCGCTTTATTATTGAAATAGCAATTATTGAGATTTTTAGCTTGTTACAAACAATAATTATAATTTTATTTTCATGTTTTTCAAGAAGCGTAATTTATCTTTGACAAATGTAGAAAAAATATTATGATAGATTGCAGTTTATGAAATATGCGTAAATTACAAATAAAAGAGTGCTCAAACTGTAACTGCGCACTCATTAACATCTAATTATAAAAAATGAGGAGGAACCATGGGATTACTTGATTCTCTGAAGCTTAGCCCCGAAGATAAAGAAGCAAGGCAGAATGAAAAATTCATGCGTATGGCGTTAAAAGAGGCTGAAAAGGCGTTTTCAATAAATGAAGTGCCGATTGGCTGCGTCATCGTAAAGGATGGCAAGGTGATTGCCAAAGGCTCAAACAGAAGAAATAAGGACAGAAATGTCATCTCCCATGCTGAGATGATGGCAATTTCAGATGCATGCAAAAAAATTCATGACTGGCGTCTTGATGACTGCACAATGTATGTGACGCTCGAGCCATGCCCGATGTGCGCCGGAGCAATAGTCCAGGCCAGAATGAAAAAGGTTGTCATTGGTACAATGAATGAAAAGGGCGGCTGTGCCGGAAGCGTGATCAATCTCCTGAACACGCCCGGACTTCCCCAGCAGGTAGAAACCGAAACCGGCGTCCTTCAAAGCGAATGCTCTGAAATACTTAGCCGTTTCTTCCAGAATCTCCGCGATGCAAAGACGACTGCTAAGTCAAATATCACAGCAGCAAACGAAGACGTTGCTGAAAGTTCAGAAGCTGCAGCACCTGAGGCTGCACCGGCTCCAGATGAACCAGTTCCAACTGAACCGACGGGCGATGCAATGCCTAAAACACCTACCACTGGCACCAGCGAGGCAGATGGAGTGCAGTAAACTACAGAAATTGCAAAACGCCCCTCAACGGGACTAATTTTGCAATTTCTGTGATGTCTTGTCAGCACTTCAGCTCATCTAAGGTCTTCTTATATGACGGTATACACTGCTCCATGAAGACTTCCGCTTCCGGGAGCCCCATGGCATGGATCGCATCTTTGGTCGACTTCTCCGCACTTTTAAATTCGGAGTTACCGGCCTTTTTTTCTTCTATACATTTGATGTAGGCAGAAATCTTGTCGGCAGCCTTCACCAGTCTTTTTTCATAAGCATACTCGTCTGGTGGATTAAAAACCCACTGATATTCCTCCCGAAGATCTTCCGGCAGAAGCGAAAGCATCCTGTCATCTGCCTTTTTCTCTACATCCTTGTATGCAGCCTTGATCTCAGGATTGTAATATTTGACCGGTGTCGGCATGTCACCTGTGATGATTTCAGAAACATCGTGGTACATTCCAATAATAGCGGCCTTTTCAGAATCCAGGCTTTTCCCAAATCTCTTATTTCCAATCACGCAGAGCGCATGCGCAATCATACCGACTTCAAGCGAATGCTCTGCAAGATTTTCATTTATTGAATTTCTCATGAGTGCCCAGCGGTCAATATACTTTAGCCTCGACACCATTGCGAAAAAATCTATTTCGCTCATATATTAAAACTCCCTTGGATAATCAAAATCATTTCACTTTTTGAAAGCCCCATACAGTTTCATTAGCTCACGCTTCCAGCACTTTGCTATCATCCATCTAATCAGAAAGTGCTATGCAGTTTCTCTTTGTAAGCTTTGCCTTGTATAAAAGCCCGTCTGCCGTATGAAGAAAATGCTTGTATTTCATGCTGTCCGTTGGAAAACCATAATATATTCCCTGGGAAATCGTAATGATTTTCTCCGGAAGAAGCGTATATTCGTGAGTGAAGTGGGCTGAAATGATATTATTTTTTAATTCCTTTGCAAAAGAAAAGACCTCCTGCAAAGCATAACCTTCATAAATAATAATAAATTCATCACCGCCAAACCTTGCAGCATAAATAGCATCTTTTCCCGCAAGCTTTTTAATATTGTCCGAAACAAATCTGATTGCCCGGTCACCGGCCTGATGGCCGTAGTTATCATTAAACTGCTTGAAATAATCAATATCCAGAATTTCGACAGCGACTGAATGATTCTCCCTGATTGCCCTGTCAAATATTTCGTGCCTTCTTCTGTCAAGACCAAAACGGTTATCAAGATGTGTGAGCGGATCTGTTTCCGCTTTTTCATTCAGAAGCTGGTTCTCTTTTTCTACCTCTTTATTTACCTTTGCAAGATCATGAAGTGAGCCACGGAGCCTGATCATATTCGTGACCATCAGCCTGTTCTCATCAGCAAGCTTTTCATCTATTTCAAAATATTTTGCTGCATACAGCCGTGCAGCAAAACAGTCGATGATCAGATTTGTAATAAGAGAATATTTATCGCGTTCAGCAAATGCCGCACGGTCATAGGTAGAACCTGCTGCATCCACATTTCCTGCAGCAAGATAGGTGTTTGCTATTGAAACAATCGCATAAACCCTGTCTTCCTCATAATTATATTCATCATTTTCTTTGGAAATCGAAAGATAGGCATTTTTGTAGAATTTCAGCGCATCGTCGTATTCTTCAATAGAATAATACACGGCTCCGATATTCATGCGGATAATCCACATGAGATCTGGGAGTGAATGATCCTGGCAGTATTGCATAGCCTTGAAGTAATAATCCATTGCAAACGGCGCGTTGCCACGGTTTAAGGACATGATGCCAAGCATATTATTTGCCATGGCAAGATAGCCCCACTCCTGAATACGCTCGAATGGCGCCATGCATGCGACCATTTCCACATAAAAATCAACCGGCTCATTGAGCTGGTAGTGAATTTCCGCCTTTGTAAAATGTGCATATCCAATCAGCGCATCATCGTTGGCCTCTTCGCCCTCTTTTTGAAGTTTGTCACATTTTTTCAAAGCGCTTTCAGGATCTTTGTCCTTCATCTCGCTGATGAAGTAAATCGAACTCTGAATCTTATTACTGTAGTTCGATAAATTCATTAATATATCTTTCCTAAAATGATGTGTTTACGGGATTTCGCAAGGCACTTAGCATGCATCAATCCGAAACACCATAAGTTCAATTGCTTCCGAGCATATCCGATAAGTTTGCGAACTCCTCAAGGGAAAGCCTCTCTCCTCTTATTGTTGGTGACAGTCTCATTTTTTCCAGCACATCTAATACGTCAGCTTTAGAAAAGTTCAGATTTCCTGCATCTGAAATAGCGTTTGCAAGCGTCTTTCTTCGCTCATTAAATGCTGCCCTAATGAGATCAAACATCAGCGCAGAATTTTTTACATCATAAGGCGGTTTTTCTAAAATGTCAAATCTGACAATTGCACTCTCCACCTTAGGCATTGGATAAAAGCTCTCTTTTGGCACAGAAAACAGTATCTTTGGCACAGAATAATATTGTGAAAACAGCGTAATCGCACCATATTCCTTGCTTCCAGGTTCTGCAGCAAGACGCTCTGCAACTTCCTTCTGCACCATGACCGTAATGCTCTTAAAAAAATGGCTTTCCTCAAGGAGTTTCGTGATCACAGGAGTCGTGATGTAATATGGAAGGTTTGCAACAACACGGATATTTCCCTCAACTCCAGAAAGCAAGTCGGATAAATCTGTCTTCATGATGTCAAGATTGTTGATCTCTACATTTTCTCTTGGAAAAATTGTTACCCTCAATATTGGGATAAGCTCTTTATCTATTTCGACGGCAATAACTTTCTTGGCTGCATCAGCTAAAAGTACAGTAAGATTCCCTGTTCCAGGTCCTATTTCAAGAACTGTATCATCCTTTGTAACGTCAGATTCTTCAACAATTCTTGGCAGAATATTCATATCTGTCAGAAAATTTTGTCCATATTTTTTCTTAATATGAAAATCCTGTCCTCTTAGATAATCTGCTGTATTAATTTGATTTTTTCTCATATAACGATACCTTAGAAAACAGCCTCATTGCATTCCGTTCAGTTACCTCCGTAACTTCTGCCTCTGAAAGTCCCTTAATCTCGGCAATCTTCTGAATGACATAAGGAATATATGTAGAGTCATTCCGGTTTCCGCGGAAGGGCTCAGGGCAGAGATACGGAGAGTCGGTCTCTGTAAGAATCCTTGAAAGCGGCAGATACTCGACTACCTCCTGAAGCTTCTTTGATTTCTTGAAGGTAAGGACCCCGCCGATTCCAAAGTACCAGCCCTGCTTCAAATAGATCTTTGCCTGCTCAAGAGAATAGGAATAACAGTGAATAACGCCTGGAGAAACAATGCCCTCAGCCCTGTCAACTGCATTTTCCTCTGTCACCGGGCATACTTTTTCAGCATATTCTGTAAGGATGTTCATTGTGTCCTCTGCAGCATCCCTTGAATGAATGAGGACTGGAAGATGCGCCTTTTCGGCGACTTCAAGCTGCTTTTTGAACCAGAAAATCTGCTTTTCCTTCACAGCTTCTTTGTCAGTCACATCCTCATCAAAATAATAATCAAGTCCGATTTCACCGACTGCCACAACCTTAGGATCTTTGCACCAGGAAAGCATCTTCTCCATCCATTCGTCATTTAATATGCCAATTTCGTCCGGATGGGCTCCGACAGACGCATAGATAAAAGGGTACTCTTTTGAAAGCCGAATCGATTCTAAAGACTCCGCCATCGAAGCGCCTACATTTATGATGTGACCGATATTTTTTTCTTTCATAGACAAAAGAAGCCCGGCCCGGTCTGGGTCGAACCTCTCGTCGTCGTAATGGGCATGTGTTTCAAATATCATGTTTTCTTCCGCAAATACGAACTATACTATGATGCAGGCATTACACAATGTGCATCAATTACTATCTTTAAGATATCTTCGCTCCTGCCGGCATGTCCTTTTCAGGCGTCATCAGCGCAAGATTTCCATCTTCATTCTGTGCGCAGAGCAGCATTCCTTCGGAAAGCACGCCTGCAAGCTTTGCAGGCTTCAGGTTGCAGATGACCATTACTTTCTTCCCGACCATTTCTTCAGGAGAATAATACTTCCTGATGCCGGAAACGATCTGCTTTGTCTCTGAGCCGATCCTGACCTGTGAACAGAGAAGCTTATTTGACTTTTCAACTGCTTCGCAGGATATGATCTCACCGACCCTTAAATCGAGCTTGCCAAAGTCATCAATTGAAATCTCTGGCTTTGAAGCACTATTTTCAATATCTTTCTGGGTCTTCTCGGCAGCCTTAAAGGCTTCCTTCTGCTTTGCCTCGATGACCTTTACCTTTTCCATGACGTCCTGAAGCTTCAGCCTCTCGAAAAGAGTCTTTGGGTCAGCAGTCACTTTCTTTGAACCATCCTTCGGGTAATGTCCGAACGCACCGAGTTCATCATACGGAATCTCATCGGCATTCAGCTCATTTAAGATGGCAACAGATGTGTCAGGCAAGAATGCCTTAAGAAGTGTAGCCGCAATGGAAATACTCTCTACAAGATTGTAAAGGACGGTTGCGAGCCTGTCCTTCTTTGATTCATCTTTTGCCAGAACCCAGGGCTGGGTTTCGTCAATGTATTTATTTGAGCGCTTAAGTAATGCAAAAATATCTGTAAGCGCATCGGCAACACGAAGCTTTTCCATGTCGGCTTCGACCTTGTCCTTTGTGCCCTTTGCAACAGCAATAAGGTCATCATCAAAGGAGCCGTCATCGCCTTCTACGCCGCCGCTATGTACACCCTTGTCAGAAACAACTCCGCCAAAATACTGATTCTCCATGGAAACTGTTCTCTTTACGAGATTTCCAAGCGTATTTGCAAGGTCGGAATTTATCCTCTCTACAAGAAGGTCCCAGCTTAAAGCACCGTCATTATCATAAGGCATCTCATGAAGCACGAAATAACGTACGGCATCGACACCGAATAAATCTACAAGGTCATCCGCATAAATTACATTACCCTTGGACTTTGACATCTTGACATCCTGATTCTTGGAATCCTTCTGGAGAAGCCATGGATGTCCGAAAACCTGCTTCGGAAGCGGCTCGCCAAGTGCCATCAGGAAAATCGGCCAGTAAATCGTATGGAAACGGACGATGTCCTTTCCAATGAGATGGAGGTCTGCAGGCCAGTACTTCTTGTAAAGGTCGCTGTGATTCCCATCGCAGTCATAGCCAATTCCGGTGATATAGTTTGTCAGTGCATCAAGCCATACATATACCGTCTGCTTCGGATCAAAATCAACCGGAATGCCCCACTTTACAGAGGCTCTCGAAACACAGAGATCCTGAAGACCTGGAAGAAGGAAATTGTTCATCATCTCATTCTTCCTTGAAACCGGCTGGATGAACTCCGGATGTGTATTGATGTAGTCAATGAGCTGAGGCGCATATTTACTCATCTTGAAGAAATATGCCTCTTCCTCTGACTGCTGAACAGGCCTGCCACAGTCTGGACACTTGCCATCAACGAGCTGTGAATCTGTCCAGAAGGACTCGCAGGACACACAGTAATTTCCTTTGTAGGAACTCTTGTAAATGTCGCCCTGGTCATAGAGTTTCTTAAAAATCTTCTGAACCTGCTTCACATGGTAAGGCTCGGTCGTCCTCATGAATTTGTCATAGGATGTATTCATGAGATCCCAGATGCGCTTGATCTCACCAGAAGTCCCATCTACAAACTCCTGCGGGGAAACGCCTGCTTCCTTTGCCTTTGTCTCATTCTTCTGGCCGTGCTCATCTGTACCGGTCTGGAAAAATACGTCGTATCCTTCCTGCCTCTTGTATCTAGCGATGGCATCTGCCAGAACGATCTCGTATGTGTTTCCAATATGCGGCTTGCCTGATGCGTATGCAATTGCCGTAGTAATGTAATATTTGCCTTTAGTTGCCATAAATCCTCGTGTTACTCGTCTACTACTTCGCCGTCTACCTTTTCAGCCTCATCTGTAGTCTCAGCTGCTTCTTCTGCAGGAGCCGGCTTCTCAATCTTTGCGCCACACTTCGGGCAGAAGTCATATTCAGCTGGAACCATAGCGCCGCAAACCGGGCACTTAATCTCACCCTTAAGAACTGCAAGCTGCTTCTCAAGTATCTCAATCTGCTGCTTTGCAGCTGCTACAGACTGAACCTCTTCTACGCTGTCATCCTTGTGCTCTTCAAAATAAAGCTTGCCAAGAACGATGTACTTTTCAGCGAGGGCATCCTTTGCCTTCTTGATGTCCATCTGCGTCTTTGTGATGTCGCTTACCTGCTTTGCCTTGTCACTAAACTTCTTTCCGCCCTTCTCAAAGGCATCTCCAACCTTGTCGAAAAAATCTGACATAATGTACCTCCTTTTTGATATTAAATATAAACCCACAATGTACTGCCGGCATTTCATTGCCAATTCGTGCAATAATATTTCGGCTAAGTAAGTGCAATTTTAAAATCCCAACTCCACCCACTAAGTAGACATTATAATAAAATAATATGAATTTTTCAATCTCAGTCTTGTGAAGGTTTCGTTAAGAATTATCTCATGCAGATATAAACAAGATATACTGCATAGAGCACAAGCATGATAATGCCCTCTTTTTTGGACAGGTCCTTATCCTTGCCGCAGAGCACATACACGAGCAGTGAAAATACGATTAGAACGACAATATCAATAAGGTTTTCCGTGATAATCGCAATTGGGGAAATCGTCGCAGCAACGCCCAAAATCAGGAGAATATTAAAGATATTTGAACCGACCACATTTCCGATTGCCATATCAAGCTCATTCTTCCTTGCTGCAACGATCGAGGTCACAAGCTCAGGAAGGGATGTGCCGCAGGCCACAATGGTAAGACCGATCAAAGTCTCAGAAATTCCAATCATCTTTGCAATCGAAACCGCCCCGTCAACAACCCAGTCGCCTCCGAACTTAATTGCTACGATTCCTCCGACAATATAAAGAAGACTCCGCCACATTGGAAGCGTCTTTATTTCTTCGCTTTCTTCAGCATCTTCTTTCACATCTTCTGCAGGCTCTGTTCCTGCCTTTCGAGCTTTCAGTGCTGCGTGAATCATCATGTACATGAATAATGCAAACAGTGCAAGGAAAATAATGCCATCGACTCTGTCAAGCTCCATTGCCTTTCCAAAGCTGCCATCTTTCTTAAATCCGATAATTCCTAGAAAAGCTAGAATTGCGGCGCAGACAATTGAAAATGGGAAATCCCTTTTCAGCGTGTCGCTGCTTACCATAAGCGTTGAGAATAATGCGCTTGAACCCAGAACGACCATCAGATTAAAGAGGTTCGAACCGACGACATTTGAGACTGCAAGTGTATTTGAATTATTCATTGATGCCGTCACCGAAACTGCAAGCTCCGGTAAACTTGTTCCCATGGCAACGACGGTCATGCCGATGATAAGGCCAGGGACCTTCAGGGTTTTTGCGACGCTTGATGCGCCGTCAACGAAGAAATCAGCGCCCTTGATCAAGAGGACGAAACCGATCGCAAGTAAAATGATTGCCTTTAATGCTTCCATATGTGCTCCTTATGCCAATCCATTAAGATGCTGTACAAGTATCCTAGTTCCCAAAATAATTAATATAATTCCCCCGGCGATTTGGGCCCAGGTGCGGAATTTCATGCCGAAGAGATTGCCGATGAAGACGGCGATGACGGAGAGGGTGAACGTGGTGAGACCGATGATTGTGCAGGCTTCGCCGATGTTCACCGAAAGGAATGAGAAGGTGACGCCGATAGCCAGGGCATCGATTGATGTTGCAACGGCCATCATGATGAGTTCCTTGTAGTCGATGGGACTGTCCTGCTCAAATTTGTTCTTATCATTCCGCTCCTTCACGGCCTCGACGATCATATTGATACCAATGTAAAGAAGAAGACCAAAGGCAATCCAGTGATCAACCTTTTTGATTTTGTCGGCGAAGGTCGAGCCTAAGGCCCAGCCAAGAAAGGGCATCAGCGCCTGAAAACCGCCAAAAAAGGCTGCGATGATCAGCGTCTGCTTGATATTCACCTTCGTCATCGAAAGACCCTTGCAGACTGCGACGGCGAACGCATCCATCGATAGACCGACTCCGATCAAAAGAATTTCCACAAAACCCATATTCACGCTCCTCTATCAATATTCTCGCTGCATGCCGAATATGAATTGTGAAAACCCGCTCTCGCTTCGTGATCGACGCAGCGGTACTAAATTCGCGCTATGCTATCGCTACTCAGCATAGTGCTCTTCCTCGCGCTCATTAAGTGCCGGCGTACCAATCAAGAGTTTTCAAATTCACATTCGACATTCCGCTCGGAATTTTCATCAAATATGTGAAATAAAAAAATTGAGACTCGTGTGTATAGACTTTGCGTCTGTACACATGAGTCTCATCATTTAATACCTGCCAGGCTGGCGGTTAAGCCAAATCCGAGATTGTTGACAGGTCACATTTCTTGCTGACTACTCCCTCATGGGATATTCGTAGTATATCAAAAATTTTCAGAATGTCTTGTTTATTTTCAAGAACAATCAGCTGACACCATTATACAATGAGTTTACTATGTCGCTTGCTGAATACGAACCCGTGGCACCATAAGCTGACGAAGTACCATTCTGTGTAGAAGAATAATAATTAAGCAGCGACGCATTCGTCTCAATGTCACCAGCATACGTCTGAAGTGCTGTCTTTATGGCTTTAACATCTGATGTGCCAAACTTATCAGTATCGAGTGAAAGCTTGTCATCAGCTCCGACATTGATTCCAATAGCCTTCAGGAAAACAGAATTCGAAGATGTCTTCTGCTTTAGCGCGGCAAGGTTTGAAGAAACGCCGGAATTGATGCTGGACGATGCATTTGTCACAACGTCATTATAATTCTTGACTAAATCCTGCGCTGTTGAAAGAATGGATGCCCTGTCATAAGTGGTCTTTCCATCTTTGTCTGTCGTGCCCTTGAAAACTGTACCGTCAAGGATATTTGAAATGCTGCTCTTTAAGTCCTTGGCAGAAGATGTCGTCGTATTTGCTGAAGCGGCGTCATCTGTTGCTGCTGTAGAAGCTGAAGCAGTAGAAGTATAATACGAAGCGCGGTCAAGCCTGCTCTTAACTGAAGCGCCATAGCCTGTCGCATCATTCGTAGAAAACAGATCCTGAACTTCAGTGATATCAACATTCTTTAACCTGTTTGAATCAAGATAAAGGCTGCCGTCATTATTTACCGTAATGCCAATTTCCTTGAGTGAATCGGCGTTTGCAGAATTCTGCTTCATGATCTGTGCGAGATTCGAAGAAACTGCATTGTTCGTAGATTTCTTTGAGGATTCAAGCGCATCATTGAAGGATGAAACGTAATTTGACAGCGCAGAAGAAACCTTTGTCCTTGCATCTGTCGCTGCACCTGTCGTGTCATCCTTGTAGGTATTCTCACTCTGCAGTGAAGAAAGCGAACTCTTGAGATTTGAAACTGAAGATGAAAGAGACGCATTTGCCTTCGTCACCTCTTCAGAAGTCGATGGATTATGACGCTCTGCAATAAGTTCCTCGACCGAATAGCCGCTCTTCTTTGTGCTCGAAGTAGATGCAGAAGAAGTTCCAGAAACACTGCCATAATAAGACTTCATGAGCTTTCCGTAACTTCCGCTCTTTATGAGATTGTAATCACTAAGTGTGCTGGCAATTCCTGAGATACTGCCCATCAGGCTTGAAATAATATTGTTGCTCATCTATGTCACTCCTTTCAAATGCTATAAAGCACCTTTGCTTCATGCAAAACCGGCATCCGTGCCTTTAGACAAATTTCCTAAATACATCTTATCATGTATTCAAAAAAATGCAAGTTAAATCTTTATTAAAATATCGGACATACTGTCTTGCAAATAAATTATCATTCACAATTTTACAACAAAATATTTAAGATAATTTTAAGTCACTCAATTAATATAATAATCACTATTATTAAGTGCTATATATTAACATTTTGAAATATTACACGAATATTAATAATTTATTTGGCAAACTTCAAGTTATCATATATAATATTTTAATTACTGTTTTGGAGAAATATATGAATTCTACGATACCGATTATTATTCCATCATATGAACCGGATGAGAGACTTTGCACTTTGCTTAAGTCTCTTAAAGTTGTACTAAAAAATCCAATCATTATTGTAAATGACGGAAGCAGCAGGGAATATGACAAGTTCTTTGATGAAGCAAAAGAAATACTAGGCGAGCAGGGAATTATATTAAAGCACGAAGTAAATAAAGGAAAGGGACAGGCTCTAAAGACAGCCTTTTCTTATGTGTCTGAAAATATGCCTTCTGTTGTCGGTGCAGTCACAGCTGATTCTGACGGACAGCATTCTCCAGAATGTATTCGCAAGGTAATCGATGCCCTTGATGAAAATCCATCCTCTCTCATAATGGGTGTTCGTGATTTTGACAAAGAAAATGTTCCTAAGAAAAGCCGTTTTGGAAACAAACTCACATCAAAGGTTCTTGCAAGTGCCTCTGGTGTGAAAGTCTCTGACACACAGACCGGACTTCGCGGAATCCCCATGGCATTTCTGAAAGAGCTCATAAATGTAAAGGGTAACCGCTTCGAGTTTGAAACCGTCATGCTTTTGGAAAGCGCAAAGAAATATCCGATCGCTGAAGTCCCGATTGAAACCATTTACGATTCAAAGGAGAATCATCAGACACATTTCAATCCATTTAAAGATTCAATCAGAATTTATGCGATAATATTAAAGCGATTTCTGAAATTTTCTATTTGCTCACTTACATCCTGTGCAATAGACCTCATCATGTTTTCTATTTTCTGCAGGATATTCAAGGCGCATGATATCATAGGCTATGTCGCATTAGCAACTGCGATTGCCAGAGTCTTTTCTTGTGCATTTAATTTTACGATAAATTATATTGTCGTATTTAAAAGTGATGAAACTATCATTAAATCCCTGATAAAATATGCCAGCATTGCTATAGTCCAAATGGCGCTAAGCGCAGGTCTCGTAAGTTTCTTCGTCGCCATCATCCCACATGCAATCGAAGTCGTCGTAAAGATGTTTGTCGATACTGGTCTTTTCTTTGTAAACTACTATGTCCAGCACAAATTTGTATTTAAAAAGCAGGGGAAACCTAAAGAAACTTCATCTGAGCAATAAATTTTAAGGTATGTCAAGGACAGTTCACAGGTGTCACGGGGACGGTTCTACTGACAACTTTTAAAACAAAAAAGTGTTAATGAGAATATCTCCCCCTATGAAACTTGATAAATAAAAAAATTCTCTGTAATGACATATTATCATCACAGAGAATTTTTAATTTTTCGAATTTCAGATAATATTAAATTTCAACTTTGACGAATTTCTTTTTTCCACGTTTCAAGATGAAATCAGATGCAAAATCCGATTCAGAAAACCTTGCCTTCACGTCAGTAATCTTTTCATCATTTACGGAGACGCCGCCCTGCTCAACTGCACGGCGCGCATCAGAATTCGATGTTGCAAAACCGACTTCAACCAAAAGTGTCAGAAGGCCGACCGTTCCATCCTCTGAAGCCTTTCCTGCAAAATCGAGCTTAAATGAAGGAATATTTGCAGAATCCTTTGCTCCGCCGAAAAGTGACTTCGAAGCATCCTGCGCCTTCTTTGCTTCGTCCTCACCGTGAACCATCTTCGTAAGCTCATATGCCAGGATGTCCTTTGCATCGTTTAGCTTACTTCCTTCCCAGCTCTCCATGCTGTGAATTTCATCAAGCGGCAGGAATGTAAGCATCTTCAGGCACTTCATGACATCGGCATCGTCGACATTTCTCCAGTACTGGTAGAATTCGTAAGGCGTCGTCTTCTCCGGATCAAGCCATACAGCGCCGCCTGCAGTCTTTCCCATCTTCTTGCCGTCTGACTTCGTAAGAAGCGTGATTGTCATGGCTGATGCATCTTTATTTAATTTTTTCCTTATGAGCTCTGTGCCTGCGAGCATATTCGACCACTGGTCATCGCCGCCAAACTCAAGATTGCAGCCATAGTCGCAGTAGAGTCTGTAAAAATCATAGGCCTGAAGCAGCATATAGCTCATCTCAAAGAAGGTAAGACCGCCTTCTCTGCCCATCCTGTTTTCATAAGCACGGGAACGGAGCATATTAGCAACATTAAAATGTACGCCGACCTCACGCATGAATTCCATAAAGTTTAAATCACGAAGCCAGTCTGCATTGTTTACCATGATGGCATCTGAATCGCCATCGCCGAACTTGATGAACTTTGACATCTGTTTTCTGAAACACTCGCAGTTGTGGTCGATGGTCTCATTTGTCATCATTGCACGCATGTCGTTTCTGCCAGATGGGTCACCAATCATGCCTGTGCCGCCGCCGACAAGTGCAATCGGCTTGTTTCCAGCCTGCTGCAGCCTCTTCATAAGGCAGAGTGCCATGAAATGTCCTACATGAAGCGAATCTGCCGTAGGGTCAAAGCCAATATAAAACGTTGCTTTTCCATTATTTATAAGGTCGCGGATCAGTGCCTCGTCAGTGACCTGTGCGATCAGTCCTCGTTCAACTAGTTCTTCATAAATTCCCATCGAAGTTCTCCTAAAAAAATTTTCAAAGAATTATTCTATGTGAATTGTATATTTTTGTCAACGCAAACTATCACTCTTCGATGCTCAATGCTTTATGAAAACCTGCGCAATAACTTTCCTGGACGGAAAAGTTGTCAGCAAGAACCGTCCCTCTGACACTACCTCTCCTCCCTAAAGTAATTCGTCCCGAGGCTTTCCGGCGGCTGGTTCTCACGCTTGTTTCTCATCGAAGTAATAACGAGAACGACCATCGTGACGATGTAAGGCAGCATCTTGTAAAGCTCCTTGACTTCCATGTGATCCATGCCGGTCGGAATATAAAGATAGAGAATATATAGGCCGCCAAAGAGGAAGGATGCAAGGATACCCCAATCCGGCTTCCAGATGGAGAAGATGACGAGTGCAATGGCAAGCCAGCCTCTGTCACCAAAGGTATCATTCGACCAGACGCCCGAAGCATAATCCATGACATAGTAAAGTCCACCGAGTCCTGCAATCATGCAGCCTAGGCAGGTCGAGAAATACTTGTACTTCGTGACATTAATGCCTGCTGCATCTGCAGTTGCCGGGCTCTCACCGACTGAACGAAGGTGGAGTCCCATCCTTGTGTGCTTAAAAATATAGGATGTCACAAGCGCAATGATTACTGCTGTATAGGCTAGGAATCCATAGGAAAGGAAGATTTTTCCAAACCAGCCCGTGCTGGCAGCCCCAGGGAGCGCAGTCTTAAAGAATTTCGAAGTCTTCGTAAGTGCGATTGAAGGTACATCTGCACCGGCAAGCTTTATGAGTGAACCGCCGAAAAAGTTTCCAATGCCGACACCGAAAGTCGTCATCGCAAGACCAGTAACGTTCTGATTTGCCCTGAGAGATACCGTCAGGAAACAATACAAAAGCCCCATCAGAAGCGAGCCCACAAGCGAGCAGATAATTGGAATAAATATTGCAAGAAAGCCATTTAAATTTCCACCACATGCCTGCTCATAATTGAAAGATCCAATGACGCCACAGATGCCGCCGACGTACATGACACCCGGGATGCCAAGGTTCAGGTTTCCGGATTTCTCTGTAATTGTCTCACCCGTACTTCCGAAAAGAAGAGGTATGCCCTGCTGTATAGCTCTTGGAATAAATGCTACTAAATCTATCATGCCTTTTCTTCCTTTCTTGCAGAACTTCTGAACGAAATCCTGTATCTAATGAAGAATTCACATCCAATGATGAAAAATAATATGATGCCGGTCAGGATGTCCGCAAAGGACTGGTTCAGTCCAAAGTTCGTGGAAATCTGTCCCGCACCACGATTCATAAATACGATAAGAAGTGAAGTCGCAATCATCGCAATCGGATTAAACTTTGCAAGCCATGAAACCATGACGCCAGTGAAGCCCTCGCCGCCGGCAATCGTAGTCGTAAGCGTATGGTTGATGCCGCCGACAAGAAGAAGTCCTGCGACTCCGCAGAGTGCTCCGGAAAGAATCATCGTGCGGATGATGACTTTATTTACATTGATTCCAGCGTAGCGCGCCGTATTCCGGCTCTCGCCTACGACTGCGATTTCATAGCCGTGCTTCGTATAATTCTGATAAATATAAATAAATATCGTGATGATAATCGCTACGATAATAGGAAGCAGATATCTGTTATACACCTGCGGCAGCCACCCGGCTTCCGTCTGTGGATTGATGATGCCGATATTTCCAGAGCCCTTCGGCACCTCCCAGACAATGACATAATAGGCAACAAGCTGTGTCGCAATATAATTCATCATAAGGGTGGAAAGCGTCTCATTTGTATTCCACTTTGCCTTGAGAAGTGCAGGAATAAGTCCCCAAAGTGCGCCAAGTCCGACGGACGCAAGAATCATCAGTAAAATGAGTACTCCGTTTGAAACCTTGTCGCCGAGACAGATCATTACAGCGGCAGCGCCAAGCGCGCCCATGAGTGCCTGCCCCTCGCCTCCGATGTTCCAGAACTGCATTTTGAATGCAGGTGTCAGGGCAAGAGAAATAATAAGAAGTATGGAGAGATTCTGGAAGGTAATCCAGATCTTTCTTTCTGAACCGAATGCACCATCGAAGATCGAGCCATAGACTGAGAAAGGATTCTCGCCAGTGAGGCAGGCAGTGATGATTCCACAGAGCACGAGGCTTAAGAGAATCGCAACGATTCTAATCGTCCATGCCTTGACAGGAGAAAGTTCGTCCCGCTTTGTGACATGAAATAATGGTTCATGAGGAGCTTTATTCATTATTTTCTCCTCCCTTCTTTGTCATCATAAGTCCCACGGTATTTTTATCTGCCTTTCTTCCATCGACAATGCCGCTCACTTCGCCGTCGCAGAGAACCAGGATTCTGTCCGAAATCTGAAGCAGGACATCCAGATCCTCGCCTACGAAAATCACGGCCGTGCCACTCTCTTTTTCTTTATTTATGAGATCATAAATGGTATACGAAGAATTAATATCAAGGCCTCTGACGGCATAAGCGGTCATCAGAACCTTCGGCTTTGTTGCAATCTCACGACCGAGAAGAACCTTCTGAACATTGCCGCCGGAAAGACGTCTTACCGGGGTATCGACTGAAGGCGTCATGACATCAAGGTCCGTTACAACCTTTTCTGCAAGTTTGCGCGGTGCCTTCCTGTCTACAAATGGAGATGCACCTTTTCTATAGGAGCGGAGCATCATATTTCCGACAAGACTCATATTTCCGACAAGACCCATGCCGAGCCTGTCCTCAGGAACGAATGAAAGAGAAATGCCAAGGTCCGAAACTGCCCTCGGACTCTTGCCCTTAAGACTTGTCTTCGTTCCATTATCTTCTGTGAAAAGTACATCACCGGAATCAATTTTTTCAAGGCCTGCAATTGCCTCGAGAAGCTCCTTCTGCCCGCAACCAGAAATACCTGCAATGCCTAGAACTTCGCCGCTTTCTGCTGTGAAGCTCACATCCTTGATTTTGTAAACACCCTGTGAATCCTTTACCGAAAGATTCTTGACTTCAATTCTGGGCTTAGAATCCTGCGGCTCTTTCCGCTCGATATTCAGCTTTACGGAATGACCTACCATCATGTCCGTCATCTGCTGTTCATCGGATTCTGCCGTAATCATCATGCCGATAAATTCGCCTTTTCTGAGGATTGCGACACGGTCTGAAATCTCTTTTACTTCGTTCAGCTTATGCGTAATGATAATAATGGATTTGCCGTCCTTTTTCATGTTCCGCATGACTTTGAATAATTTCTCCGTTTCCTGCGGCGTCAGAACTGCGGTCGGCTCATCAAGAATAAGGATGTCTGCGCCCCTGAAAAGAACCTTTACGATTTCAACGGTCTGCTTTTCAGAAACCGACATGTCATAGACTTTTTTATTCGGGTCAATGTCAAAGCCGTATTTTTCAGCAATCGACATGATTTTCTTTTCGGCCTCTTTGAGATTGAGCTTTCCCTTCAGGCCAAGCACGATATTTTCTGTCGTCGTCAGCACATCAATCAATTTAAAATGCTGGTGTACCATGCCGATGCCAAGGTCAAATGCATCCTTTGGGGAACGTATGACCTCTTCTTTTCCATTGATAAAAATATGCCCTGCATCCGGAAAATAAATGCCTGAAAGCATATTCATAAGCGTGGTCTTGCCACTGCCGTTCTCACCAAGCAAAGACAAAATCTCGCCCTTCTTCACGTCAAGGCTCACATTATTGATGGCCTTCAGTTCACCGAAGGTCTTCGTGACATTCTTAAATGAAACTGCGTTTTCGCTCATGCGCTGAATCCTTTATGCTCGCGAAACCACGAGCCAAATGGGCATGCTTGCATGACCACTTGGCGACGGTCGCGGGGCCAAATACCCCACACAGCAATGCGAGGTAAACCTATAAACAACATGCCACTCCCACAACTAACAATGGGGTATTTGGCATTAATTCCGGGCTCCACCCGGTCCTCTATATAACTCTGTCCTCCACGGAAACCTGTTTCATTTTCCGCAGGGGACAGAGGGCGGCTGTGCCGCCTCTCTTCAATATTGTTTTACGACATACTCGCTCCCGCACGGACAATGCTGTCTCACGCGAGGCGCCTCTCGGCTTCGTGATTTTTGCTTGCGTTGCATAAACTCATTCATCGCCTAACGGCTCGAATTCGTTAAGCAACGAGTAAAATCAAGACTCGCTTTGAGACAGTATTGCCGTGCTCGCGCTCGAGTATTCTTTAATTTTCAGTATACTCGAGCGGAGCAAAAAAATGATGCATCTGCAAAACCATGACTCGGACGCCGGCACTTAGCGAATGCAGTGATAAAAGCATGAGCTTAGTGCCGCTGCGTCGAGTCATGAACGAGAGTGGGTTTTCAGATGTTCATTTTTTTGCGACGTGAGTACTATAATTTAATACTTCGTATCGAGCAGTGTGATTCCGTCGATCTGCACATCGAAGTACGGTGCAGAACGAAGCTCTGGATCAGACTCGTCAAAGTATCCATCCTTGATAGCTTCATGATCAGGTGTGTAGTCTGCATCGGTGTCGACATCAGCCTTGTAAGAATCAAGTGTCTTTCCATCTACAGTGAATGTAGAAGTATCGAATACATGAAGTGAGCCGTCTTCAATCTTAGCCTTTGCATCATCGATGGCTTCCTGTGTTCCATCAGCTGCTGCTGAACCAAGATCAGCAAGCTCTACAGAACCATCAGCAAGAGTTCCGACATAATCTGTCTCGATATCCTTGCCGTTCTCTACACAGTCAATGATGTGTGAGAAATATGGCTCCCAGTTGATTCTTGAAGAAATGAGGTATGTGTTCGGGCAGGCATCTGCTGTTGAACCATTGTAGGTAACGTTTGGAACACCGGCTGTCTCGCAGGCTGTAGGCGCACCCATTGAATCAGCATGCTGTGAAATAAGTACGCAGCCATCATTGATGAGGTTGTTTGCGCCTTCCTTCTCAGCGGTCTCATCGTACCATGAACCTGTGAAGGTAACTTCCATTGTAACCGTAGGGCAGATTGACTTTGCGCCAAGATAGAAAGCTGTATATCCAGAAATAACCTCAGCATATGTGAAGGCGCCGACATAACCCATCTTTGTCTGGTCAGCTGTGATCTTTCCATCATTAATCATCTCATTAAGCTTCTCGCCTGCTGCAATACCTGCAAGGTATCTTCCTTCGAAGATATCAGCAAATGCATTGTGGAAATTTGAAAGTCCGGCGGTATGAGCCTGTGTACCAGTAGCGTGGCAGAACTGAACATCAGGATATTCCTTTGCTGCCTGAATCATGTAATCCTCATGGCCGAATGAATCTGCGAATACAATTCCGCAGCCTTCATCAGCAAGCTCACATGCTGCATCATAGCACTCCTGGCCTTCAGGGATGTTTGTCTTCTCGACGCACTCAACACCTGCTTCCTTACATGCTGCTTCTGCGGCATTCATGAAGTTCAGGTCGTAAGTTGAGTTCTCATCATGAAGGTAAATGAATCCTACCTTGAGGTCGCTCTTCTTTGTGGAATCTGAGGATTCAGTAGATGAATCCTTAGAAGAGTCAGTTGATGATGAACTGCTGCTGCCGCATGCGGTGAACGAGAACATCATTGCAGCGGAACAGAGTACCGCTAACGCTTTTTTGAATCTTTTCATCTTAATCTCCTTCCAAAAATGTGAATATGGGAAAATATACTAAAAAATGCAAAACGGCGCAGAGGGGAAAATCCTCTACGCCATTGTAAATTCCAGTACCATTCAATATTCTTTCCCGCTTCACAAACAACACTTTCGTATATTATCATTT
This sequence comes from uncultured Lachnospiraceae bacterium, assembly GCA_900317755.1. GTDB lineage: Bacteria > Bacillota > Clostridia > Lachnospirales > Lachnospiraceae > RUG306. Next base: position 33,340 of record ONHZ01000043.1, read on the forward strand.
TAATGAAGTGTTTTCAATATAATTATTCACTAAACGTTCACATAATTACATCTATTCTTATGAAGAAATTGCAAAATAAATCCCTTCGGCAAAAAAACGCTATGTTCTTTACCAAAGGGATGTTAATCAATAATCTTATTGTTCTCGAAAAATAATATTTCCAGTCTTGGCATCCATGCTCTCAACAATCGCAAGGGACTCGAGCCTGTAACCCATCGAGCGGATCTTCTCACCGCCCGGCTGGAAGCCCTTTTCCACTGCAATTCCTATGCCTTCTACAGTAGCCCCGGCTTCATCGCATATTGAAATAAGTCCCTGAAGCGCGCAGCCGTTTGCAAGAAAATCGTCAATTAACAGCACATGGTCGGAAGAATCCAGGAATTTCTTTGAGACTATGACATGATTCGTATTCTTGTGGGTAAACGAAGCGACATCCGCCATATACATCTCTCCATCAAGATTCACGCTCTGGGATTTCTTTGCAAATACGACAGGGACATTTCCGAAGTGCTCTGCGACGATGCAGGCAATTCCAATTCCTGATGCTTCAATCGTAAGGATTTTATTTATCGGAAGGCCGTCGAAACGGCGGGCAAATTCTGCTCCCATTTCATTGAAAAGACCAATGTCCATCTGATGATTTAGGAAGCTGTCGACCTTTAAAATATTTCCTTCCTTTACAATGCCATCCTTTATTATTCGTTCTTCAAGAAAATTCATGATGCCACCTTAATTTGAGATTATGCTCACAGAGAAATTGCAACACGTAAATTTATTTTCCAAGCGCATTCTTATTGATGTCTTCCTTCATGTCAAGTACTGCCTGGCGTGATGCATCCGCAAAATGCTTTGCATCAAACTTGTCCTTGTATGGTTCCTTCTGCCATGCGGCAATGATGCCTCTTGAAGAATTTACAATTGCGCCAAGTCCATCTTTATTAAAGAAAGCCTTTAGGTCTTCACCCTTTCCGCCCTGCGCACCATAGCCAGGAACAAGGATGTAGGAATTCTTCATTACCTTTCTCATCTTCTCGCCGACTTCCGGATAAGTAGCGCCAACAACGGCGCCGACATCAGAATAATCTCCGTGCATCGAGTCAGCACCCCAGACATTTACCATGTCTGCAACAGTCTCATAGAGAGACTTAGCATTGTCTGAGAATACCTTGTCCTGGAATTCTCCAGAAGATGGATTTGAAGTTTTTACAAGAATGAATAATCCCTTGTCATTTTCCTTTGCGACGTCGACAAATGGCTTGACGCCATCTGAACCAAGGTAAGGATTTACCGTTGCAAAATCAGCATCGAATGGAGCGATTGTTTCTGAGCCGACCGTGACTTTACCAAGATGACCATCTGCATATGCTGCTGAAGTAGAACCTATATCGCCACGCTTGATATCTGCAATGACGATAAGTCCTTTCCTGTGGCAGTAATCAACCGTGCTCTCATATGCCATAAGTCCCGGAACACCATATCGCTCATACATCGCAATCTGCGGCTTTACAGCAGGAACTAAATCTGCAATTGCATCAACGATTGCTATATTAAATCCTAAGATTGCTTCGCCTGCTGCCTCAAGTGTCTCACCGTACTTCTGAATAGCTGCATTCATAATGTGCTCCGGGATCATGGAAAGCTGCGGATCAAGACCTGCAACAATAGGCGCATCTTTTTTTACTATTTCATCAATAAGCTTTTCAATCATGGCTTTTCTCCTCTAAAACAATAATGAAATTATTGTATCATCTCGAAGAACATTTTTCCACATTTGTAAAAGTGATTTATTAAATATTTTTGCAGACATGCCACAAGATTCAAAAAGCATAATTACATAATTCCTCACAGCACGAAAAAAACACCTGCAGGAAAATTCCCACAGGTGCCTGAAAATTTACAATCAAACGCGCAAATATAGCTGGCGCGCTTACTTATTTCTCTATATCGGATTATTTTAACTTCCAGATATCCTGATTGTACTGAGCGATGGTTCTGTCTGATGAGAAGAAGCCAGACTTGGCAATGTTTACAACTGCCTTCTTGTTCCAGGCTGTCTGGTCTTCATAATCCTTGTAAACCTTCTCCTTTGTCTCGATGTATTCCTTCGTATCAAGGAGTGTCATGAACCAGTCCTTAGAAATGAGCTCATGATGAAGTCTGTTCAGGTTCTCAGCATCGCCAAGTGCCATGATTTCCGGCCCAACGATGAAGTCAACGAGCTTCTTGATCTCAGGATCACTGTCATAGATGGCTTTTGCATTGTAGCCGCTTGTCGCATAGAGGTCGATGACCTTGTCTGGCTTTGTACCGAAGATGTAGATGTTCTCATCACCTACAAGGTCCTTGATCTCGACATTTGCACCATCAAGCGTACCAAGTGTGATAGCGCCGTTTGCCATGAACTTCATGTTTGAAGTACCGGAAGCTTCCTTTGATGCAAGAGAAATCTGCTCAGAAATCTCAGCTGCAGGAATGATCTTGCCAGCATAGGTAACATTGTAGTTCTCAGCCATGACAACTCTGAAATAATCCCTTACGTCTGGATCATTTGCTGTGAGTTCCTGGAGGCAGAGAATTAGATGAATGATATCCTTAGCGATAATGTATGCAGGAGCTGCCTTTGCACCAAAGATCATTGTGATCGGGCGGGAAGGCTTCTTGCCAGCCTTGATTTCAAGGTACTTATGAATTGCGAATAAGCAGTTCATCTGCTGACGCTTATATTCATGAAGTCTCTTTACCTGAACATCGAAGATGGAGTCAGGATTGATGTCGATGCCCTGCTGTGCTCTGAAGTAGTCAGCGCAGGCTCTCTTATTATCACGCTTGATGTCCTCAAGTCTCTTGATGACATCCGGATCGTCCTTGTACTGAAGGAACTTCTCGAGCTCGCCAGCATCCTTGATGAAGCCATCGCCAATCTTCTCTGTGAGAAGGTCTGTCAGACGAGGATTGCAGTGAACAAGCCAGCGACGGAAGGTAATACCATTTGTCTTATTATTGAACTTGTCAGGATAAAGAACATAGAAGTTGTGAAGCTCTGTATCCTTCAGAATGTCAGTATGAAGAGCAGCAACGCCGTTTACTGAATGACCATAGTGAATATCCATATGAGCCATGTGAACTCTCTTGTCATCATCAATGATGCGGACAGACTTGTCTGAATACTTATGGGCAACCCTGTTATCAAGCTCACGGATGATAGGAAGAAGATGAGGAACAACCTCTTCCATGTAGTCATAAGGCCAGGTCTCAAGCGCCTCAGCGAGGATGGTATGGTTCGTGTAAGCGCAGGTCTTTGTAACTACGTCAATTGCCTCATCCATTGTGAAGCCTTCATTCTGAAGAAGACGGATGAGCTCAGGGATGACCATTGATGGATGTGTATCATTAATCTGGATGGCAACATGCTTGTCAAGATCATGAAGGTCATTCCCCTTATCCTTCTGCTCCTTGATAATGAGCTGTGCTGCATTTGAAACCATGAAATATTCCTGATAAACACGAAGGAGCTGGCCTGCTCTGTCTGAATCATCAGGATAAAGGAAAAGTGTCAGGCACTTTGAAATATCATTCTTGTCGAAATCAATTCCATCATGAACGATTGACTCGTCGATTGTATCAATATCGAAAAGGTGAAGATAATTTACACCTTCCTGGCCATAGCCTGGAACTGCAATATCATACATTACAGAATTCAGCGTTGTTCTTCTGTAAGGAATGTCAAATCTGACATCATCACGGCGTGTATACCAGCTTCTGTTATCATTGAGCCAAGGATTTTCCTGCTCATCCTGCTTTCTGTTCTTGAACTTCTGCTCGAAGAGACCGAAGTGGTAACGAAGGCCTACGCCGTCGCCAGGAAGACCAAGTGTTGCGATAGAATCAAGGAAGCACGCAGCAAGTCTTCCAAGACCGCCATTACCAAGTGAAGGCTCAGGCTCATGTGTCTCGATCAGGTCAATTGTCTTGCCATGGCGCTCAAGCGCTTCCTTTACATCTTTGTAAATGCCAAGGTCAATTAAATTGTTTGAAAGAAGTTTTCCAATAAGGAATTCTGCGGAGATGTAATAAAGCTTCTTATCTCCCTGCATCGCAGGACGTCCTGCAAGCTCTTCCTTTGTGAGAAGAAGTAATCCCTGGTACATCTCATCGTCAGTACACTGATCGATGCCGCGTCCGAAGTACTTCTTCATCGTGCTTTCAATTTTCTGTTCAACGTTTTCCATTGAGTTTTTGCTCCCTTCTGTGTTTGCAAATTCTGTTGTTTCATCTTTTTTATTAAAAAATTTGTCAAAGATCATTTGATCACCTTAACGGATTCCCTTTCCTTCAGCGTGGCGCCGCAGATAATCTGCTCTGGCTCACGTGCTTTCTCAATATTTCTGAAAAGAAGATCTGTTGTGGCGCTGACCAAATCATTGGCCGGCTGCGCTACCGTAGTAAGTGCTGGATACATAAATCTTCCAAGGTCAATCCCGTCGAATCCTATGACTGAAATATCGTCCGGTATTTTCAGCCCTGCTTCATAAATCGCTTTGTATGCGCCAAATGCCACCATATCGGAAATACAGACAACTGCCGTGAATTTCTTTCCTCTTGAGAGAAGATTCTTCATCGTAAGATATCCATTCTCTGCGGTAAATTCAGGAATGTCTGACCTCATGTAGGCAACCAGATCCTGGTCTCTTTCAATCCCGTGATCCTTCAGTGCCCTGAAGTATCCATTCAGCCTGTTCCTGCCGACCTCACGGTCATGCTCCTTACCGGCTATGATTGCGATGCTCTTATGTCCCTTTTCGATAAGGTAATTCGTGGCTCTGTAACCTTCCTTCGCATCATCGATGGCAACGGCATTATAATCCGCAATCGAATCTGCGTCCTGATGTGCAACCGTGCAAAGGACGAATGGCACATTCAGATCTGTCAGACTCTCATGCCTTGCCGTCAGCCTTCCGCCTAAGAAAATGATTCCCTTCAGCCTGCGCTCTCTTTCGAGCTGCATGGCCTCCATAAGGACTTCGTCATCCTCATTCACATCGTGAATGGCATAGGAATAACCATTTTTTTCAAGTTCGGTCTGAAACAGATGGTACATCTCCTGAAAAAAGACATTTCCTACGCCGCGTACCATGAGACCAATCGTATTTGTCTCTGTGGCCTGAAGGTTCCGGGCACTGATATTTGGCACATAGTGATATTCTTTAACAGCAGCAAGGATTTTCTCTTTTGTCTCAGCCTTTATGGCAGGATCGTCGTTTATCGCTCTTGATACGGTACTAACCCCGACACCGCAGATTCTTGCAATGTCTTTTATTGTCACAGGTTTAGACATAAATCCTCCTCTATTATCAGCTGTTCCTGCAATAGAGAATGGTCCGCATCTTTATGCTCTTTGCAAGTTCCTTTGTACATGAGCCCTTCTTCATTCTCCATCTCCAGTTTGCACCTGTCGTCGACGGAGTATTTATTCTTGCCTCATTTCCTAAATGCAGATAATCCTGCATAGGAATAATTGCCATTTCAGCAACAGATGATAATGCCAGGTCAATTGCCCTGTCAGTAAGAACGTCATAGTCATCAGAATCAGTCCCTGCATAAGCCTTGAACTCATCGAGCTGGGCCTTCTTCATATGCTTGAGCCATCCTTTGACTGTCTCATTATCATGTGTTCCTGTATATACGACACAGTTCGTATTCGGGAAATTGCAGGTGAGGTATTCATTGTGCGGAAGCTTGTCAGCCTTTTTGGTATTCAGCTTCCTTCCGTCAAAGCCAAACTCTACGATCTTCATGTTCGGGAAACCTGTCTTATTAATAAGTTCCCTGACTGTATCTGTGATAAAACCAAGGTCTTCAGCAATGACCTTCATATCAGGGATGGCCTTCTTCAGTGCCTCAAAAAGTGAATATCCAGGTCCCTTTACCCACTTGCCATTCCTTGCAGTCTCTTCAGAGCTGTCAATAGAATAATATTCATCAAAGCCTCTGAAGTGGTCGATTCTGATGACGTCATAGAGAGCAATGCAGCGTGTCATTCTCTCGATCCACCATGCATAGCCCGTCTTCTTGTGGTATGCCCAGTTGTAAACAGGATTGCCCCAGCGCTGTCCGTCAACTGCGAACGCATCCGGAGGGCAGCCTGCAATGTGAATTGGCATGCAGCTCTTGTCAAGATCGAAAAGCTTTGGATTTGCCCAGACATCTGCAGAATCTGCAGCTACATAAATCGGAATGTCGCCGATGATCTCAATGCCCTTCTTGTTCGCATAGGCCTTCAGTGCTTTCCACTGCTTTTCGAACTCAAACTGAAGGAATTCATAGAAGAGAATATCTTCTGCATATTTCTCTTTTGCTTCGGCAAGCGCCTTTTCTTCACGTTTCTTCAATGCATCCGGCCACTCATAGAAGCTCTTTCCATCGAAAGAATCTTTGAGTGCCATGAATAATGCATAATCGTCTATCCAATTCTCGTTTGCCTTAAGAAAAGCCTGAAACTTTCTATCTTTTGAAATACCGCTGTTCTCAAATGCCTTGCGAAGGACCTTAAATCTAGCCTCATAAAGCTTTCCGTATGCGATATCTGTCTCTTTTCTGCCGAAATCTACGCCTTTCAGATCTTTTGCAGTGATGAGCTTTTCTGCGATTAGTGCATCCAGATCAATAAAATATGGATTCCCTGCAAAGGAAGAGAATGTCTGATAAGGCGAATCCCCATATGATGTCGGCCCGATCGGAAGTATCTGCCAATATTTCTGTCCTGCATCGCTCAGAAAATCTACGAAAGCATAAGCTTCTTTAGATAGTGAGCCGATTCCGTATTTCCCCGGAAGCGAGAAAACCGGGAGTAAAACTCCGCTGGATCTCATTTTTTCCTCCAAAAATAATAAAAACAATATTAATAATCGATTCTGCGAAGCAGTAGAGGATTTTCGCAGATTTTACTTAATTTAACAAACTTTGGAAACGTTTTCAATATCAAATTTCAAACTTTTACAAATTTTGTACAGTTACACAAAAATCATCCTCCGTTTTTGTGAAAAATATAAATGATTTTGCGCAGAGCTACAATATTCCTTGAAAATTTGAAAAATTTGCGCTATATTAATTTTTACCAAATTTTTACAGAAGAATATCAATCGATTTATAATATCTGCTGATATTTTTTATATCTCTGTCACGGACGACAGATTATTTTTTCTAAGGAGTTAGATCATATGGATACATTCGACACAATGGAGGAGTCCTTATCCATTATCAAGATGGCTGAACGCGACAGTCTTACTGGCGTCTATAGTCAGACCTTCTTTTATCATTATGCCGAACGAGAGATTCATGAACATCCATATTCGGATTATGACATCATCATCACGAACATCGAAGGCTTCCGCCTCATAAATGAGCGCGAAGGCTGGAAGACCGGAAATATGGTACTCTGCCATGTGGCTTCATTCTTCAAGGGCATTATCAAAGATGGTGAGCTCTGCGGACGTCTGATGGCAGACCGGTTTGCCCTTCTTGTAAAGAGAAGACCGGTTTCCGAATATCCTTCCATGTTCATGCCAGTCACAAATTATCTTCGTGACAATGACATTGCTCCTGTTACGATGAAATATGGCATTTTTCAGGTAGAAGACAGAGACGAGGCTGTTGACTTCATGTGTGACAAAGCTGCTACTGCCCTGAAGAAAATCTACAAAAGCTATGACAAGAATTTCGCTCTTTATGATGAGAAGCTGAAATCCCAGGCTGAGACGGAGCAGCTGATTTCCGACAATATGGAAAGCGCCATCGCACATCATGAATTCGAAGTATATTACCAGCCGAAGCATTCCATAAAGAATGACAATACAGGCGGCGCTGAAGCGCTCGTCCGCTGGAACTCTCCTACACTCGGCTTCATAAGTCCCGGTCAGTTCATTCCTATTTTCGAGCAGAACGGCTTTATCTCAAAGCTTGATGAATATGTATGGGAAGAGGTCGCCAAGAGCCTTCACGAAACGCTTGAAAAGGGCATTCAGCCTATTCCGATTTCTGTGAATATTTCCAGGATTGATTTTGAGAGAAGGGATCTTGCAGACCACATCATCAAGCTGGTTGATTCATACGAAGTTCCGCATGAATACCTTCACCTTGAGATTACGGAATCTGCTTACAGCGACAATCCAAAGAAAATAGCGCAGGATATCGAAACCCTTCATCACGCAGGTTTTGTCATTGAGCTTGATGATTTCGGCACAGGTTACTCCACACTTTCTGCTCTGTCAGAGATTTCCTTTGATATCTTAAAGCTCGACATGAGCCTGGTAAAAGGCATGGAACAGCCGAAAAAGAAAATGATACTTTCCCATGTCATTGACATGGCATCATCCATTGAAATACAGACAGTTGCTGAAGGCTGCGAGACAGAAGACCAAGCGCAGGAACTTAAAAAACTTGGTGCGACCTACATCCAGGGCTTTTATTATTCGAAGCCGCTGCCTGAGAATCAGTTCGAGCAATATCTTGTGGCGAATGGGTGATTACTTATTTCAGACGATTATCATAAAATAATAAGAACCAGGAGATTTTGAATTTCTCCTGGTTCTTTTTGTGTTGTATCTAGTATTTGTTTTTGCACTTAATGTTAAAAATTAATGGTTACGCACGTGAGGTATTGAACAAGCTATCAACTGATCTGATTGCAATTGATGATTAATAGATTATTTAAGTCGGGCAGCAAGTGAGAAAATAAGCTGCTCAAGGAAAATATTCTGACCTGGCAGTGAGTGCATGAGGTCGATTGCTTCATTTGTCCTGTCGATTACTTCTTTTTCAGATTTCTCAACACCTTCAAAGGTCACGAAAGTGACCTTTTTATTTTTCTCATCGGAGCCTACCGGCTTTCCTAGCTCCTCATCAGTTGATGTCACATCAAGAATATCATCCCGGATCTGGAAGGCAATACCAATGTTTGATGCAATCTTCTCAATTGCTGCCACATCGCTGTCCTTTGCACCGGCAAGAATAGCACCGATCATCATGGAAGCTTCAATAAGAGCGGCCGTCTTATTCTCATGGATAAACATGAGCTCGCCCTTTGGAATGTCCTTTCCTTCGTCGTTCACATCACAGACCTGGCCGCCAACCATGCCGTAAATTCCAGACTTCTTGGAAAGAACGGAAAGGGACTTTGCACAGCGCAGGTTAATAAGCGTGGATTCCTCATCATCCCAGGTCGAGAAAGAGCCTGCTGCGGTCTCGTAGGCATAGTTTAATAAAGCATCGCCAGCTAAGATTCCCATCGCCTCGCCGAATACGACGTGGGTGGTTTTCTTTCCGCGGCGAAGATCATCATTATCCATTGCCGGAAGATCATCATGTACAAGAGAATAATTGTGAATCATCTCCATCGCTGCCATGAATCTTTCAAGCGGTCCGGCAATGCTGTACATGGCTTCATTTTTCTGGGATGCGCTTCTGCCGAAAACAGAATTTGAAACATTGACTGAAGCCTCGATTTTTTCATCCTGTGAAAGGATGTCAAGGCCGGAAAACATCTTGCAGGTCTCAGCCATAAGAATTGGTCTTAAGCGTTTTCCACCGCGGAGCACAGAATAATTCATCGCCTCCATAATGACTGACTGGTAGCCTTCCTCCTTTGGAAGATATGCCCTGATTATTTTTTCAACTGCTTCCTTTTTCTTCTGAAGTTCTGTTTCAAGTTCCATTTTGTTCTCCTGCTTTCAATTGTACAGACCCGTTTTGTATATTTGAATGTAAGTAGTAATCTTTTCCATAGTAGCATAATTTGGTTACTACTACTCCATCATATTTAGATTTATGCTCTCGGAATATCCCGCGTTAAGTCAGAAATAATCTCCCCAGCCATCATGAGTCCAGCGATTGACGGCACCCAGGATGTCGAGCCCGGAATATCACGGCGTTCCGTGCATTTGTGCGGTGCATCAGGCGGGCAGATGCAGTGCGTACGGCAGGAAATCGACATGTCATCTACCGGACGGAGCGGCTTCTCAGTAGAATAAACGACCTTGAGCGATTTAATATTCCTCTTCCTGAGCTCATGGCGCATTACCTTTGCAAGCGGATCCATCGTGGTTTCATAAATGTCGGCAACATGAAGCTGCGACGGATCGACCTTGTTCCCGGCACCCATGCAGCTGATGACAGGTACGCCGACCTTCTTCGCGCGCTCGATGATTTCAAGCTTTCCTGTCACCGTATCTATGCAGTCGACAATATAGTCGTATTTTTCAAAATGAAAGTCGTCCGCATTCTCAGGCAGGAAAAAACACTTCTTTTTCTCAACCTCGGCATGAAGGTTGATATCGTGAATCCGCTCTTCTGCGACATCGACCTTGTATTTGCCAACAGTCTTTATCGTGGCTAGAATCTGACGGTTGATGTTTGTAAGGCAGACCTCGTCATCATCGACAAGCGTGAAGTGTCCGACGCCTGAGCGTGCGAGTCCCTCGACAACATAGCCGCCGACGCCGCCAATTCCAAATATTAAAATATTACTATCACGAAGCCTGTCCATCTTGGCCTTACCGAGGACGAGCTGCGTGCGTGAAAACTGATTTAACATTACAGCACCTCTTTTAGCTTCCCAGCAAAATACAATGACCCGAAAGCCACAATCACATCATCATATCCACCGCCTGCAAGTGCCTTGTCTGCTGCTGTTTTATAGGTATCACATGCTTCTACCTTAGCACCTGATGCCTTCAAATATTTTGCCAATTCTTCAGCTGAAAGCGCACGGGGTGAATCCGGCGTTACCGTATAGAATTTCTTCGCAAATGGAAGGATTTCTGCAAACATCTTCTCATATTCCTTGTCCTTCAGGACGCCGGTGATGAATGTAATTCCGTGGCGGCAGAGATATGGAAAATACGCCTTTATGCTTTCAGTGAGAGCCTTCACACCCTCGACATTATGCGCAGCATCAATTAAGAAATACGGGTGCTTTTTCACAAGCTCGAAACGGCATGGCCAGTCGGCGTTTTCGATTCCTTTGTGAATGGCATCAAAAGAAATGTGGGCAGGCTCTGAAGTCTTTTCACTATCATCTGAATCATTATTTTCTTCATCAATATGAGTGATGCCTTTCCTTCTCATTTCAGAGTTCAATATCAGCGCAGCCTCAATCGCCATCGCTGCATTATTTATTTCATAAAGGCCCAGAAACTTCGTATGAAATTCGAACTGTTTTGCATCCGCAGAATTTTTCATATTCGGAAAAAGCCTTGCCATCGAAAACGTCTGGCCATTCAGATCACGTGTAAGTGCCTGCGGCAAAATAGCCTCGTAGCATGCCGTACCTAAACGTTTAGCCTTTGCTATGAAAACGTCTTTCACAAGCCTGTCCTTATTCGGATAGAAAAGCACGGCAGAATCCTTTTTGATAATGCCTGCTTTTTCCGTGGCAATTTCAGGAAGCGTATTCCCAAGATATTTCATATGATCATACGAAATCGTCATGATGACTGAAAGAAGCGGATTCTTGATAATGTTCGTCGAGTCAAGGCGGCCGCCCATCCCGGTTTCAAGCACGACAAAATCACATTTCTGCTCGGCAAAATAAAGAAACGCAATCGCATTCGTGGTCTCATATTCAGTCGGACGTTCAAGACCGTCACGTTCCATCTCGTCTGCTTTTTCCTTGACGATCTCCGTCAGGCGCGCAAAATCTCCATCAGAAATCGGCTCATTATTTATAAGAAAACGCTCATTTATTTTCACAAGGGATGGTGAAATATAAAGTCCGGTTTTATAGCCAGCTGCTGTCAGAATCGACGACATATATTCTGCAAACGAGCCCTTGCCGTTCGTCCCGGCAACGTGGACATACTGAAGTGTATCCTGAACATTGCCAAGCCGCTTCATAAGCTCGGCAATTCTCTCAAGACCAGGCTTCGAGCCAAATGGCTTTATCGAATCAATATAATCTATTGCGTCTTTGTATGTAAATTCGTTCATTTCTATTTTTCTATAAAAATTAGTCTAATACGATGCTGGACCAGAATTCAGGATATATTTGTCACGCTCTTGCACCGCTTATCTGAAATCGGTTCATAGCTGTCTTCACGCTCTTTATTACTGCATAGAAAATAATCGTATCAATCGGGTACATCACGAGATTCTTTGGCAAACGGGAAATGAAGCTTACTGTGAATGGCGTGCTATAAAGAATCGAAAGCCACAGTGTATTTAATAGGCAGCTGACAACGATCATGTTGATGAGTCCTGCAAGAAATACCCTCCAGAGCTTTGGTTCCTTTCCATGAAGAATAATTCCGAAGATCACGCCAGTAATAATAGAGCTGATTGTAAATCCAGGAAAGAATGCACCTGTCGGACGCACGATGTAAGAAAGCACATCCGTAAGCATTCCAATTATTCCGCCTATGAATGGGCCGAAAACTGCGCCGCCGATTTCAATCGGAATCGACTGGAAACGGATTTCGACAAGGCTTGTAATCGGGATTTTGAAAAATCCAAGCACTGTGCCGATGGCAACAAGCATCGCTGAAATTGTAATAATCCTGGGATTGATGGATGATTTGGCAGAAGAACTGCCAGTCTTTTGGTTTAATTTTGACATTTTACACCTCGGGCTGCGAACTGGTGAAACCGTGAATCGAATTTTTCATTCATAAGCCTTTGATGTGCATGTCTTAATTAGAAGCCTTCAAACCTGCACAGCTTAGAAATATCCGATTCTTCGTCCACTGGGCAACTCCCACAGCCCGATGGCACTTGACGCTTCACCGTCTAACAATATGTAGATGTCCAGGCCAGAATGCAATATTGCCGTTTATGCTTGCATAATAAGGCAATATTGTATTCTGGCCGCCAAACACCGAGAAGAAGCATATTTGTTTACAAATGTGCGGGATTCGAGGTGTTTGTAAGATTGCGAGAGTTGCAAAGCAACGAAGTAATCTGTGACATCGTTACTAGGTAACTTCCTAGCAACCGTTCAAATTATAAAATTATTTTGAAAAATGTCAACCTTAGATAGAATATTAATTGCAGAGTATTAATTGCAGAGTTAAATTCCACTTTAGATTGAAATCAGTCCCTCAAAATATATGTCCTACTTTAACTGTTCGTTTTGATATTCCTCGCTACCTGTTTGAACCAAAAAGTAGTATTAATACCATAATAGCCATTGGAATTACAAAGTGTAAAATGGCAAATGCCCGACTCGCTTTTTGATTATGAAACTTTTGCCATGGGATTAAAAAAAATGTGGATGCACTGAACATAATGCTGCTAGAACTTCCTATATGATACCAATTGGGAGCTCTATGGGAACCCGTATTATTGTTTAACTGTGTCATCCACAGATTCGTATTTGATATTCCACAATATGCTGAATAAATATATAATGCTAAAGAGACCAATCCGAAAATTACGATAAGAATTTTGCCTCTTCTTTCCAATTTATTTTTCCTGCTATTGATAATTTTACCTGTTTTTTTCAAAATATTTCTCCTGCTTTGCTTCGCCTCATTCATTGTTAATAAAATTCTGTATCTGACATTTTACTAATAGCACTGGTTTTGCATTATCAATAACAATTTCAACA